>JAFWTC010000057.1 GCA_017519045.1 Candidatus Methanomethylophilaceae archaeon
AAGAACAGCCTCACCACCCTCCCCATCGGAGGAGGCAAGGGGGGATCAGACTTCGACCCCAAGGGCAAGTCCGACAACGAGATCATGCGCTTCTGCCAGTCCTTCATGACCGAGCTTTGCAGGCATGTCGGACCCGACACCGACGTCCCCGCCGGAGACATCGGAGTAGGCGCCAGGGAGATCGGGTTCATGTTCGGTCAGTACAAGAGGCTCAGGAACGAGTTCACCGGAGTACTCACCGGGAAGGCCATCCCCTCCGGCGGCTCCCTCGCCAGGAAGGAGGCGACCGGATACGGCCTCTGCTACTTCGCCGACGAGATGCTCAAGGACAACGGCAAGTCCTTCGCCGGCAAGAAGGTCGTCATCTCCGGCTCCGGAAACGTCGCCATCTACGCCTGCCAGAAGGCCACCCAGCTCGGCGCCAAGGTCATCGCCGTCTCCGACTCCAACGGGTACATAAGGGACGACAACGGAATCGACTACAGGACCCTCCAGGAGATCAAGGAGGTCAAGAGGGACAGGATAAAGACCTACCTCAACTACGTCCCCTCCGCCACCTACACCGAGGGATGCAGGGGGATCTGGACCATCCCCTGCGACATCGCCTTGCCCTGCGCGACCCAGAACGAGATCGACGGCCAGTCTGCCAAGGCCCTCGTCGGCAACGGCGTCATGGCCGTCGCGGAGGGAGCCAACATGCCCAGCACCCCCGAGGCCATCGCCTGCTTCCAGAAGGCGGGAGTACTCTTCGGACCCGCAAAGGCTGCCAATGCCGGAGGAGTCGCCACGTCCGCCCTCGAGATGTGCCAGAACAGCGCCAGGCTCTCCTGGTCCTTCGAGGAGGTCGACTCCAAGCTCCACGGCATCATGAAGACCATCTACAAGAACGCCTCCGAGGCCGCCAAGAGGTACGGGATGGAGGGCAACCTCGTCGCGGGCGCCAACATCGCCGGCTTCGAGAAGGTCGCCGACGCTATGATCTGGCAGGGCATCTCCTACTGAGATTCCGATCCAAACCCCTTTTCTTCTTCCGGGGCTTCGGCCCCACCTCATACCTGTTAAATATCGTCGCTTGGATTGAGGGGCGATAGCACATGAAGAAGCAGATCAAGGCGTCCAGACGGTCTCTTGGAATGAATTATGCCATACGCGAGGTCACGGTTCCCGCCGCGGAGGCTGCCAGGGCCGGAAAGAAGCTGCTGAATCTCAACATCGGCGATCCCAACAAGTGGGACTTCGAGACGCCCGAGTACTTCAAGCAGACCCTCAGGGAGGCCGTGGACCTCGTAGACAACGGATACGGGGATTCGCAGGGCCAGCTGGACCTAAGGAAGGCGGTCGTCCGCAGGGAGAAGGAGAAGAACGGCGTCGGGATCTCCCCTGATGACGTGTACGTCACCGCCGGCGTCAGCGAGTGCATCAACGTGATGATGGGCACCTTCATAGAGCCTGGAGACGAGGTCCTCGTGCCCGGCCCCGGGTATCCGTCGTACATGCAGTACATCAATTTCTTCGAGGGCAGAACGGTCCCATACAAGCAGATTGAGGAGGAGGACTGGAGGCCTGACACGGACATGATCCGCAAGAGGATCACCAACAGGACCAAGGCTCTCATCGTGTGCAACCCCAACAATCCCACCGGTGCCGTCTACGAGCCGAAGGCGATCAGGGAGTTCGGAGACATCGCGGCCGAATACGACATCCCGCTGATATCGGACGAGATATACGACAAGATCGTGTACGACGGCGAGTTCTACTCCGCATCCAAGCTGTCAGACGACGTCCCCCGCATAATCCTCAACGGCTTCTCCAAGGTGAACCTGATGCCGGGATGGAGGGTGGGATACTGCTATTTCATGGACAAGGGCGGCCTCATGGACGAGATCCGTCTGGGCATGATGAAGCAGTTCCGCGCGAGGATATGTCCGAACGTCCCCTGCCAGGCCGCCGCGAAGGCGTCCTTGGAAGGGCCACAGGACTACATAGTGGACATGAACCGCAAGTTGAAGGCCCGCGCCGACTACTCCTACAAGAGGCTCAACGAGATACCCCTGGTGGAGACCCGCAGGGCGAGGGGCGCGCTGTACATGTTCCCGAGGATCGACCTCGCAGGGACGTCTTGGACGACCGACAAGGACTTCGTCTTCGACCTCATAAAGGAGGAAGGGGTCGTATACGTCCACGGATCTGGATTCTGCCAGGAGTTCGGAACGGGGCACTTCCGCACCGTATTGCTTGCCCCCATCGAAGTGCTGGATGAGGCGTTCTCCAAGACGGAGAAGTTCATAAGGCGCCATGTGGCATAAGGTGCAGAGGATGGGATTTGAACCCATGGACCGCTAAGGACAGGATCCTAAGTCCTGCGCCGTTGACCAAGCTTGGCTACCTCTGCGTGCCCTACCGTAGAGGGCGGTTCTATTTAACAACAAGGCCCGGGCCCCTCCGGGCTCTTCCTCGATTCTTCTGGCCACATACATCAGGGACATCAGAGCAATCAATTTGCCCTAATCTGCCCTGGTTCATTCCTTGTTTTTTGCGCGGCGCAATTCGAACGGATTATAACCGAGTTCCAAGATACGCACGCGCAGAGGTATACAGATGGCGGATTTGTTGAACGAAGGCGGGAGAAGCCTCCTGCTAGGTAACGAGGCCATCGTCCGCGGCCTCATCGAGGCCGGAGCGGGCTTCGCGTCCACGTACCCCGGTACCCCCTCGTCGGAGATAGGAAACATCCTCGAGAAGATCTCCTCCGACGCGGGGATGTATTTCGAATTCTCCACCAACGAGAAGGTGGCCATGGAGGTCTCCGCTGCGGCGGCGTCCTCCGGGGTGAGGTCCTTCGTGTTCATGAAGCACGTGGGTCTGAACGTCGCCGCCGACCCCATGATGACGCTGGCGTATTCCGGAGTCAGGGCCGGCATGCTGATACTGAGCGCCGACGACCCGTCCGCCCATAGCTCGCAGAACGAGCAGGACAATAGATACTATTCCACCCTGGCCCTCCTGCCCATGATGGAGCCTTCGACGCCCGCCGAGGCCAAGGACATGGTTGCGGAAGCCTACAGGGTGTCCGAGGAGCTGGGGCTTCCCCTGCTGTTCAGGACCACCACCCGCATGAACCATGCCCGCGGCGTGGTGAGGTTCGGCCCGCGCAGGGCGGTCAAGGCGAAGGGGCACTTCGACAAGGATGTCGCCAAGTTCGTCAACGTGCCGGCGTTCGCCAAGCTGAACAGGAAGATCCTGCTCGAGAAGTACGCCAAGGCTCAGGAGATGTCCGAGGCGTCCGACCTGAACTTCGAGGAAGGCGCCGGGGAGGTCGGAATCATCGTATCCGGCGTGTCATACGCCTATGTCAAGGAGTTCGTCTCCGGCGCGTCTATCCTGAAGCTGGGATTCACCAACCCGCTTCCTGAGAGGAGGATAGCCGAATTCGTCCGCTCTAAGAAAGCCGTCATCGTCGTGGAGGAGCTGGAGCCGTTCCTGGAGGACCAGGTCCTCAGGATCTGCGGGCAGAACGGCATCTCCGTCCCCGTGTACGGGAAGAGGACCGGACACCTGCCCAGGGCCTGGGAATACTCTCCCGACGTGCTCAAGGGGATCTCCGGGATCGTGAAGGTCGCCGAGTTCCCGGAGCCGATGAAGGTTCCGGACGTCGTCCTTCCCAGCAGGCCCCCCACGCTTTGCGCCGGATGCCCGCACAGAGGCATGTATGCCGCCGCGAAGAAGGCGGTCGGCAAGACGGACGTCGTCTATTGCTCGGACATAGGATGCTACACCCTGGGGGTGCAGCCGCCTTTCTCCACCGCCGATTTCATCATATGCATGGGCGGAGGGGCCGGCGCGGCTGGCGGATTCGACGCGGTAACGGACCAGAGGGCGATCGCCTTCATGGGCGACTCCACGTTCTTCCACGCAGGGGTCCCGCCGCTGGTCAACGCCCTGTTCAACGGCCATCGCATCGTCATGGTCATACTGGACAACCGTACCACGGCCATGACCGGCCATCAGCCGAACCCCGGAACGGGAAGGGACTTCGGCGGGGTGAGCACCGACGCCATCGACATCGAGGCGCTGGTCAAAGGCATAGGGGTGGGATTCGTGGAGTCCGTCAACCCGTATGACGTGAAGAAGGCCACCCAGGTCTTCAAGGACGCCCTGGCATACGACGGCGTCGCGGTCATCATATCGAAGTGCCCCTGCCCTCTGGAGCTCAAGAAGTCCAAGAAGCTGGTCGTCGGCGAGTGTAAGGTCGACTCCACGGTCTGCAACCTGTGCGGAACCTGTCTCAAGACGATCGCATGCCCCGCCCTGTTCAAGAAGGACGGCCGCATTTCCCCGGACCCGGTCCAATGCATCGGATGCGGGATGTGCGCGTCAGTCTGTCCCAGAGGCGCCATAGAGGTGAGGAGATGAAGTATACCGTCCAGATAGTCGGAGTCGGAGGACAAGGGGTCCTCCTCGCATCGATGGTACTTGGGAACGCCGCCATGGACATGGGCTTCGACGTGGCCATGAGCGAGGTCCACGGAATGGCACAGAGGGGAGGCAGCGTCCTCTCCACCGTCCGCTTCGGCGACGGCGTCGTCAGTCCGTTGGAGGCGGCCGGGTCCGCCGACATGATCATGGGATTCGAGCCTGTGGAGACCTGCAGGAACCTCTCCCTCGGCAACCGTGACACCGTGGTGCTGATGAACATGGATCCAGTCCTGCCGTCGATGGTCGCTGCCGGTTTCGAGGAGTATCCTTCGCTCGATCTTCTGAAAGAGCGCGTATCCTCCGAGAATCCCAACACCATAACCATAGATGCGACCGACATCGCCGTCAAGGCCGGAAAGGCCGTTGCAGCCAACGCCGTCATGATAGGCGCGGTGGGGGCCGTGAAGGGGTTCCCCATACCCAAGGACGTGCTCCTCAAGGCCCTGATGTCCCAGGTCCCCGAGAAGTTCCGCGAGTTGAACGCCAAAGCGTTCGAGATGGGCTATTCCGCAATAGCCTGAAAACGCCTTCCGTCCGGGATCCGGACGGCTTCCATTTTATCATAATACAGTGCAGGGGGGCGGCGCCCCCACTGCCGAGGGGAAAAAGAATCGTAATCAGGCGCTGACCATCAGGCCTATGGGTATGGCCCCGCCGCCTTCGTGGCGCAGAGGGGCCTTCTCCGTCCGGTGCTTCATGTTCACGATGGCCTTCGCCATTCCTGAAGCGATGTCGGACACGTATTCGACGATGCTCTCGTTCATGCGGGCGAACACCGAGTCCATGTCGGCGTCGTCCATGAGGGAAACCACCTTGTCGTTGTCCAGGAGGAACGAGTCCTCGCAGATCGACTTGATGCGCTGGTACGCTTCCCTGGCCAGCACCTTCCTCCTCCCTTCAAAGAGGAAGGGGCTTATGGCCAATGTGTAGGTCTTGGCGCCCCCTGCGGCCGCTGCATCGATCACCGCAGGCATGGCACCAGTCCCGGTTCCCCCGCCTAGTCCTCCGATCACGAAGACGAAGTCGTATCCGAGGAGGGCATCCCTGATCTCCTCTTTGTGGATGTCCGCGCAGCGTCTGCCGAGCTCGGCGTCTCCGCGGGTCCCCTCCCCCTTCAGGACCGCCTTGCAGATGTAGATCTTCTCATCGGCGACCGTCTTGTGGAGGGCATCCTTGTCCGTGTTGATCGCGATGGTGTCTACCGGACATCCCCTTCCGGCGAAGGCGCTGATGACATTGCATCCGGCTCCTCCTACGCCAACCACCGCGATGTGCGGACCCTTCGTTCTTCCTGCGTCCTTGGATATCATGAGTGCATCCCCCTTAATGCGTTTCTCGGAAGCGAACACCTAGTCCCATCCATGTGTCCACATCCTCACTTGAGCGCAGCTAGCATCTGTGCAGATGCGAAAGCGTCGCTGATCGCCTTGACTCCGGCGTCCTTGGGAACGATCACGTCCAGGACGCACTTCCTTACGAACTCCTCCTCCGAGAGGCATATGCCGAGCTTGGCGAGGTTCGAAAGCGTCTCGAGCTGCAGGTCGCTGAAGCGGACGAACAATCCACCCTTGTCGACCTTCATGGGGGCAGAGGATTCGGTCCTCTTGTACTCGATGTACCCCCTGATGGCGTCGCGGATGAAATCGGAGCGGTTTCCGATTCCGGTTTCAGCCATGTAGTCCTCCATGAGCTGAATGTCATCGGATCCCACCCTGAGGGTTATCTTGGTCCCGTCGTCTGCCATGTCTCCACGCTCCGGTTAGGCTCGGGCTGTATGCCTTTGCCTTACCTGTGGGTGACATACGCTATGACCATATTTAAATTTGCCTTACGAGTCGTATGACTCTTGTCCGACGCAGTAGGACACTACTATCGTAGAAACCTACGATTTTTCGTTTTTTTGTTATAAATTTAACAAGTAGGCGGAGAGTATAATAAGGTTTTCCCCTTCCACGGAGGCAAAGGAAGCCGAACATGACGATTGACTACGAAAACATCGAGAAAAAATGGCAGAAGCGTTGGATTGATGCGAATTTGGACAAATCCGAGCGCGATGAGAGCAAACCGAAGTTCATGTTGCTCTTCGCGTACCCCGGCGTCACCGGTTACCTTCATGTCGGACACCTGAGGGGATATTCGTATGTCGACGCCATCGGAAGGTACAAACGTATGACGGGCTACAACGTCCTCTTCCCCGTAGGCACCCACGCCACCGGCAACGGGGGGATAAGCCTCGCCAAGAGGATATCTGCCCGCGACGAGAAGACTATTGATTATCTATTAAGGAACGGCTGTCCCGAGGAGAAGCTCGAGGAGCTCGGCGACCCGATGTCCGTCATAGAGTTCTTCAACAAGGTATATGTGAACGAGTACTGGAAAAGGTTCGGGTTCCTGTCCGACTGGCGCAGATTCACATGCACCCTGTATCCAGATTACGGTAGATTCATACAGTGGCAGTTCAGGAAGCTCATGGACGCCGGGCTGCTCGTCCAGAAGCCCTATTATGCGTCCGTCTGTCCCAATTGCGGCCCCGTCGCCGTCGATCCCTCGGAGACCGACCTGTCCAAGGGCGGAAAGGCCGAGACCCAAGAGTACACCCTTCTCAAGTTCAGGCACGGGGACGAGTTCCTCGTCGCGGCCACCCTCAGGCCGGAGACCGTCTACGGCCAGGTCTGCTTCTGGGTGAATCCTGAAGTGGAGTACAGGAGGGTCAGGAAGGGCGGCGAGACCTGGATAGTCTCCCCGCAGGCCGCCGAGAAGCTCGTCCTGCAGATGGACGGCGTCGAGGACGTCGGTTCCGTCTCCGGCAGGGAGATGATTGGATGGAAGTGCGAGGCCCCGATGATCCACAAGGAGATCCCCGTGCTTCCCGCATCGTTCTGCGATCCCGACGTCGGTACCGGCCTCGTCACCTCGGTGCCTTCCGATGCGCCGGACGACTGGATATCCCTGGAGGCTCTCAAGAACGACTCTTCCGTCTTGGCCGAGTTCGGCCTCTCGAAGGAGCTGATAGACTCCGTCGTCCCGGTCTCCATCATCGAGATGAAGGGATACGGCGACTTCCCCGCCAAGGACGTCATAGACCGCATGGGGATCGAGCGCCCGGGAGACCCCAGGCTCGTCGAGGCCAAGAAGCAGGTCTACAAGGACGGATACCACATGGGCCGCATGAAGCCCTCCTGCGGGCCGTTCGCCGGAATGCGCGTCGAGGAGGCCAAGGACAAGATGCGCCAGGCCATGATGGACTCCGGGGAGGCCGAGGCGTTCTTCGACCTCACCGAGGAGGTCGTCTGCCGGTGCGGCGCCAGGGTGCACATCAAGAGGCTGGACGACCAGTGGTTCATCGACTACGCCAACGAGGCCCTCACGGAGAAGACGTCGGAGCACTGCAAGGGCATGGACATACATCCGCAGGAGTACGCCGACAACGTCCACGGGGTGCTGAGGTGGTTCAGGGAGAGGGCGTGCGCCAGACAGGGCAACTGGCTCGGAACCAGGTTCCCCTTCGACGACAAGTGGATCATCGAGGCCATCTCCGACTCCACCCTCTACCCGGTATACTATCTGATATCCCTCTACGCCAACGACGGCAGGATAAGGCCGGAGCAGATGACCGAGGCGTTCTTCGACTTCGTCATACTCGGCAAAGGCGACGCCGCGGAGGTCTCCGCATCCACCGGGATATCTGCCAGGCTTCTGTCCGAGATTCGCGCGGACGTCCTCTACTGGTATCCGCTGGACATCAACCTCGGAGGCAAGGAGCACATGACCGTCCACTTCCCCGCGTTCCTGTTCAACCACGTCGGGGTGCTTCCCAAGGAGATGTGGCCCAGGGGAATCGTCGTGAACTGGTACGTCACAGGGAAGAACTCCGACAAGATATCCAAGTCCAAAGGCGGGGCCCAGCCCATCCCCGGAGCGGCGGCGAAGTTCGGCGTGGACGCCATGAGGCTGTACTACGCGCATGTGGCGTCCATGTTCGTGGACGTCGAGTGGAGCGAGGATGCCGTCATGACCTATCGTCAGAGGCTGGACAGGATCGTGTCATACGTGCAGGAGCTGGCCTCCTACAAGTCCGATGCGGCGCCCGCCGGAATCGACAGATGGTTGGAGTCCAGGTTCGGGACCCATGTGTCGAGGATACGCGAGGCGATGCAGTCTTACGACCTGAGGCAGGCGTGCACCATCGTATACTTCGACATGCTCAATGACGTCAGATGGTACGTCAGGCGCGGAGGGGCCGGAGGAGACGCGCTCAGGAAGGCTCTCAGGATCTGGATACAGGCGATGACGCCCGTCACCCCCCATATAGCGGAGGAGATGTGGGAGTCCTGCGGCTTCGAAGGCCTGGCCTCTGCGTCGCAGCTTCCGGAGCCCTCAGGCATCTCCGCAGAGGCCGAGTACGGCGAGGACCTGATCCGCGAGGTCATGTCGGACATCGGAGAGGTCAGGAAGATAGCCAAGATAGAGCCGTCCAGGATAATCCTGTACACCTCCGCGGGATGGAAGAGGAACGTCATGGCCCAGGCCGCCTCGATGGCGTCCGACGGGAGCCTCAGCGTCCCCGCTCTCACGAAGTGGTGCATGTCGGATGAATCCATCAAGAGGAACGGCAAGGCGGCGACGGAGTTCGCGAAGAAGACGGCCGTGGAGTTCTCGAGGTCCTCCCCGGGATCCAGAAGGCCGGTGTTCGAGACTGACGAGCGCGCCCTCCTGTCATCGGCCAAGGCGTTCCTGTCGGAGGAGACCGGTCTGCCCGTGGAGGTCTACGGGGCGGACGACGACGGCCTCTACGACCCACAGGGGAAGTCCAAGGCCGCGTCTCCAGGAAGGCCTGCCATCCTTCTTGAATGAAACCCATGCGGGCGAGCCCCGCCCGCCTTTCCTCATTCCCATCTGCGGTACAGGGAGTGATCAACGCCGGCCTGGTCGAGGCATCTTCCGACCACGATGTCGACGACGTCCTCCACCGTCTTCGGCCTGGGGTAGAACCCGGGGTTGGCATCCATTATCACGACGCCCAGGCGGGCCAGCTTCAGCTCGTTCTCTAGCATGATGGCGCTCTTGGGGGACTCCCTGACAAGAAGTATCAGCCTCCTGCCTTCTTTGATGCAAACCGACGCCGCCCTGGTGATCAGGGTGTCGGCGATCCCGTTCGCTATCTTGGCGACGGTGGACTCGCTGCAGGGGGCTATGAACATGACGTCGTAGCGATGGCTGCCTGAAGCCATTGGAGCGTACATGTCGTCGTCGGAATACGTGGCATCCGCCATATTCTCCAGAACGGAAGGGGACAGCCCCGTCTCCGCTTCTAGAATGGATCTGGCGGTGTCAGACATCACGAGGGCCTTCTCGCCAGGAAGGGATTCCAGAAGGCGGACGGCATACACGGAGCCGGACGCCCCGCTGACGGCAACGACGGACTTCACGTCCGACATTAGACGGGAGTTGATAATAACGATGTCGGAGGACGGGGGATCGCCCCCTCCGTCCTCGGCTGAAAATGCTTTTCGCCTTGTAGATGCGGTAGGTCATGTAGAGCCCGACGGGTATCGTCACGACGCACAGGGGGAACAGCCCCACGGACAAGATGGACGCCACGGCGCAGAGGACGGTGGCCATGGGGTGGTTGGTCAGCCTCTTGACGAGCATCGAGGACAGCAGGGCGCAGACTCCGCTGGCGAGTATCGCGCCTCCCTCCAGGTAAAGGGAAGCCTTGAGGGCGTTGACGTCGAGGTTCTCCAGGGTCGATGCATAGTCCGGGTTGATGTCCTTCATCTGGTCGACGAGGGTCTGGATCACTTGTTCGGTTATGGCAAGGCCGGTGATGACGGCTATGAGCCCGAATCCTGTAGCTACCACCCCGTACAGGAGCACGAAGACGCGCACGGTGTCCAGACTTCCAGAGCCGGACCCGTCGGCTTTGCGAGTCGAGCCTCCGACCAAGTCAGCTCCGCAATACGGACAGAACTGGGTGCCGGGCGACACTCTGGCCCCGCACTCCTCGCAGAAATTGCGATCATCTGACATGCCCTGGTCATGGCGGACCATGTTTATTGATTTGTCCGAAGACGTCGCTGCGACAGGCTCGGGTCGCAGACGTATTCCGACCGACAGGAAAAAAGATTCAATACATGGTCATGGAATCATTGGATTATTATGCCAAGATTCAGGATGGTGTACGTCTCCATCACAGAGAACGAGCCGGATCAGATCAAGAGGGTGGCCGAGGGCCTGGGCGAGGAGTTCGGCCTGGAGGTCGATTTCTACGGCATCTACGGGGAGGACGCCGACGATGACCCGCTGGTGTTCCATGAGCTCGTGGAACGTTCCAAGCGGGCCGACTTCGTCTATGTTCGCTGCATGGGGGACATCAACCGCTTCAGGAAATGGGAGAGATACGAGGCGGTCCTGAAGGACATCAGAGGATTCCCGGCCGTCTACTCCGGGAATCCGGAGGTCAACGTCATGCTCCGCGACCTCTTCCGCGGAGACGAGTCTGAATACCGCGAGCTGTTCTCGTACGTCAGGGACAGATGCCCCGAGAACGACAAGGGGATAATCCAATGGGGCATGCACAAGCTGGGATTCATCCAGAAGCGCCCCGATCCCCCCATCGCCCATCGCCTGTTCGGAATCTACCACAAGGGCATGCCGTCCGACATATCTCTGGACGACTACCTTTCCACGCTGGACCCCGGGAAGTTCACCATCGGGGTCGTGTTCTCGGCCAGCAGCTGGGTCTACGGAATGCTGGAGCACGTGGACGCCCTCGTGGAGGAGGTGGAGAGGCAGGGCATGAACGCCATCCCGCTGTTCCTGTCCGGATTCTCCAAGGAGATGGAGGGAGGGGTGGCCGGCGTCCTCAAGAGGCATTTCACCAAGGACGGGAAGCCGCTCGTATCCGCCATAATCTCTACCTCCCGCCTGACTCTGGACGATCCGGACCATGACAGATGTCTCGATGAATGGAACTTCTACAGGAACAACCTGAACGTCCCCGTCCTGTTTGGCCTCGGGGTGTACGGGAAGTACCACGATTTCGAAGACGACAAGGTGGGCCTCGCCAAGAGGGACATGCAGATGAACGTCATCTATCCCGAGCTGGAGGGATGCATAATAGGCGTCCCGATAGCCTGCAAGGCTAGGATCGAGGGGACCAGCCGCTATATCCCGATCCAGGAGCGTCTGGAGCGCATGGCGGGGATGGCGAAGGCCTGGGGGCGCCTGGGATCGAAGCCGGCTTCCGAGAAGAAGGTCGCCATACTGATGTGGCAGTCCCGCCCGGATTCCGGCTGCATAGGGGGCGCCGCAGGCCTGGACACCCCGGAGAGCGTGGCCGACATCCTGAAGAGGCTGAGCTCCGAGGGATACGTAGTCGACGGCGTTCCGGCCGACGGCAGGGCGCTGATAGAGGAGATCCTCGACGGCGTCACCAACAATCTGGACGGGCTGTCCTCCTCCGTCATACGCGACAAGGCGGCGGACCTGGTCCCCGGGAAGAGGTACAGGGGCCAGTTCATACGCATCCCTGCCTGGGACCAGGAGCAGATGAGGAAGGACTGGGGAGAGCCTCCGGGAACCATATGCGTCGACAAGGGCGACGTCATCGTCCCCGGAATCATCAAGGGCAACGTGTTCATCGGGTATCAGCCGCTTAGGGGATGGGCGGATAAGATGGAGCAGAACATACACGACCCCGTGATGTTCGCGCAGCATCAATATCTGGCTTACTACAAGTGGCTCAAGGAGTCCTTCGGAGCCGACATGATCTTCCACATGGGCACCCACGGCACCATCGAATGGCTTCCCGGCAAGAACGTCGGGATGTCCGGGAAATGCGACCCGGACGTGGTGCTGGACGGGATTCCGAACATCTACCCGTATGTGATAGACGATCCCGGGGAAGGGATACAGTGCAAGCGCAGGATAGAGTCCGTCCTCATCGGCCACATGCCTCCGACCATGGCCCGCGCCGACTCCTATCAGGAGCTGGACGAGGTCAACGTCCTCCTCCAGGACCTCCTCAAGCTCGGGCGCGACGTCTCCCCGGAAAGGCGGAGGCAGGCGGTGTCCGACATCTACGAGGCCGCCAAGAGGAACAATCTGCTGAAGGATCTGGAGATTACGGACGAGAATGATCCGGGGCCGGACGGATTCGAGGATTACCTCGTTCCTTTGCACGAGTACATAGAGGAGGTCAAGGACGCCCTCGTCAGGTCCGACATGCACATCCTCGGCAGAGTCCCGAGGGAGGGGCATTTCGACGAGATGGTGTACTCCATAACGCGTCTGGACAACGGAGACGTGAAATCGCTCCGCGACGCCTATGCGGCCTACCAGGGCTTCGACATCCAGGAGGCCCTGGAGTCCCCTGCGGAGATGCGTCCGAACGGGGAGGTCAACTCAGAGGCGGTAGCCCGCGTGGACGGGGAGCTGATGGACCTCCTCACTT
Source organism: Candidatus Methanomethylophilaceae archaeon (assembly GCA_017519045.1). Classification (GTDB taxonomy): domain Archaea; phylum Thermoplasmatota; class Thermoplasmata; order Methanomassiliicoccales; family Methanomethylophilaceae; genus Methanoprimaticola. The sequence goes on from JAFWTC010000057.1 coordinate 12,932, forward strand.
GGATGAGGGAGGACGGGTACGACTTCGAGCGCACCATGGCGCACATCGGGCACGATGCGTCCGACGACCTGAAAAGGACGCTGGAATACGTCTGCGACGTCCTGGTCCCGAACATCAGGCGCATGGAGGACGAGATCGGCCACATGTCGGACGGCCTGAAGGGGGAGCACGTGGTTCCCGGGCCGTCCGGTGCCCCTACGCGCGGAGGCGCCTCCATACTGCCGATGGGAAGGAACTTCTTCTCGCTGGATCCAGACTCCATCCCGACCCATACGGCATGGGAGATAGGGAAGAGGATGGCGGACCAGATGGTCCAGAGGTACGTGGAGGAGAACGGCGCCTATCCCAGGGAGATCGGATTCGTGATCTGGGCCACCGACACGATGAAGACGTACGGGGACGACGTCGCGTACATATTCTGGCTTCTCGGCGTCAGACCGGTATGGGCGCGCACCGGCGGTCAGGTCATCGACCTCGAGGCGGTTCCGCTGTCGGAGCTGGGAAGGCCCAGGGTGGACGTCACGGTCAACATCACGGGGTTGTTCAGAGACACCTTCCCCAACCTGATAGACCTGATAGACCAGGCGGTCAATCTGGTCGCCTCTCTGGACGAGAGCGACGACGACAACGCCTTGGCCGCCAACCTGAGGCGCGACGTCGTGGAAGGGATGGCCTCCGGCCTAGCCTCAGACGAAGCTCGCAGACGCGCCGCCGTCAGGATATTCGGGGCTCCGCCAGGAGGATACGGAACGGGCGTGAACCACGCCGTCGGCGCCAGCTCCTGGAACACGGTGCAGGACCTGGCCGACGTCTATCTGGACTGGTGCAGCAACGGATACTCCCGCGGCCGCTTCGGGGAGAAGATGAGGGATGAGTTCGTAAGGCGCTTCAGCAGCGTCGAGGTGACCGTCAAGAACATGCCGGACAGGGAGATAGACCTCCTGGACTGCGACGACGTCTACGAGTACCTAGGCGGAATGAACGCGTTCGTCAGGGCCTACGGCAAGCACAAGGACACGTTCTCGACGTACATGGGGGACGACTCCGATCCCAAGAAGTCCAGGCTCCGCAGCACGAAGCAGGAGCTGCGCTACGTGTTCCGCAGCAAGGTCCTGAACCCCAAGTTCATCAACGGCCTGAAGGAGCACGGCTATCGCGGTGCGGGAGACATGGCCAGCATCACGGAGTACACCATGGCCTGGGACGCGACGTCGGACGTCGGCGAGGACTGGATGTACGAGGGCCTGGCCGACAAGTTCCTCCTCGACAAGGACACGAAGGAGTGGATGATGGACTGCAACCCGTATGCGATGATGAGCATCATCAACCGTCTGGAGGAAGCCATATCGCGCGGATTGTGGGACGCCACCGACGAATACAAGGAGAAGCTCGAGGCCCTCTCCTTGGAATTGGAGGACAAGATAGAGGACATCACCGATAGGCGAGGCCATCGACATGGGGGTCGCGCCCTAGGAATGGTTAAATATCGGCGCGCCCTCCCCTCAGCCACGGGTGTCAGCGGTCGCAGCGCGATCGTTGCCGTGGGGGATGTTGCATCCCCAGGCCGTACGGGGGCTGGTGCCGAACGTGCGGGGTCCGAGGTTCTTTATACAGCTATTTTATAGCATTGCTTATATACGAGTTGGTACTACCGAGGTTTCGTTATTGCCTTTCAGAGGCAATGCGAGGTATTACAATGGTAACCGTCTACGACGTTCCTGCGGAGCAGCTCATACTCAAGACGGCCCAGAAGCTCAAGGAGAACCCCAACATCGTTCCCCCCGAGTGGGCAGAGTTCGCGAAGACCGGCAGGCACACTGAGAGGGCCCCGTCCCAAGACGACTGGTGGTACACCAGGGCCGCCTCCATCATGAGGAAACTGTATGTGAAAGGACCTATGGGATCCTCCAGGCTCGCCGCCGAGTACGGCGGATACGCCGACAAGGGATCCATGCCCAACAGGGCGGTCAAGGGAAGCCGCAACATCGCCAGGAAGTGCATGATGCAGCTCGAGGCCGCCGGCTACCTTGTGTCCAAGGACAAGCAGGGACGCGCCATAAGCCCCGCGGGACAGTCGCTTCTCGACAACACCGCGAAAGAGGTCTACGACGAGATGAAGGCCTGAGGGAGGTATCGGCATGGAAGACCCTGAATTGGCAGCGATTAGACAGAGAAGGATGATGGAACTGCAGCAGCAGGCCCAGAACCAGGCCGCCCAGGAGGAGCAGGCCAGACAGGTCGAATCGCAGAGGCAGGCTGCCATGAGGCAGATCCTCACTCCCGAAGCCAGGGACAGACTGGCCAACATCAGGCTCGCCAACCCTCAGCTGGCGGAGTCCGTCGAGGTCCAGTTGATCCAACTCGCGCAGAGCGGAAGACTCAGGGGAGTCATAGACGATTCCATGTTGAAGAACATCCTAGCTCAGATCATACCTCAGAAGAGGGAGATCACCATAGAGAGGAGATAATTATGTCAAGCACGAAGCCCCCCGCAATGAAGACCAGGCTTAACAAGAAGATCAAGCAGAACCGCCGTGTTCCCGCATGGGTCATGATGAGGACCAACAGGCAGTTCCTCCGCCACCCCAAGAGAAGGTCGTGGCGCATGAGCAAACTTAAGGAGTGATCCAGATGGCAGACGAGATTGAGAAGATCATGGTCATCCCCCTGAGGAAGGCCAAGATGGCCCCCCGCACCCGCAGGACCAACCGTGCAGTGAAAGAAGTCAGGATCTTCGCCGCCAGGCACATGAAGGCCGACGTCGAGAAGATCTGGATCGACGCCAGCGTCAACGAGAAGCTTTGGGAGAACGGAATCCGCAACCCTCCCAACAAGATCACCGTGAAGGCCGTCAAGTTCGACGACGGCCTCGTGGAAGTCTCCCTGGCGGAGTGATTGCCATGATGAGGCTCTCCCGTTACGGTGGAAACCCGAATATCGGCGTGTACGCGGTGGCGAACGAGAGCCTGGCATTCGTGGCGGCCAACGCCTCCTCCGAGTTCGTCAAGGACGTGGAGGAGGCCCTCGGCGTCACTGCGGTCCCGGCGATAGTGTCCGGGTCCTACGTGATCGGCTCGCTGGTCGCCATGAACTCCAACGGCGCCGTCGTCACCGGCCTCATCGAGGACGGCGAGATGGGGACGCTGTCGTCCCGCATCAGGTGCATGAGGCTCGACGATCCCGCGAACGCGGCCGGAAACAACATCCTGGCCAACGACCGCGGGGCGATCGTCAATCCCGAGTTCTCCGACGCCACCGTGAAGGCGATAGAGGACTTCCTGGGCGTGCCTTGCGTCAAGTCCACCATTGCCGGGTGCACCACCGTCGGCTCCCTCTGCAGGGCCACCGGAAAGGGCTGCATCTGCCATCCCGACGTCACGGAGGAGGAGGCGGCCGTCATCGAAGACGTCCTGAAGGTCGAGGTCCGCAAGACCACCGTCAACCACGGGTCCCGCGCGGTCGGCGCCGGCGTCCTGGCCAATTCCAAGGGTGCCCTAGTAGGCGATTCCACCACCCCCATCGAGCTCGGAAAGATAGAGGACGGGCTGGTCCTCTTCTGAGCGTTTTACAAACCATTCGCCGGCGGATCGATGCCGTCGGCGCTCGAAGACCCAGCATTCCTTGATTTCCGTGAGATCGTCCGGGGTGACGTCGATCTCGTTACCTATGTAGTCGACGTACTCCTTGGGGATTATCTCCAGGAACCTGTCTATGCTGCTGATCGGAAGGGACAGCCCGCCCACCCTGTAATGCATGGGGACGATGATGTTCGGGTTGACGAGCTCTATGAACCTCCTGACTTCCGGAATCTCCATCGTGTACGTCTCGCCGGTGGGGACCAGAAGTATGTCAACGCCTTTGATCTCGGAGATGACGTCCGGGTCCGGGATGCAGCCGAGGTCCCCGCAGTGGCAGACGCTTATCCCGTCCATCACGAACCTGTACATGGTGTTAAGCCCCCTCTCGGAGCCCTGGGAGCCGTCGTGGAAGGTGCGGAACCCTTTCACCGCCAGGCCTTTGACTTCGAAATCCCCGCATCTGGCCATGACGTCCTCATGGTTGCCGGATATGACCCTGGCGGCACGGTGGTCGTAGTGGTCATGGGTCATCAGGACGACGTCCGCGGAGGCTGCGGGAGGCCTGATCCCCAGGGAACGCCCGTCATGTGGGTCGACGACGACCTTGAGCGACGAATCCTCGAATTCGAAGCAGGAGTGCCCGTGCCACCTCATCCGCATGCGGCGGGTATTGAAGCGTCGTGTTCTTATGCTTATTGTTCGCCGCAATGCGACTAGTCGTTAGTGATAATAAGATGTAAGACAATCAGCGGCTCATGAGGAGGACTCTCGTTCTGGCCGTGGACAGGGATGACGATTTCGGCAAGAAGGGAGGGGTCTCCACCCCCGTCATAGGGGTCAAGGGGTGCAAGGAGGCGGCCGCCGCGTTGGGGATGGCCGACCCGGAGGATTCCGACACAAACGCCCTTTACGCGGCGATCAAGACCTGCATGGACATCCGCGCCGACGGCGGAGACGCCGAGGTGGCCCTGATATGCGGGAACGACAAGGTCGGCCACAAGTCCGACCTGGACCTCGTCCAGGAGTTCGAGACGGTCCTCTCCAAGGTCAAGCCGGACGGCGTCATACTCGTGGGGGACGGCGCCGAGGACGAGTTCATCTATCCGATCATATCGTCGCGCGCCGACGTCGACTCCGTGGTCAAGGTCTACGTCAAGCAGGTCCCGGGAATCGAGGGCTCGTTCTACATCATGAACAGGATGCTGTCCGACCCCGACAAGAGGAAGAGGTTCGTCGCCCCGCTGGGCTTCCTGATCCTCGTGCTGTCGCTGTTCTTCATAATGCCGAACCTGCTGCTGTACCTCAGGGACGGGGATTCCAATGTCCTCATCAACATGTCCAGCAGCCTCTGCATATTCTTCGCCGGGCTCGCCCTCATCCTGTACGGCTACAGCGTGGGCAGCAAGGCGTCCAGGCTCAAGGGGTACCTGTATGACAACGTCCTCACCAACTCCACCAAGCTCATCTTCCTCACGATATCCTTGGCGTTGGTGCTCATCTCGGCCGTCTGGGCCTATCTGGAGGTCACCGAGCTCTACTTCGCCCATGAGTTCTCCCGCATCCTTTATTTCATAGAGTCCATGGTCTGGCCCGCCGCCATAGCATTGATGGTGTACGTCACCGGGCTGATGATATCGGAGTACCAGACGGACAAGATATTCAGGACCAGCACCATGGTGACCAGCATAAACATGGTCGCCTACGCGATGGTGTTCACCGGGATCCTGGACGTCGTTCAGGTGTACCTGGGGTACGGCAGCTCCATGACGCTCGGCCTTTCGGAGATCTTCGCAGGGGTGGCCCTGTCCATAACCGTCAACTACTTCAAGGGCAAGATGGAGGGGAGGAAGGTCTTCCGCAGAAGGCGCAAGCCTGAGGATGAGGAGGAGGCCTCCGATGCTGTTCTCCGAGTGGGAGCCCGTCTACGAGAGGATACTGTCGGACATGGGCTATTCCCGCGAGGACGACGAGTACTGCGTCAGGGTGCTCATCTCGGCCACCCTCGGCAGCGACCTCGTGTCCGACGATGAGGCCGGCTCCAGGGTCGGGCCCGTGTGCACTGTCTTCGGAAACGCCGCATCCCTGGAGGACGACGTCAGGAGGCTGGGAGTCGAAGGCACTAAGGTGGCGTCGGGCTCTTCGGTATCGCGCCTTCTGCGTATTGGGGTCTTCCCAGACGTCGTCGTTACGGATCTCGACGGGGACATCGACGCCCAGCTCGAGGCCAGCCGCGGAGGCGCGTTGACGCTCATCCACGCGCACGGGGACAACGCCGACCTGGTGCGCTCATATGCGGGGCTGTTCAAGGGCCCGGTGGCGCTCACCACGCAATCCGTCCCCCGCGACATAGTGTACGATTTCGGGGGGTTCACGGACGGAGACCGCGCCGTATGCTTCGTCAGGCATTTCGGATGCCGCCGGATACTCCTGCCGGGCTTCGACTATTCCACTCCTTATCCCAAGCCGGGCTCGGACGTCGCCGTCAAGGCCCGCAAGCTCCGCTGGGCGAAGGAGATAATCGAGGGCATGAATCCCCCGGGGGTGGAGCTGGTCCGCCGATGTCATGCCTTTATACGATGATGGCATAACCGCGGTCGATGAGCACGGCCTATCTGGTCCTTCTGATATTGCTGGCCATTTACGTGCCCGTCTACATCTGGGTCTGGAGGAATCCGGAGGCGGCGGAGAGGCTCCATCTGGTGAAGTACGGGCCCGCGCTCATGATAAAGACGCATCTGGGGATCAGGCTCATGGGCCGCCTCGGGCGCTTTCAGAGGTTCTGGAGGGCGTTCGGATTCTTCTCGAAGGTCACCTCGGCCGTCCTCCTGTTCCTGATGATGTACATGGTCATCGTGGCCCTCATCAACCTGCCGGCCACGATAGGGAACAGGTCCATGGGCATCGAGTACGCCCTGGCCATTCCCGGATTCAACCCCATCCTTCCCTTGAGTTACGGTATAGTGGCCCTCGTGTTCGCCATGGTCGTCCACGAGATGGCGCACGGGATTCAGTCGAGGGCCAACGAGATCGACGTGGACTCCACCGGCCTCCTATACGGGGTGGTCCCCCTCGGAGCGTTCGTGGAGCCCAACGAGGCGCAGCTCCAGGCCGCCCCCCGCAGGCCGAGGGTCGACGTCTACGCAGCCGGGATCACCACCAACACGATATTCTCCGTGATCGCGATACTGCTGCTGTCGTTCTCGTGCGCCAACATATCGTCACCGTACGGCGACAGCCCCGGCGTCTACAGCATCGACGACGACTCCCCCGCCCTCGCATCCGGGGTCCCCATAGCGGCCCTCATCACCGGCGCCGCCGTGGAGGGGTCGCAGGATTACAGACAGGTGCGCGCCGCGATGTGGGGCAACAGCGCATCCATGGTCTTCGCTGATTCAGGCGCGGGATTCGACCCCACCTTGCTCTACGTCCTGGAATACGAGTACAAGGGATCGACCCTGGTCTCGGAGCCGGTCCAGATGGGGCCATTCATCAAGAGCGTGGTCAAGGGGAGCCCTGCGGAGTCCTCAGGTGCCGTCTACGGGGAGTTCATCTATTCGATCACGATGGGCGGCGAGGAGACCCTCATCGGCTCCGTGTACGACTTCATGAGTTACATGTCCGGCACGTCCCCCGGGGACGCCATCATACTTTCCACGGTCAAGGTCGGGGAGGACAGGACGCCCGTATATCACGAGGAGACGATTCTCGCCTCTCAGAACGGGAAGGGCTTCCTGGGACTCGTGGTGACCACCGGAGGGTTCACGATGACCACTCCCGAGGCGCTGATGAGCACCGCCTCGTCCCCGTTCGCGGCCGCGGACGGATCCCCGATGTCCTACGTCCAATCCTTCTTCTCCTACCTGTCCGGACCGTTCAACGGGATGTCCCCGGTCCCGGACAATGTGAAATGGTGGTACGACGCCCCGCTCGGCGATCTGACCTGGGTCCTGCTGTCCCTTCTTTATTGGATATTCTGGCTCGACATATTGCTGGCGATCTCCAACGCCCTTCCTGCCTATCCTTTCGACGGAGGTTTATTATTCGCCGGCTGGGTTGACTGGGTGCTCGAGAAGACCAAGGGCGGGGATCCGGAGAAGCGTCAGGAGCTCGGAGGCAGGATATCGTCGGCGATTTCCAACGTGGTGCTGCTGATGTTCGTGATGCTGATAGTGGCGCTGATAATCTGAAGGAGGCGAGAAATGATTGAGATCTACACGATGGAGGACGGGCATCCGGTGAAGACCGACACGATAGGCCCCGACGTATGGATCAACATGATCAGCCCGACCGGCGAGGAGATAGACCTGGTCCAGCGCACGCTCGGGATAGACCGCGAGGCCCTCACCGCCGCGCTGGACGACGAGGAGGGGTCCAGGACCGAGGTGAACCCGGAATACACCCTCATCCTCGTCGACGCCCCTACCAGGGAGTGGAGGAACGGGAGGGAGGAGTTCACCACCTATCCCCTGTCGATAACCGTGACGGATTCCGCAATAGTGACCGTCTCCTTGGTCGAGCTTTTCGCGCTTAACACCATGATCTCCGGGAAGGTCAAGAACATAAACACGGTCAACCTCTGCAACAGGGCCCGCTTCGTCCTGCAGATTCTTTTCAGGGTCGCCGTCAACTACCAGGCCGACCTGAAGTACATCGAGGTCAAGAGGATGGTGATAGAGGAGTCGATCCGCAAGGCCACCCGCAGGGACGACCTGTTCGAGCTCCATGAGCTGGAGTCCAACCTGGTCTACTTCAAGACATCCTTGTCCGTCAACTCCTCCGTCATAGGGAGGATGAGCAAGCAGTCCCGCTTCGTCTCCTCCGAGGACGACAAGGAGCTCCTCGACGACGTCATCATCGAGACCAATCAGGCGCTTGAGATGACCGACACCTACAGCCAGATCATCAAGGGTACGAGGCAGCTTGTGGAGTCGGACATCAACAACTCCCTCTCCACCGTCATGAGGTTCCTGACGGTCATCACCCTGGTCCTGTCCATCCCTACGATGATGGCCAGTTTCTATGGGATGAACATCGCCCTTCCCATGCAGAACTACGAGTACATGTGGATTGTGATCATATGCGTCATCCTCGTCGTGTGCTCCGTGGTCATACTGTTCCTGCGTAGAGGGGGGCTCTGGCGTTGATTTTCCCAATTTTCCGGTGATATGATGCCTGTAGTTGAAATGGCAGAGGCTATCCGCTCGTTTCCTGGAGTGACCAGGAAGAACAAGATACACGAGGTCGTCGACCTTTTCCCGACGTCCGGGTTCCCCCAGGTCCATGCCGCCGAGGGCGAGGACGCCGCCGCGCTTGACGTGGGCGACCAGTTCATCCTGTTCGCCGCCGACGGCATAATGGAGTCGCTCATGGTCGCCGACCCGTACATGGCCGGATACTTCGCCGTGCTTGTCAACGTTAACGACATCGCGGCGATGGGCGGGCGTCCCCTGGGAATGGTAGACGTCATGTCCATGGGGGGCCGCGGCGAGCCGGGGGAGATCATCCGCGGGATGCAGGAGGGCGTTCGGAAGTTCGGCGTCCCCATCGTGGGCGGGCATACCCATCCCGACTGCGACTACGACGCCATCGACATATCGATCGTGGGCAGGGTGGCCAAGGACGCCGTCCTGCTCAGCAGCACTGCCCGGGAAGGCGACGACGTCGTCTTCGTCATCGATACCGAGGGATACTACCAGGACAACCTCCCGTATGCGTACATAACCACCGTCGGACGCTCCGACGAGATGGTCAGGGCGCAGATGGAGGCGGCCGCCGCCGTCGGGGAGAGGCATCTGGCGCATGCCTGCAAGGACATGAGCAACCCCGGCCACATCGGAACCCTGGGGATGATGCTGGAGTCGTCTGGCAAGGGCGCGCTGGTGGACGTCCGGAGGATACCCATCCCGGACGGCGTGGACCCGATAAGGTGGGCCCTGACCTACCAGGGATGCGGGTTCGTCTTCTCCTGTCCTCCGGAGTGCTCGGACGAGGTCATATCCTTGTTCTCGGAGGTCGGATGCGAGGGCGCGGTCGTGGGCAAGGTTGACGGGACTCGCAGGCTCCGCATCACCGACGGGATCGACACCGCCACGGTATTCGACTTCTCGACGGACATCATCACCGGGTGCTCCCCCAGGAGGCGATAAGATGAGGCTGTTCGGCAGGGGAAAGGCCAAGGAGGCTCCGGGGAAGGGTCCCGAGGCCCTCATGTGCGACGACCAGGAGTCATGCGACAAGGCGCTCGCCATGCTGGTTCCGGCCGCCGAGGACGGGGATCCGGAGTCCCAGTACCTGGCCGGGCGCTGCCACCACATGTTTCCCGTGACGGGAAGGTCCTACGAGCAGGCCTACAAATGGTATTCCCTCGCGGCGGCTAGCGGCCACGTAGGCGCCTTGTACTCCCTGGGGCTGCTCTACGAGAACGGCCACGGCGTCCCGCAGTCCCTGTCCAAGGCCGCCGATTGCTTTCTGAAGGCCGCGGAGAAAGGCCATCCGCAGGCCCAGTACGAGTACGCCTCCCTGTGCGAGAGCGGCGATGTCGAAGGCGCCGGCGCTGACGACGCCGCCCATTGGTACTCCGAGGCGGCGAAGAACGGCGTCGACGCAGCGGCCTATGCTTTGGAAAGACTCAGGCGCTGATTGAAAACAAGCGCCTGGCCACAGAGGTTGACCTCTCCTCCCAAACCAAGTTTGCCATTCCGCTTCTCAACCCTGCTTTCCCGTAAACGTCGGTAGCTCGAAGTAAGGCTGCTCCCGTCAGGACCTGACCCGGTTCCCCCGATGAGACGCGAACAACGACCCTCCGGCCGTCTTCCACGTTAACTCCGACTCTACAGGACAAGATATCATTGTCACTCGATGGGCTTGGTAGTTCAGCGGGGCCGTCCCCTGCCGTCGCCCCCGCATATTGACGATTTCGGGTTTAGGGCACGCCAAGCGCCCCGGCCAAGCCAGACAGACGTGTATCGGCGGATTCTATAAAATAACTTGCTTTCCGTCCCGGCGCCGGCCTCAGGAGACGTCGGACTCTATGTCGTCGATCCTGCTTTTGAGGGCCTCCAGGCCGGATATCTGCTCCGAGATGTATTCGGTGTAGCACGGCTTCAGGACGCATCCGCTGGCGGAAGGCTCCACGACCCCGTCGTTTTCCAGAAGGCGCAGGATGTAGCGGACGCGATGGCGGGGTATGCCCATCATCTCTGACAGCTTTATTATCCCGATCGGCTGGTTGGCTTCGATGATGCGGACGGCCTTGAGCATGCGGTGGAGCTGCTCCATGCTGTAGTCGATCTGTTCAAGCGTCTTGCTGGCTGCCATCGCCTACTGTATTCTCTGAGTGCGATAATAATCTTGCCCAATCGTCAATGATTCGGGCAGTTTTTATATTGTATACGTATGGGCGGGAGCATGGACGTCGAACAGAGATACGAACTCATCACGAGGAACACGCTCGAGGTGGTCGACGAGGCGTCGCTGAAGACGCTGCTGTCGGAGAAGGAGCACCCCAGGCTCTACATCGGATTCGAGCCGTCCGGCCTCTGCCATTTCGGGTGGATGCTGGTCGCCAACAAGATCAGGGACTATATCGATGCCGGGCTCGAGGTCATCATATTCTTCGCCGACTGGCACGCCCAGATAAACGGGAAGCTCGGCGGATCCCTCGACAACATAAGGCTGTGCGCCGAATACATGAAGGACAGCTTCGAATCCCTAGGCGTCCCAAGGGACAAGGTCAAGTTCGTGATGGCCTCGGAGATACTCGACCAGGACTACTGGGCCACTGTGATCAAGATCGGGAGCGAGACCTCCGTCGCCAGGGTGAAGCGCGCCATGACCATAATGGGGAGGAAGGCCGAGAACGACGAGATCAAGACCTCCATGATGCTGTATCCACTGATGCAGCCCGCTGACATGTTCAAGATGGACATCGACATCGGATACGGCGGATTGGATCAGAGGCGCGCGCACATGCTCGCCCGCGACATCGCGAAGAAGTGCGGATGGAAGTCCCCCGTCGCCATACACACCCCGCTGGTCCCCGGCCTGAAGGCGATGGACCGCATGAATCCCCAGGAGTCGAAGATGTCCAAATCCAAGCCGGATTCCGGAATACTGATACACGATTCTCCGGAGAGCATCCGCAAGAAGTTTGAGAAGGCGTTCTGCCCCATGCCCGGGGAGTACGACAACTCCGTCATCAAGGCCGACAAGGCCGAGGAGGGAGGAGAGGCGCTCACCGGCAACCCGGTGCTGGAGATAGCCAGGCTCCTGTTGTTCAACGGCGGCTCCAAGCTTCTCATCGAGAGGCCTGAGAAGTACGGGGGCTCCTTCGAGGTCTCTAGCTACGAGGAGCTCGAGGAGGCCTACAAGAATGGCCTCCATCCCATGGACCTCAAGCATGCGGTCGCCAAGGGAGTCGCCGACTGCCTGGCCGGATCTCGCGCCTATTTCGAGGCCCATCCGGACAACTACGTCGCCTTCACCAAGGCCATCGGCCTTTGACAAACCCTTTCCCGGCCATTGCGCCGGTCCTTTCCAACAATGTTTTTATAATGGATTCATCATTGGTGCAAATGCGTGACAAATGTTAGCACGCAACACGGTGAATCAAATGGCTTTGTTCGGAATACCCGATCCATGGATATGGATGTCATATGTAGGCTGCATCCTGAGTGTGGTCTTCTGCTGCGCGTACGGATTCCTTAAGGGAAGGTCGGAAGAGGAGGAAGACGAGGATGGCAGTCGAGGGCGTCAATCTCGGGCTCTTCGGAGCCATGACGGTGATATTCGTCGTCATAACCATCCTGCTCGGGTGGTACGGGTATAAGAACACCAAGGACAACCAGGACGAGTTCCTTCTCGGCAGGGGGAAGACGAGCCCTCTGATCATCGCCCTGTCCTACGGCGCGACGTTCCTGAGCGCCTCGGCCGTCATCGGGTTCGGGGGCCAGGCCGCCGTCCACGGAATGTCCCTCCTGTGGCTCTGCTTCCTCAATCTGGCCGTCGGGCTCATAGTGGCGTTCATCGTCTTCGGAAGGAGGACCAGGCGCATCGGAAGGAAGCTCGGCGCCTCCACGTTCGCCGATTTCCTCGGAAAGGTGTACGGATCCCCCGGAATCCGCGCGTTCACGGCGATAGTCATCTTCATCATGATGCCCATCTACACCGCGGCGGTCCTCAAGGGCGGAGTCAACTCCCTCGCCGTCATAACGGGGCTCACCGACTACTACAACTACATCCTTCTCGCGCTCTCCCTCATCGTGGCGGTTTACGTCGTGTACGGAGGGATCATCGCCGTCATGTACAACGACGCGTTCCAGGCGGCCATA
>JAFWTC010000058.1 GCA_017519045.1 Candidatus Methanomethylophilaceae archaeon
GTACTTCGTTGGTTTCTACGTACTTCTGCTCTTCGACATTGTTCTCTGCATACAGGTGGACAACCTTACGGCCATCACGGCCAGCGAGGCGACGATGGCGGCTTTCCTCAAGAACGCCTTCTTCTCCGCCGGATACCTGATGGCGGCAAGCATCGTGGCGCTGAAGTGCCTGAACCTCGTTCCGGACCTCGCGGCCTGGATGATTCCGGAAGGCGACACGGCCTTCTCGACCCGAAACTTCGGTGAGGGCGTGGCCCAGCAGGCGAAGAGCACCGCCACCGGCATGCTCAGCGGACACATCATATGACAACGTTAATTCAAGAGATATGGTAATTAAGAATTTGGAAAACAAGATCAAGCTGGTGGGGATCGTCTGCGGACTGTTCCTCGCCGGGTGCATCATCATCAGCGTGGCCAGCATCGTCACGGCCCGCGGGATGGTGTCCGACGCGCACAAGAAGATATACGTGCTGGACGGCAACGTCCCGATCCTCGTCGAGCGAAGCTCGATGGAGGAGACGCTGGAGGTGGAGGCGAAGAGCCACGTGGAGATGTTCCACCATTACTTCTTCACCCTGGCTCCGGACGACAAGTACATCAAGTACACGATGGAGAAGGCCATGTACCTCGTGGACGAGACGGGCCTGGCGCAGTACAACACCCTCAAGGAGAAGGGCTTCTACTCGAACATCATGGGTACGAGCGCGGTCTTCAGCATCTACTGCGACTCCATCAAGGTCGACACGAAGAATATGGAGTTCACCTATTACGGCAGGCAGCGCATCGAGAGAAGGAGCAGCGTCCTGATGCGCGAGCTCGTCACCGCTGGTCAGCTCCGCCGGGTCCCCCGCACGGACAACAACCCGCACGGCCTTCTGATCGTGAACTGGCGGACCCTGCTGAACAAGGACATCGAACAGAAGAACAAGTCTAGCTACTAGCATATGAACGAGAACCTTAGGAAAATGATCCTCGGTGAGAAGATGCCGAGCAAGGACGATCCGAAGTACCGGAAGACATACGAGAGGGACGTCGAGGCGGGCCGCAACTTCGCCCGGAGGACGGGGTTGGACCGGCTTGTCGGCCATGTCCAGATATTCGCCGAGAGGCACCGTGGGCTCTTCCTGGGAATCGTCCTGGCGGTCGTCTTCGGCTGCCTGGCCGTCAACGCCAGCCATTTCGTAAGGGCCTACCGGCTCCGCAGGGAGCATACGGTCAAGGCGCCCGCTCCCTCTGGGCGGACAATTCTTGATCAGGAGCACGCACAGACAACGACACCGTTAAAAGAGAAAGAAGATGGAACAGACACAGAAGATTAATTTCAAGCAGCCGAAATACATCATTCCGGCGCTTGTCTACTTTCCCCTCCTTTTCACAGGATACTTCGTCATCGACATGTTTCACACGAAGAAGGCTGAGATAGTCGACTCGTCGATGCAGCTGACGGAGTATCTGAACCCCAACCTCCCGCAGCCGAAGGTGAAGGATGACCTTGAGGGCAAGTACGAGAGCATGCTCAAGTCCTACGGAAGGATCGACGATTTCACGGCCGTGGACAACATCGACCGTGAAGAGAACGGTGCCGGGAAGGAGGAGTACGAGTCCAAGTATACCGACGAGGACCTCCAGGCTCTCTCCGAGTCCTCCGGAGGACCGGACCGTCAGAGTCCGATTGAAGAGCAGCTCAGGCAGAGCGCCGAGCGTGCAGCCGCCCTGCCGATGCCGGATGACGACTATCCTTTCGCCCTTAGCGAAAGCGAGCGCCTCATACAGGCGCAGCAGCGCGAACAGGCTCTCCGCGAGGAACTGGAGGCGGCTCTCGCGCAGCTTCGTGAGCAGAGCGCCGCCCAGGTGGCCGCAGCACCGGAACCGGCTCCCGCAAAGGAGGACGGAAGGGCGGTCACCGCACCTGATGACGAGTCCTTCGAGGTCGTGAAGCGCATCCGTCAGAGTTCGGATTACTTTCACACGGTCTCCGAGAACGACCCGCAGCCGGACCTCATCAAGGCCATCATCGACGAGAACGTGAGGGCCGTGGACGGCAGCAGGGTGCGTCTGCGCCTGCTCGACGACGTGCAGGTCGGTTCTGTCACCCTCCCCAAGGGAAACTATGTCTACGCCGTCATGAGCGGTTTCTCCTCCCAAAGGGTGAAGGGCACTGTCAAGAGCCTGCTCCTGTACGACGAGATCGTTCGGGTGAGCCTCTCGCTCTACGACACCGACGGGCTGGAAGGGCTCTATGTCCCCGCCAGTTCCTTCAGGGAGACCGCCAGGGACGTCGCCAGCGGTGCGGCCAGCGGAAGCATGAACCTCAATCAGGGCACCTCGGGTAACGCCCTTTCGCAATGGGGCATGCAGGCCGTCCAGAACGCATACAGCAGGACGACGAGCGCCGTCGGCAAGGTGATACGGAAGAACTCCGCGCAGCTGAAGTACGGCACCTTCGTCTACCTCGTCAATTCCCGTGAAATACGAAACGAATAAATATCTATCGGTATGAAAATCAAACATCTATCATTGCTTTTCGCTCTTCTTCTGGCGGCTCCCCTGCTCAAGGCCCAGGACACGCCGAAGGAGCTGGAGCTGCTCACCGTCAACGAGCAGGTCACCACGGTCATCACGGCTTCCGAGCCGGTCCGTTTCGTGGACATCTCGACGGACAAAGTGGCTGGAGACCAGCCGCTCGCGAACACCGTCCGTCTCAAGCCCAAGGAGGGCGCCGACGTCAACGCCGACGGCGACATCCTCGCAGTCGTCACGATCATTACGGAACGCTACCGGGTGCAGTACGGACTCATCTACACGACCCGGCTCGGCGAGGCCGTCACGGACAAGGCCGTCCTCCTATCGGAGGTCACGCCATACAACAACCCGGCGGTCAGCATGTCCACGGAGGAGATGGCCCGTTTCGCCCGACGGATATGGGACTCCCACGCCAGGTACAGGAACGTCGGCGCCAAGAGGCATCATATGGACATCCGCCTGAACAACATCTACAGCACCGGGGAGTATTTCTTCATAGACTTCAGCGTCGAGAACCGCACGAACATCCGTTTCGACATCGACCAGATCCGTTTCAAGGTCGAGGACAAGAGGCGGACGAAGGCGACGAACAACCAGAGCGTGGAGCTAACCCCGTCGCTCCTGCTGGAGACCGGCACGTCGTTCCTGCACGGCTACAGGAACGTCGCCGTGCTGCGCAAGCTCACCTTTCCGAACGACAAGGTGCTGACCATAGAGCTGTCCGAGAAGCAGATCAGCGGCCGTACCATCACCCTTACCATCGACTACGAGGATGTCCTCCATGCCGATTCGTTCAGCAGTTCACTTTTGGTGGAGGACTAGCGTATGAGGCGGTTGTTGCTTATCCTGCCGCTTCTGGCGGTGCTCGCCGTCCCGTCGGTGGCACAGGACCGTTCGAACCGAGTCGGGTTCGGTGCTGGCGTATCCTACGGTCTCGCTGGGGATGCCGTACTATTCTGGGAGCATGAGACGAGATACCACGACGCTTGGGAGGTATTTGCCGAGGGGCAGCTGCTTCTCCAGGACAGTGGACGGAGATGGGGTGTCGGTGCGGCGTACAAGCCCTGCCTTTACAGGGCAAGGAACCGCTACGGCTCCGCACGCCTAGGAGTTTCTCTGGGTGCTTCCCCGTTGGATTTCCAGTCTGTTCTGTATGCCGGATGGCAGCAGACCTACGCCCTGAGGAGCGGGTGGCAGTTCTACTGGCAGGCCGGAACTTCCGTCACGCTCCCGAAATGGGGCGGGCTGTTCCATGCGGACTGCGGTGTCGGAATCAAGATGCCCGTCCGTGACCGTTTCAACCGAAAGATGAAATAACATATCGGAAAGGCTTTGCTGATAACGCTTTTGTTGATTCTCGTCAAACTGATTCTTCGTAAAGGGAAAAGCCATGGAGGAGAGTAAGGACCTTATCGTGGGGTACAAGATATTCAGGAGTCTTGTCTACGTATCACTCATACTGGAGTTCTTCCTGTATGCGGTGGATCCGGGCTTGCTGGATTTCTGGGGCGGCATCCTTGCGGACATCCACGGGAGGCTGCGCCGCTGGTTCATCTACGCCGACGGCAACCTCATCTGGAGCAAGGTGGCTACCCTGCTCCTCATCTGCGTCACCTGCATAGGAACCAGGAACAAGAAGCAGCTGGAGTTCGATGCCCGCAGGATGGTGCTCTATCCTCTGGTGACCGGACTCTTCACGGTGGTCCTTTCCGTCTGGCTTTTCGGACATCCCCTCTCTCCCGACATCTACACCCTCCCGCTGAACAGGTGGCTCTACATGATCGCCTCTGTCGTCGGGGCGGTCCTCGTGCACATCGCCCTGGACAACATCTCGAAGTTCCTGAAGGAGGGGCTTCTGAAGGACCGGTTCAATTTCGAGAACGAGTCCTTCGTCCAGTGCGAGGAGCTCATCGACAACAAGTACAGCGTCAACGTTCCGATGCGGTACTACTACAAGGGCAAGTTCCGCCACGGCTGGGTGAACATCGTGAACCCGTTCCGCGGCACCTGGGTCGTCGGTACGCCGGGATCCGGCAAGACCTTCTCCATCATCGAGCCGTTCATCCGGCAGCACAGCGCCAAGGGCTTCGCGATGGTGGTGTATGACTACAAGTTCCCCACCCTCGCCCGGATGCTGTACTACCACTACCGGCTGAACAGGCAGCGCGGCAAGCTCCCGCCGGGATGCCAGTTCAACGTCATCAACTTCGTCGACGTCGAGTACTCCAGGAGGGTCAACCCGATCCAGCTGAAGTATATCAACAACCTCGCGGCGGCGAGCGAGACCGCCGAGACCCTGCTGGACTCCCTTCAGAAGGGCAAGAAGGAAGGGGGCGGCGGCTCGGACCAGTTCTTCCAGACCTCGGCCGTGAACTTCCTCGCGGCCTGCATCTTCTTTTTCTGCAACTGGAACAAGATGCCCTACGATCGTGAAGGCAAGCCTCTCAATCCGGAGTACGCGGTCGACCGGCAGACCGGTCAGAAGCGGCTCACCGGCAGGGTCACGGACGCCGACGGGCTCCCCGTCGAGCCCGCCTACTGGCTGGGCCGGTATTCGGATATGCCGCATATCCTGTCGTTCCTGAACCAGGACTACCAGACGATCTTCGACGTCCTCCAGACCGACCCTGAGGTCCTGCCGTTGCTCGGACCGTTCCAGACCGCCCTGAAGAACAAGGCGATGGAGCAGCTCGAAGGTATGATCGGTACGCTCCGCGTCTACACCTCCCGTCTCGCCACGAAGGAGTCCTACTGGATCTTCCACAAGGACGGCGACGACTTCGACCTGAAGGTGAGCGACCCGAAGAGTCCGTCGTACTTGCTGATTGCCAACGACCCAGAGAAAGAGCAGATTGTGGGAGCCTTGAACGCCATGATCCTGAATCGTCTGGTGACGCGAGTGAACAGCGGAC
>JAFWTC010000059.1 GCA_017519045.1 Candidatus Methanomethylophilaceae archaeon
AGGTATCCGTGGTCCGGAACGACCTTGGACATGGTTCCGCTGCCGGTGTACTTGGTGCAGTGGACGAACGTGTAGTCCCATTTCTGCGTGGAGAGCCACTCCAGGTCCATGTTGACGTTGGAGGTCGGCCTCTTGGGCTTGTCGAGCGTGGTCGGGTAGTCGTCTATGAGGTTGTGCCCTCCGGCGAGCTGGACCGCCTGCCAGCACACGGTGTTGCTGGGGAAGTAGCGAAGGGTCTTGGTAGCGGTCTCATAGGTCTCGCCGGACCCGTCGTCCTTCATGCTCATGTTTCCGCCGTATCCGGTGTAGAACACGGTGGGGCGGTCGGAGAGAGGCAGGTTCTTGGTCTTGTCGTTGAGCATGTTCCAGGTCTTGAGGTACCAGTTCACGTAGTCTATTCCCTTCTGGGGCTGGTTGAAGATGTAGCCGGTCAGGAGGGCGGACATGATGGGGCTGCTGGACAGCACGTCGTCGAAGTCGAAGACGAGGGTGTCCAGGCCAACCACGACGGCGTTGGTCCTGTCGCCGTAGACGGGGCCGTAGTTCTCGGAGACCACCCAGATCTGAGGGTCGGCCTTGGCGAGGGCTTCGAAATCGGTGTTGGTTCCGGTCCTGGAGTTGAAGTTCACGACCTTGTCGATGTTCGGGACGTTCTGGAGGTAATAATCGGCCAGCACGATCAGGGCCTTGGATGCTCCGACGATCTTGTCCTGGACCCCGACCATGTTCAGGAGCTCGGCGGTGGCGAAATAGTCGCATGCGATCCTGTCGATCTTCAAGGGGACCTTGCACAGGTGTCCGAACGTGTCGATGAGGTTCATGTACTGTCCGGTGCGGTTTATGATTCCCTTGAGGACGGTTATGTCCGTGGAGTCGACCTTGCCGTCGCAGTTCGCATCGGCGAGGTAGTAGTTCTTGGAATTGTCGCTCTCCTGGACGGCGAGGAGGTCGCTGGACTTCGTCTTGCCGTCGATGTAGTCCTGTATTATCTTCACGTCGGCGTCGTCGAGGAGATAGTCTCCGTTGGCGTTGCCCATGATTTTCATGTAGTTGCCGGTCTTGGCGAGGTCCTTGATGGTGATCTTGTCGTTGTTGTTCCCGTTGTTGCTAGTGGCGAGAACGTAGACGGCGACTCCAGCCACTAGAAGGATGGCGACCGCCAGCACGGCCATGATTTTCTTATCCATTGCAAACACTTGGATATTATATCCATATGGCCCTTTGATTACTTGGATATAAGCATTGTGGAAGAAGGCAACGGGTTCGTCGCCCTGACGACGGGCGGTCGTTGCTATTGCGCAGCCGTCCGACCCTGGGAGCATATATTAGTCAGCAGTCCATCATCGTCACGATACATATGGGAATGTTCGACAAAGTCAAGAAAGGCCTGAAGGACGCCTCCAAGAACGCCGATGACGAGATCGACCTGGATGAGGATGGCGCGGACGTCGCGGCAGTGGCCGGAGCGATATCCTACCTGAGGAAGAAGAAGCGCGAGGGCGAGTGACCCATCGGTAATCGCGCATCTCTGACTTCATGAACTCCCTGAGGAGGCACGTGGCGTAGTTGCCCTTGGGGAGCGAGAAGCACAGCTTGTACGAGTCCTCGGCTACCTCGCTCTTCAGATCCTTCAGAGGGCACAGGATCTCCCTGCGGCTGCCTTTGGAGCAGCATCTCGGAAGCTCGGGGATGTTGAAGTCCTCCGATTGCAGGCGCTGCTCCTCGAGGACCTTCCTCTCTATCTCCCCCATCTCCCCCTCGCAGAGGACGCTGTCGGTGCCGAACAGGGTTATGGTCACGAAGGCCCTTCCAGCGCGGACCTGCCTCGCCACGAGGTCGATGTTCTTGGACGTGGTCAGAACGGGGTTCTCGTGCTGAGGGGTTCCCTTGGGATCCAGCGGGATGACCAGGTCCCCTTCTACGGGGGCGTTGAGCGGCAGTCCCGCATCCATCCTCCTGCTGAGCATCTCGTTGAACAGGTACGATTGGTAAGCATGGACGAACATCATCTGGAGGTTGACGGGCATCGCCTCTATGGCGTCCGTCCACTTCCCTCCGTCGGCGAGGACCCCGATCATGGTCTTCTCGAAGGACATGCTCTCCGGGATCCCGGGAAGCATCTCCGACCAGTCGTCCCTGCCTTCGAGCTCCTTCCTCTTCGTTCTGACCTCCTCGTCCTCCTCCGGAGTGGAGAATGATATGTAGGTGCGGACCGCCCCTTCGAAATCCCCGCGGACCAGCCTCTCTCCGACCAGATGGGTCACAGGCCTGACGGCTCCGAACCTCTGGACCCCGAAGTAGTTGGGGAATCCTCCCGTCTTCTTGATGATGGAGACGTCCTCGGATATGATCCCGCGCGCCTCGTCCATCGGGACGGCGCAGTCCCTTACCGTTATCTCGAACTCGTTTCCGATGAGGTCGCCTATCTGTATCCCGCGCGCCCCGACGTACGCGCCGGAGATGGACACGTCCTTGAGGTCGATCCTGCCTAGGTCGGGGTTCCCGTAGAAGGACATGAGCTGGGTGGTCACCGCCCTCTTGTCCTTGGTGCCTGCGAAGCCTATCCTCTCCCTCGAGACGCCCAGGCTGCGGGAGAGCATCCTGACCAGGCGGTTGGTCTCCCAGTTGCGGGTGGAGACCGTCGCTATGGTGTACTTCCCGTCCGGCTTCGCCCTCGGAGGGTCGGAGATCTCCCTGACCACGAAGTCCTCCGGGACCGTCTTGAGGTGTCCGCCTGTGCCGTTGGTGTCGCACAGGTATCCGCGCATGCCTATCCCCGCCTCGGCGGTGAGGCACTTCCTGTATCCCATCTCAGAGCCCGTAGTACTCGGCGACGGCCTTGGAAGCCTTCTTGAGGGCGTCCAGCGCGCTGCCTTTCTTGACCTTGATGTAGAGGGTCCTGTCGCTGAGCTCGGGGTGCTTGTCGACGTACCTCACCATCTCCACGTCGGAATCGTCGTAGAGCGCCTTCATGATGGGCGTGATGAGGGTGATGTTGGCGTCCTTGAAGCCGATGGTGGCGGAATCGCCGTTGTCCTCGATAAGGTAGGTCTTCATGTCGCCGTCTATACTATGGCTATAAATAACGTTTCCGTGGGCTTCAGCGCCCGAAGACGCCGTTCGGGACGGATGGTCCGGCGCCTCTCCGTCAGTGTTATCACCAACGACGGCGATGGAGACGGGCGATGAGCTTCGTCGACCATCCCCGCATAGCGCTGGACAAGGTGGAGGAGAGGAGCTACCAGACCAGCATGGTCAAGGGCTGCGTCGGATGCAACACCCTCGTCATCCTCCCCACCGGCCTCGGAAAGACGGTGGTCGCTCTAAGGGTCGCGGCGGAGTTCCTTTCCTCGGGGAAGGTCCTTCTCCTGGCGCCGACGAAGCCTCTGGCGGACCAGCACGGGCAGTTCTTCAAGGAGATGCTGGTCGGGACATCCGTCGCCATCATGACCGGCGCGATGAAGCCGGAGTCCCGCGCGGAGACGGTGGCGAAGTCGGACGTCGTCATCAGCACCCCTCAATGCGTGGCCAACGACCTGGAGGCCGGACGGTACGACATCGACGCCTTTTCCTTGGTGATATACGACGAGGCGCACCGCGGCACCGGGGGCTACGCCTACACGACCGTGGCCGACCATTGCAGGAGCGGGACGAGGTCCGTAGGGATGACCGCCTCCCCCGGGAGCGACTACGAGAGGATAAGGGAGGTCTGCGAGAACCTGGACCTGCGCAGGATAGACATAAGGTCCGACGACGACCCGGACGTGTCCCCTTACGTGCATGACACCTACGTGAACAGGATAGAGGTGAACATACCGCCCGACCTGGTAAAGGTCTCCGCCATCCTGAGGTCCATGCTGGACAGGTACGTGGACGAGATGATCGGGCTGGGCCTGATGGACAGGGGCTGGCCCGCGTCCACCAAGCACATGCTCATGATAGGCGCGAAGCTCCAGGCCAGGATGTCCCACGGGGAGAAGAGCCCGATAGTCTTCAAGGGCCTGTCCCTGCAGGCTGTGTGCATCAAGCTGCTCCATGCGATAACGATGGCCGAGACCCAGGGGATGACCGCCCTCAGGATATATCTGGACAAGCTCATCGCGGAGTCCAGGTCGGAGAGCGGAGGGAAGGCGGCCAGGACGATCGTCGGCAACGAGCTCTTTCCGAAGGCAGTCCGCATAGCCAGGACGTCCAACGTGGAGCATCCGAAGATATCGAAGATCATGACCCTGGTCAGCATGATCGTCTCCGACTACCCCGAGAGCAGGATAATCGTGTTCTCCCAGTACAGGGACACCTGCGACCTGCTCGTGTCCAAGCTCTCCCTGATCCAAGGCGCCAGGGTCGCGAAGCTGGTGGGCCAGTCCAACGGCGGCCTGAAGCAGAAGGAGCAGATCGGCCTGCTTTCTAAGTTCCGTTCCGGCGAGTACAACGTCGTCGTGTCCACATCGGTGGGGGAGGAGGGCCTGGACGTCTCCAGCACCAATGCCGTGATATTCTACGAGCCTGTTCCCTCAGAAATCCGCACGATCCAGCGCCGCGGACGCACCGGCAGGAAGAACGACGGCGAGGTGTACGTCCTGATCGCCCGCGGGACCATGGACGAGGTGTTCGACAAGAGCAGCAAGAGGAAGGAGAACGACATGCGCTCCCGTCTGGAGAGGCTGAGCGTCGAGCTTAGCAGGTCGTCTCCTAGGTCAGAGCGCAGGGTTCAGTCGGATCTGGGGGACTTCGGCCAGCGAGCGCCGGCGTTCCGAACCGTTATTAAAGGGTTGTCGGATTAGGAGACATGCTTTATTCCGAGCTCTCCGAGACCTTCGACAGGCTCGAATCCACCGGGAGCCGTCTCGAAATGACCTCGATCCTGGCGGAATTCCTCCGCAGGGTGGACCGCAAGGACCTCAGGAACGTCGTCTACCTGTGCCAGGGGAAACTCCATCCCGATTTCTACCCCCAGGTGCTCGGCATGGCCGACAAGCTCGTGCTGAAGGCGATTTCCTTCACCGCGGGGGTCCAGGAGCAGAGGACGGAGGAGCTCTGGGTCGAGACCGGGGATCCCGGGACGGTCGCGGAGAGGCTCATCGCGAACAAGAAGCAGATGACGCTGTTCTCCGAAGATCTGACATTGGACAGGGTCGTGAAGGGCCTCCTGGCGATCGAGGGCTCCGACGGCAAGGACTCCCAGGACAAGAAGATGAAGCATCTCTCGAACCTGCTCCATGACGCCGGCCCGGTGGAGGCCAGATATCTGTGCAGGATCGTCACGGGCAGGATGAGGGTAGGCGCCGGGGACATGACCATCCTGGACGCCCTCGCAGAGGCGTTCGCGACGAAGGAGGACCGCCCGGCCATCGAGAGGGCGTTCAACGTGACCTGCGACATAGGCCTGGTGGCCGAGACCATAGCGACGGGCGGCATGGATGCCGTGAGGGCCATCGGAGTCCAGGTGGGAAGCCCGGTGAAGGTGATGCTGGCGGAACGTCTCCCGTCGATCCAGGAAGTGGTGGAGAGGCTCGGCGGCCGCTGCGCCATGGAGTACAAGTACGACGGGATAAGGGTGCAGGCGCACATAGGCAAGGACGGGGTCAGGCTGTTCTCCAGGAGGCTGGAGGACCTGACGTCCAACTTCCCCGATATAGCCCAGGCCCTTCGCACCCATTGCAGGTCCGGCGAGGCCATCATCGAGGGGGAGTGCGTCGCGGTCAATCCCGAGACCGGATTCATGCTTCCGTTCCAGAACGTCACCCACAGGCGGAAGAAGCACGGCATGGACGACGCCGTGAAGGACGTCCCGGTCAGGATATTCATGTTCGACATCCTGTACTCCGACGGCGAGGACATGACCTCCATGCCGTACCCGGAGCGCAGGAAGGCCCTGGAGGAGAGATTCGTCCTAGGAGGGATGGTGCAGACGACCACCATGAGGGTTGTCGAGAGCCCGGAGGAGGGCGAGGAGTTCTTCAATTCGGCCATAGCGGCCAGATGCGAGGGCATAATGGCCAAGTCCTTGGCTCCGGAATCGGTCTACAGGGCGGGATCGAGGGGTTTCCTCTGGATCAAGTACAAGAAGGACTACCAGCAGGCTCTGACGGACTCCTTCGACCTGGCCGTCGTCGGAGCGTTCTACGGCATGGGGAAGCGCGCGGGAAGGTACGGGGCGCTGCTCATGGCCGCCTATGACTCCGAGAAGGGCATGTTCGAGACCGTATGCAAGCTCGGCACGGGCTTCGACGACGCCTTCCTGGACGGGATGCCGGACCTGCTCGACGACGGCCTGTCGGAATCCATGCCCCGCTCCGTCGACGCGGAGATGGTACCGGACGTCTGGTTCGAGCCCTCCGTGGTGCTCGAGGTGGTGGCCGCCGAGATCACCCTCAGCCCGATCCACACAGCGGCCAGGGACGTCCTGAAGGAGGGTTCCGGGCTCGGCATCAGGTTCCCGCGCTTCACCGGCCGCGTCAGGGACGACAAGGCACCGGAGCAGGCGACCACGGTGGACGAGATCGTCAGGATGTACTCGATGCAGTCCCACGATTCCGACGGCCTGGATTGACGGAAGTACGTGCGGGCACGCGTCGCAATGAAAAGCCGTGAGGAAGGCATAGAGGAAGGCAGGAGACTTCAGATGGAGGAGCCTCCCCGGCTTCTTCATGCTCCTGATGCTCTCGGACAGGCGGCGTTCCTCCGTCTGGAGGGACTCCAGTGGGACGTGCCTGACAATCTTCAGTTCAATCGGTCCTGCATGGATAAGCGTGCAGTAGTTATTGAGATAAGTTAGGTAACTAACTATGGTATCGTTTGAATCCGAAGAATCCCATGAGACCTTCCTTTTTTCTCAGGTGCTCTGCCGTAAAGCCGTAGTGTTTCGCGGAGGCGAGCGTGACGACGTTCTCCAGGAACTCGTCGTACGGCAGGTCCTGCCACTCCTCCGGGATGTCCACGCGGATCGTCCCGCCGTCGTTGTGGCCGCCTCCCCACCACCAGGATTCGTCGAGCTCCGCCTCGTACGTGCCGTCGTCCCTTTTGTTGAAGCAGTACCATGTGGCCCATTCCCTCATGCCCTCTATCGGCCCATAGCCCTCGCAGTGGGGTGCGGAATGGTCTTCATCTGAATAGTCGGGGTCCCCCTTTTCCGCGCTGGTCCTGTAAACGTAGAACTTGTCCACGTCCTCGGGGACGCGGGCGATCCTGACTTCTCCTTTCTCGTAGATGGTCTTCCTCGTTCCCTTGACGCGGTTCGCCTTTGACATCAGGCCTTCGAAGAACGGCAAGGGTTTCTCGGATTCGACGGATTCCTTGAGTTCCGGGGGGAGGCCCTCGTACTCAGGGCTGATGAACGAGAGTCTGAATGCGTCGTACTTGCTGCTCCCGTCCGCGTCCACGTAGTAAAAGCCCACGTTTCTCCCTTTGAAGCTGACCTTGTACTCCTCGCTCTTCACGTCATAAGCCATCTATTGAAGATATTTTTAGTATTCGGGTTTCTGGACGGCTAACCCCTCTTTCCTCTTCCAGTTGCTGATGGTGTTCGGGTGCTTCCCCAGCATCTATGCCGCCTTGGCCGCTGCCATACCGGATTCCAAGCACATCATGGCGTTCTCCATCTTCCTCCTCCGTCTCGCGCACGAAGATGACGCTCGTAATCAGCACCACGTGCCTCGGCGTTCCTCGGAAATAACCCTCCATCAGCCTCTTGCAGAAGCTCACGGCGCAGCGGGTCTTCCTTCCCCCGCGCATTCCGTAGGAGACCGGCACCGCCCCAGGCTTGAACGCCTCCCTCGCGTAATTGTCTATAAGGGCCAGTTCGAATGAAGAATCAGGCGGATGAATGGCGGCCTATGGTCCCGTTTAAATACCGTCTGACGGATTCCGACAGGATAACATGAGCGAGACCGCGATAGTCAAGGCAGGGGTATGCGGGAAGACCACCAGGATCACCGCCACCCCCTCGGAGGACATGATGACCGTGAACGTGAGGATGGAGAGCGACTGCCCGATGGTGTCCAAGGTCCCGGTGATAGAGAACATCGCCTGCTACGAGGAGGTCGGGACTCCTTTCAACGAGTCCGTGATTTACAGATGGGCTTCCGAGAACATACGCCATACCGCCTGCCCCGTGCCTTGCGGCGTGGTGAAATGCGTCGAGGCCGCCGCCGGGCTGGGTCTGAAGAAGCCCGTCTCCATCGAGTGGGAGCGAGGCCATTCCTTTTCGCTGCCGGAAGAGGCTTCCGTTTTGCGACGCCTCTCCCGGCGATGTTCTTCGACGGCTCAATCGTCACCGTTATTACCGCAGACGTTTTCCAAGAAATCATGTCGGAGCTTGGATTCGGACTCATGCGTCTGCCCCTGAAAGACCCTGCCGACCAGTCGAGCGTGGACATCCCCCAGCTGAAGGAGATGGTGGACATGTTCCTGGACGCAGGCCTGGACTATTTCGACACCGCCTACATGTACCATAACAACGTCAGCGAGAAGGCCATCAAGGAGGCGCTGGTGGACCGCTATCCCCGCGACAGGTACAGAATCGCCACCAAGCTTCCCATAATGATGATCGATTCCCCGGAGAAGGCCGAATCGGTGTTCGAGGAGCAGCTCGCGAAGGTGGGCGTGGACTATTTCGACAACTATCTGATCCACAACATCTGCGGGGAGTTCTACTCCAACATGGAGAAATGCAAGGCGTTCGACCTCCTGAAGAGGAAGAAGGCCGAGGGCAAGATCAAGAGGATCGGATTCTCGTTCCACGATTCCCCGGAGCTTCTCGAGAAGGTCCTCTCCGAGCATCCTGAGATGGAGTTCGTCCAGCTTCAGATCAACTACCTGGACATGGACGGACCGATCGCCTCCAGGAGGAATCTGGAGGTGGCCAGGGCCCACGGCGTGCCGGTCATCGTGATGGAGCCCGTGAAGGGCGGCATACTGGCCAACGTGCCCGACGAGGCGAAGGCCCTGTTCGAGGCCAGGAATCCGGGGATGAGCCCGGCGTCCTGGGCGCTCAGGTACGTGATGGGGCTGGACGGGATAGAGACGGTCCTGTCGGGGATGTCGTCCGTGGAGCAGATGAGGGACAATCTTTCCTTCTGTGTGGATTTCAAGCCCCTGGACGAGGAGGAACTGTCCATAGTCGACAAGGCGGCGGAGATCATCAACAGCAAGGTCGCCATCTCCTGCACCGGATGCAGGTATTGCATGAAGGACTGCCCCCAGGACATCCTCATCGCCGATTACTTCGCCCTCTACAACTCGGAGAAGGCCAACCCGCCCAAGGGATGGTCCGTGCCTCGGATGTATTACGGCAACCGCTCCAAGGGCCACGGACTAGCCTCGGACTGTCTCGAGTGCGGCAACTGCGAGATGAACTGCCCCCAGGGGCTTCCCATCATAGAACTGTTGAAGGACGTCGCGAAGACTTTCGAGAATTGAAACAGGGGGTCTCCCCCTATTTATTTTATTTTCATATAGGAATATGGATAAATATTGGCCTTCGGATTGAGTCTTCATGGATTCATGCGAAGCTCGTGCGGACGTTCTCGTCGAGAAGAAGGCCATTCTAGCTTTGGGCGGAGGAATCAGGCTTCCGGAAGGCTACGAGGTCCCGTTCAGGGTCTCTCGCTCGACGGCAGGCCCTGGAGCCGGATTCTCGTCCATCGCCGTAGGGTTCGGCGGGCTCAGGGTCAAGAAGTCCATATCGTACGATTCGGGGGAGTTCGAGCTGGTCGTCAACAGTGATGGTTCCCTATCGCTGACTAGGCGCGGAGAACCCTTCCTGGACAGGATAGAGCTGCAGCCGGTGGTCAGGCACTGTCCCGGACAGGCATTCTTCAACCTGGACCCGAGATGCGACAACAGGTGCTTGTTCTGCTCATCCCCTTACTTGGATCCGAAGGACGTGAAGAATCTGGATTCCGATAAGATAATCCGCATGTTGGAAGAATCTCTGGCAGACTATAGTTTCAACGCGGTTTCCTTCACCAGCGGCGTCATCGGCGGCACTGATAAGACTATAGTACGTCTTGCAGACGTCATCGGCAAGGTTCGCGGCGCGCATCCGGATCTTCGCATCGGAGTCGAGCCTTACGTCGAGAGCGAGGGCCAGATCCAGGCGCTCAAGGACGCAGGCGCGGACGAGATCAAGCTCAACCTCCAGTGCGCCACGGACGAGCTGTTCGGGATCGTATGCCCCGACCTGGACCGCGGAAACATATGGAGGATGCTGGAGGCCTCCGTCAGGATCTTCGGGAAGGGCAACGTGGTCTCCAACGTCATCTACGGATTCGGAGAGACCGACGACCAGCTGATGGAGGTCACCGAGCGTCTGTGCTACATCGGCGCGATACCTGGTCTCAGGGCCCTTCGCATAAACGGTTACAACCGCGCCTCATTGGAGCGCGCGTTGCCGGGGCTGGTGCCGGTCCAGCCCTCACGCATGGTCTACGTGGCGCGCCGTCAGAAGGAAATAATGTCCAGGTATGGTCTAGACTCGCGCACCAGCGGCACGATGTGCCTGGAGTGCGGATGCTGCGACATCGTGCCGTTCAAGGACGTCTGAATCAGATGACGTATTCAGGCATCCCGTCGGATATGGTGATGATGCCCTTCCTGTTGGCGTCGTCCAGAAGATCCTGGATGGTGGTCTCGCTCATAATCTGGTGAACCGCCCTCTCGATCTTCATCCACATGTCCAGAGTGGTGCATCTGTCCTTCCTGTCGCAGTCCACGAACCCGTTCTTTATGCAAGGGGCGGGGGAGAATCCTCCCTCGATCTGGGTGACGACCTCGGCCACGGTTATCTGGGAGGCGGGGCGGGTGAGGACGTATCCTCCCTGAGGCCCCCTCTCTCCCCTTACGAGGTCGCATTTGGAGAGGATGGTGACGATCTGTTCGAGATATTTCTGTGAAATGTCCTGACGTTCGGAGATGTCCTTTATCTTGACCTTGCCTGTGCTCTGGTAGGCGGCTATGTCTACCAGCATGCGTAACGCATATCTGGTTTTAGTGGACACGTTCACGTTTCCTCCTTAACTGCTTGATGGTTTATTAGATTTGACATTTTCATCGGTTGAACAGGCCCTTGCTGAGATATCTGTCCCCTCTGTCCGGCAACACGGTGACTATGTTTCCCTCGCCGACGTCCTCCGCCAGTATGCCTACCGCCGCCAGGGCAGCTCCCGAGGACTGTCCGGCCATTATTCCCTCCCTTCTGGCGAGTTTGCGGCAGGTGTCGAAGGCTTCCTCGTCGGTTACTTTGTAGACCCTGTCGATGAGGGACACGTCCATGGTCTTTGCTATGAAGTCGTTCCCGATTCCTTCGATGTTGTAGTCGGAATGCTCGCCGCCCCCTATGATGGAGCCGACGGGGTCTGCCAGCACTCCTTCCGCCTTCGGATTCCTTTCTTTAATGTATCCGACCACGCCAGAGAAGGTCCCCCCGCTTCCCGCGCCCATGACCGCATAGTCTATCTTTCCGTCCAGGTCGCGGTATATCTCGTACCCGGTGGTCTCATAGTGGCAACGTGGGTTGCTCATGTTCTCGAACTGCTTGAGGGATATGGCGCTAGGGGTCCTGTCGATGATGCGCTCCGCCTCCGCTACCGCGCCCAGCATCCCGTCCTTGCGCGGGGTGTTCACTATCTCCGCGCCGTATGCCCTCATGATCTTCTGTTTCTCCTCGGAGAATTTCAGCGGGACCGTGAATATGACCCTGTATCCTTTCTTCAATGCGGCGAAGGCTATCCCTATGCCGGTGTTCCCGGCGGTGGCTTCCACTATAGTGCTGCCCTTTTTCAGCACCCCTCTTTTTTCCGCATCTTCGATCATGTACATCCCGATGCGGTCTTTCACGCTTCCAGCCGGGTTGAGAAGCTCCAGCTTGGCGAAGACCCTGACGCCATCCGGATATCCCATGTTCTTCAATTCTACCAGAGGGGTCTCCCCGATCAGGTCGTGGTAGGATCCGTAGAGGGTCATCTCCTCGACTCCTTGAGAGCGTGTTCCAGGTCATCGATGATGTCTTCGACAGCCTCTATCCCCGGAGACAGACGAATGAGGCCTTCTGATATCCCTATAGTCTTTCTTATCTCCGGAGGGATAGACGCATGCGTCATCGACGACGGGTGGCAGATGAGGGATTCCGCCCCGCCGAGGCTCTCAGCCAGGGAAATCAGGTTCAAGGATTCGAAGAACCTGTTCAGGTCGTGCCCTTCGGACAGTTCGAAGGAAAGCATCGCGCCGCCGTTTCTGGCTTGCTTGAAGCAGATCTCATGTCCTGGATCCGAATCCAATCCCGGATAGTAGACCTTTGACACGTCTGGACTGGACAAGAGATATCCGGCGATTCTCTCTGCGTTGGAGACATGCCTGTCCATTCTTACCGGAAGAGTCTTGATCCCGCGTATCAGGAGGAACGAGTCGAAGGGCTGAAGTATCCCGCCGGTCGCGTTCTGGAGGAAGGCCAGCCTTTCCGCGATAGCGTCGTCGTTCACCACCGCGAGCCCGGCCACCAGGTCGCTGTGACCGCCCAGGTATTTGGTTCCGCTATGGACCACGATGTCCGCTCCGAGCTCCAGAGGGCGCTGGAGATACGGGGTCATGAACGTGTTGTCCACTATCACGACGGCCCCGTGCTCATGCGCCATATTCGAGAATCTCCGTATGTCCGTGACGGTCATCAGCGGGTTCGCCGGGCTTTCTATGATTAATGCTTTCACGTCCGGAGAGAAGGCCCGCTCCAGGTCCGCCGCATCCTCTGATTTCAATATAGTATAATTGAAGCCGAAGTTGGAGAACACCTTGTCGAGGATGCGATACGTTCCGCCGTAGACGTTGCGGGATATGAGGATGCGGTCTCCGCTTCTGAAAAGAGACAGCACGGTGTTTATTGCGGCCATCCCCGAGGCGAAGGCGAACCCGTGCCTCCCGCCTTCCAGGTCTGCCACGAGGTCTTCCAGCACCTTTCTCGTGGGATTGCCGGTGCGGGAGTATTCGAATCCTCTGTTCCTTCCGAGGCCGTCCTGTTTGTAGGTGGACGTCTGGTAGATCGGAACGTTCACCGCGCCTGTAGCCTCGTCTATCTGGTTTCCGCCGTGGACCGCGGCCGTCTCCAGGGAGTATTGCCTCCCGGTCGTTGCGTCTTTCATGACCTTCTGTATCACGAAATAGTATTTTACTATTTTCATATATGAAATAGATTAAATACTACGAACGCATCACAAATATTCGTAAGCGACGTCGGAACACCGATTCAATATTCGGAAATGAATAACTGGTCCGGACGGAGCCAACAGGAAGTGAAGAAGATGTCAGAGAACATTCCCGCAGGTCCTAACAACAGCAAGAAGCAGAGATTCGAGACCCTCCAGCTCCATGTAGGTCAGGAGCAGCCTGATTCCGTCACCGATTCCAGGGCTGTGCCCATCTACCTCACCACGTCGTACGTGTTCCACAACTCGCAGCACGCCGCCGACCGGTTCGGGTTGAGGGACGCCGGAAACATATACGGGCGTCTGACGAACACGACGCAGGACGTTTTCGAGAAACGTATCGCCGCTCTCGAGGGAGGGACGGCGGCGCTCGCCCTCGCCTCGGGGGCGGCAGCGATCACGTACACGATCCTCAACCTCGCCGAGGCCGGCGACAACATCGTCTCCTCCAAGACGATTTACGGAGGAACCTACAACCTCTTCGAGCACACCCTGTCCAGATACGGGATCAGCACGAAGTTCGTCGACTCCGACGACTATGCGGCCATAGAGAAGGCGATCGACGACAAGACCAAGGCGTTATTCGTCGAGACTCTCGGAAACCCGAACTCCAACGTGGCGGATTTCGAGAAGCTGTCCGAGATCGCCCACAGGAACAAGATTCCATTAGTCGTCGACAACACCTTCGCCACTCCGTACCTGATAAGGCCCCTGGAGCACGGGGCGGACATCGTCGTGGAGTCCGCGACCAAGTTCATAGGCGGCCACGGGACCGTCCTCGGAGGAGTGATCGTCGAGGGCGGCAAGTTCGACTACGGCAACGGGAAGTTCCCCGGATTGTCCGAGCCGGACGTCAGCTATCACGGCGTCAGCTTCTACAAGGCGCTGGGGCCGGCGGCGTTCGTCACCAGGATAAGGGCGGTGCTTCTCCGCGACACCGGCGCGGCGATATCCCCCGTCACGGCGTTCGTGCTGCTCCAGGGCCTGGAGACGCTCTCCCTCCGCGTGGACAGGCATGTGGAGAACACGCTCAAGGTGCTGGAATACCTGAAGGGCAACCCGAAGGTCAAGAGCATAAGCCACCCCTCGCTTCCCGACCAGCCCACCAACCCGATCTACAAGAGGTACTTCCCCGACGGGGCCGGGTCGATATTCACCTTCGACATAAACGGCACCGAGGAGGACGCCAAGAAGTTCATCGACAGTCTGGAGCTCTTCTCCCTGCTGGCCAACGTCGCGGACGTGAAGTCCCTGGTGATACACCCCGCATCCACGACCCATTCCCAGCTGAGCGAGTCCGAGCTGAGGGAGCAGGGGATAAGGCCGTCCACGATCAGGCTTTCCATAGGCACGGAGAACGTCAAGGACATCATCGCCGATCTGGAGCAGGCGTTCGCGAAGATTTGAACGTCGAACGGATCCGGATATGAGAAGAAGGGGATGATACGAAGCAGGCCGCTCGAACCATTCGATCCTCCGGGAGGGGGCCCCCTCCCCCTCCGCATACCATCGCATTCCAAGCAGTTTTTTCAAGTCGGACACGGAGACGTCCATGCGCTCGGACGTCTGTTCCAAGGTCATTCCCGAATCCAGGAACCTGTTCACGACCATGCGCATGTCCTCGCCCACCTCTATCAGGTGGCCGTCCGGGTCGTAGAGGCGGATGACGCGCTGGCCCCATCCGTGCTCGATGACTCCGCCGACCGTCTCGATCCCGGGATGCATCTTCAGCTTCTCCATGAACCCGTCCAGGTCCTCGGTCTCGAAGCACACCTCCATGTCGTTGGGCCTTTTCACGATGTCATGGTCAGGGATGCCGGTCAGCCAGCCGAAGTCCTCCTGCAGCGACAGGCCGCACGTGAACAGCACGTTCTTGCCGTAGTCCTGGAAAACCTGGAGCCCGAATAGCTCCTCGTAGAACCTTCTGGAAGCCGAAATGTCGGACACGGACAGTACCGTGCATGAGAATCTCATGGTATTCTAAGGATTTGAAAAGGAAAAGGGAGGGGAAGCCCCTCCGTATTCAGTGGCAACCGCCGCCGCACGAGGCGCAGCCGTCGAAGCTGGGGTCGCGTATGGTGAGGCCGGTTCCGAAGTTGGGGTCGTCGATGAACTCTATGGCGCATTTCGCGAGGGCCTCCTTGGTCTCCTCGTCGTAGAACATGTCGAACCCGTTCGCGGTCTTGTCGACGACCTCCCCCTCGTTCGCCTTCTCCTGGAAGGACATTCCGAACTGGGGGCCGGAGCATGCGAACCCGGAAAGGTAGATCTTGATACCGTAGCCGACCTTGTTGTTCTTCTCGAGCAGGTCGTTTATGAACTTCTCTGCTTCTGCGGAAATCTGCACCATGGTTATCGCCCGTCGATTCTTCTATTTATTATTTAATGTTAATCGTCCGTGCTTCGGTCCTTCTTCACGTCCTTCCTGCCGTTGAGATAGCTGGAGTCCAGCTCCACTCCGAACACCTCCGCGTACCTCCTGAGGGCGTACGACTGGGCCCGGTTCATGGCTATCATGCATCCTATCGAGATGGATTCCAGGACCTCGTCCTTGGTGGCTCCTGCGTCTATCGCATGCTGCATGTGCACGTTGATGCAGTACTCCCCTCCTATCGCTGCGGCCGCGGATATGGCGCAGAGGCTCCTGGTCTTGGGGTCCAGGTCCCCCCTGCCCTCGAACACGGCCTTGCTGAGGTTGCACTGCGGGATGAAAAGGTCCGGCCTCCCGCTCATTACCTGGTTGACGACCGGCACGAACCCGTACTCGCGCCTTATCGCCTCCAGAATCTTGTCCGCTATCGCCCTCTCCTCGGGATTCTCTTGCATGCCACGTAATCCTCCGCCGCGTTCATAACCGTTGATGTGGCGTGCGTGCACGGCATCCGCTTTATCACGTCCCCGGAAGTCGTAGCCGTCGCGGTTAGACGCAGGATGACCTCATGGAGACGCAGGATTACGACATATCCGAGATATTCGCGAAAGCGGGCGAGAAGTACGGCTACGACAACGTCGAGGCGGAGTACGCCGACTTCGACGAGCTCAAGATGAAATGGATGAGGCACGGGACCTGGGCCCGCTTCTTCGTGAGCGACTTCATGCGCGACGCGCCCAGGGAGGTCATGGAGTCGATGGCCGAGACGCTTCTGGCGAAGATCTGCTGTTCGGCGGAGACGGAGTACAGCGAGGCGGTGTGCAGGTGGCTGACGGCGGAGGAGTTCGTCAGGAGCAAGCAGCCCGTCTACCTCTCCAAGAAGGAGGGCATGGTGGCGGGCTCCGAAGGCAGGTTCAAGGACCTCGGGACGTCGTACCGCAGGCTCGTGGACGCCGGGATGCTCAAGGAGGACCCCATGCTGTACATCGGCTGGGACTACAGCTATCCAGAGAGGGGGGCCGGCCGCGCCAGCGTCCTCATGAGGGTGGTGGGGGTGTCGCCGGAGCTGGATTCGGAGGGAATCTCGGACAGGGCGCTCGACTACGCCCTGTACTCCTTGGCGCTGCACGTCTCCCTGGGCTTCGCCCCATGCAGGAGGAGCCGCGACACCGATTACGAGGAGATCATGGGAAGGTATCCGGACAGGGATGCGGTGGTGGAGGAGCTCGCGGAACGCGGGATAAGCCTTCGAGGTGTCCCCCGGGCGCTAACACGCCGCATCACGGTCCGACGGTGACGCCGGCCTCCGGGCACTGACTTACGCCGGGGGTATGTGTCGGACCCTGCGTTGGCCTCCGGTCATCGCTGCGGCGACGCGCCGCCAACTCCCGCAGGAGCCCCAAATAATGGGATCAGGGCCGCTGTACGCCGTTCCGTGCACATGGCGTTCATGGTTCCCGCCCCTACGCCGGCCCGGCGGGAGGGAGGAGGAGGCTTTTGCATATAACACGTTCGCCAGTCCGACGTTCGACGATGAATGCACGCGTATGGAAACGATGTACGATTCAAAGTAAGGCTATTGTCGAACTTTTACTGATTCAATGAATATTATTTCGATATTTTACGTTATTAGTGGATATGGCTACGAAAAACGATAAAATACAGTCCTAAGTCCACAAAGGTTTATCATTGGATTCTTTCTACGGTTGCCCATGAACTCATTGCTGACTCCCTCGTCGGTTGCGATCATAGGCGCTTCCAATGACGAGACGAAGCTAGGCGGAATGCTTGTGAAGAACATGATCAACGCCGGATTCAAGGGCAAGCTGTACCCCGTGAATCCCAAGGGCGGGGTCATACAGGGTTACAAGGCTTACGCCAGCGTCACCGAGATCGGGGAGCCCGTCGATCTGGCGGTCATCGCGGTCAAGGCCGCGCTGGTCCCTGGAGAGATGGCCAACCTCGGCAAGGCCGGGATCAAGTACGCCACCATCCTGACCGCCGGCTTCAAGGAGGACAGCCCCGAGGGCGCGGAGCTGGAGAAGACCCTCAAGGCCGAGGCCAAGAAGTACGGCATCAGGTTCTTCGGCCCGAACTGCTTCGGGAACATGAACCCCGGGGCCGGAGTCAACGCGACCTTCGCGCACCTTCTCCCCAAGCCCGGGAACATCACCATCTTCTCCCAGTCCGGAGCGGTCGGATCCTCGATCATCGACTGGGCCTACCGCAACGACATCGGGTTCGCCAACTTCATCACCTTCGGCAACAAGGCCGACATCGATGAGGCCGACCTCATAGACGAGGTCTCGAGGGACCCCAACACAAAGGTCATAGGGATGTACTGCGAGGGCATCTCCAACGGAGAGAAGTTCGTCAAGGCGATCGAGAACATGCCGGTCAAGAAGCCCATTGTCATCTTCAAGTCCGGAAGGACCCAGGCCGGCTCCGCCGCCGCATCCTCCCACACCGGTTCCCTCGCCGGATCGGACGCCGTCAACAACGTGATATTCAACAAGCTGAACATCCACAGGGCCTTCGACCTGGACGAGATGTTCGACGCCCTGAAGGTCTTCAGCAGCTACTCCTCCATGGACAAGGACGGGATCGGGATCATCACCAACGCCGGAGGCCTGGGTGTCATGTCCGCCGACGCGACCTTCGAGGCTCCCTTCATCCACGCCGTCAAGTTCTCCGACGAGACCATCAAGGAGATCAGGGACAGGGTCCCCAGCGTCGCCGGGGTCACCAACCCGATCGACGTCCGCGGAGACGCCAAGCCCGAGTACTTCAGGGAGGTCATCAGGGTCCTGTACAAGGATCCGCAGGTGGGAGGGCTCGTCATCATGGGATCCCCGCTGGACACGGCCGATCTGGAGTCCGTGGCCAAGATCCTGGTCGAGATGAAGGACGAGATCCCCGTCCCCGCCGTGGCGTGCTTCGCCGGCGGATACAAGTGCGGTCGCGCCAGCGACATCCTGAGGGCAGGAGGGTTCCCCTGCTTCGACACCCCCGACAGGGCCGTGAAGGCGCTCTCCATCCTCAGGAAGTACACCGTCCGCTCCTCCATGAAGCACGACCCGCTCCAGGTTCCCGCCATCTCCGGAAGGAAGCAGACCGAGATCATAATCAAGAAGGCCAGGGAGGAGGGAAGGAACTCCCTCTCCGAGGCCGAGGGCAAGCAGATCTTCGCCGCCTACGGCATCCCCACCCCCGGCGAGGGGACCGTCAGGAGCGCCGCCGAGGCGGCCTCCCAGTGCGACCAGATCGGATATCCCGTGGTCATGAAGATCCTGTCCCCCGACATCAAGCACAAGACCGACGTCGGCGGAGTCGTGGTCGGAGTGAAGAACACCGAGGAGGCCAAGGCCGCCTACGAGAAGATCATGAAGTCCTGCACCGAGAAGGTCCCCGGCGCCAGGATAGACGGAGTCTCCATACAGCAGATGGTCTCCGGACAGGAGGTCATCCTGTCCATGATACGCGACTCCCAGTTCGGGCCGGTCGTTTCCTTCGGGCTCGGAGGAATCTACGTGGAGATCCTCAGGGAGATATCCCAGGCCCACGTCCCCATGACCGAGCAGCAGCTGGACGAGATGATCAAGACCACCAAGGCCTACAAGCTCATGTCCGGCGCCAGGGGGCTTCCCGAGGC
>JAFWTC010000008.1 GCA_017519045.1 Candidatus Methanomethylophilaceae archaeon
ACCCCCGCCGACGCCGCGCTGATGATGCACCTGGGCGCGGAAGGCGTGTTCGTAGGCTCCGGGATATTCGCGTCCGGGAACCCTGAGAAGAGGGCGGCGGCGATCGTCCAGGCGGTCACCAACTACAACAATCCGCAGAAGCTCGCCGAACTCTCATACGACCTCGGGAAGGCCATGGTGGGGATCAACTCCGAGGAGATCAAGACAATAATGGCGGAGCGCGGACAATGATCGGCGTGTTCGCCTTGCAGGGGGCGTTCGCCGAGCACGAGGCATGCCTCGATAAGCTGGGCGTCCCCTTCGCCGAAATCCGCAAGAAGGAGGATCTCGACCGCGGATTCGACGCCCTGATCATTCCCGGAGGAGAGAGCACGGTCATGGACAAGCTCCTCCGCGACATGGACATGCTAGACACGGTCCGCGGGATGATACTCGGCGGGACCCCCGTCTTCGGGACGTGCGCCGGACTGATCCTCCTGTCCTCCGAGGTGGAGGGTGGGAGGACCTGCCTCGGAACCATGGACGTCAGGACCGTCCGCAACGCCTACGGGCGCCAGCTCGGCAGCTTCAGGACGGTCTCCTCCTTCGCGGACGAGGGGGAGGTCCCCATGGTGTTCATCCGCGCCCCCTACATCGAGTCCGCGGGGCCCGATACGAGGGTCCTGGCCGAAGTGGATGGGCGCATAGTCGCGGCCAGATCCGGCAGGCAGCTGGCCACGGCTTTCCATCCCGAGCTCACGGACGACCTCACCGTCCACAGGTACTTCCTGGAGAAGGTGGCGGGGATCCTCTGATCCATTTGCCTGTTCTAGCAATCTTAAGACGCGTCCGCCCTCCTCAAATCGGGACCGGGCTTCGATCGCTCGCCGGCTATGGGGCCGGCTGAGGCATCGACCATGGGAAACAGAGCGGTCATCACCACCAGGAAGGACCTGGACGAGAACGGGCTGGGACTGTACATGCACTGGAACGGCGGATACGACTCGGTTCGTCCGATATTGGACTACTGCAGGATCAGAGGCTTCCGCGCTCCGGACGAGGACGATTACGGATACGCCAGGCTGGCGCAGATCGTATGCAATTTCATGGGAGGGGACGGCTACTCAGTAGGAGTCGGAAGGCTGGACGGGCTCGACATGAACAACGGCGACAACGGGACGTACGTCCTGGAAGGATGGAAGGTCGCGGAGAGGCTCCACTATTCCGGCGTGGAGCAGGACGAATACGATTACGACGCATTCATAACGAACCTGGACGAGTGCCAGCCGGAGAGCCAGAAGATCGGCGACAAGATGATTCACGGCCTGCTGAAGCATGGAAGGACCCTTCCGGAGGTCTCTTTCCAATACCATTTCAGCATCGAGCGCAGGGCGGGCCATGGAATCAGGACGAAGGGATTCCTGATCGGGCAGTCCTACGCGGTATTCGGCGCGGGAATCCACGGCGACATCGTGATCATGGAGAACTCCGAGGACAAGGTGATGGCCAGATTCCAGGGAGGCATATTGGAGACGCCGAAATACGTCTGGAGGGACGGGACGGAGTCGTGCGTGGTGGAATGCGCAGGGGGAAAGACCGGGATCGTGGATTCCATGACGCCGGCCAGGCGCCTCCAATGCGGAGACTGGCTCTGACATCCCCCGCGAGCGCCTGTATCGTCGCCCCCGGCGGCGGTTCACGCCCGCCTGGCCTCGTTCAACGGCTTGTCCCAGAACACCTTCCCGCCGTTCTCGGAGGCCAGAGAATCCGCTACGTCGCGGAAGGTCTCCATGATCTCGGCCTCGCGCTTCTTGGACCGCCTTCCGGAGGCGTTATAGACGTTGCGCTCGAAATAGGCGTCGTATGTTATGCGGAAGTCTTCCGGATCCTCGTGGGGGAAGAAGCTCAGCGCCACGTCGTACCTTATACGCCTGTCGTGGGAATCGGCTACGAGAAGGGCGCGGACCCCGTGGCGGGGGACGCCGTTGAACTCGCATTCGGCTTCGAAATACTGGTCGTACACGTTGATCGGTTCCATGAGATCGGAAGGGAATGTAGGTGGACGGACTTGATTATAACGATGGGAGGTGGGGGCGGGGCCCCCGTTTACTGCGAACGTGACGATGTTCGCCTTCGATGTTTGGAATGCTTCTTGGAAGCTCCGGTATCGGGCACAGTGTCGCCACTGGAGGTCTTCAACTTGGACGCTTCTTTGCGCTCCTTGTTGTGTTTCCCCATGATTCGGACATGATTGTACTTCTATATCTAAATACCTATTATACAAAATTTTAATTATATCAGTCCGTTGAAAAATCGGGCAAATAATAAATACCGCATCTCGATGGGGAGCGCATCATGCCTAGAGTACGCGAGCACACTCGCTTCGAGAAGGCCAGGATCATCGGCGCGAGGGCCCTTCAGATTTCTCTCGGAGCCCCCGTGTTCGTCGAGTATCCCGAGTCGTACATCGACTCCATAGACATCGCGATGCTGGAGTACGACGCCGGTCTCATCCCCATCAGCGTCATAAAGAACTGAGCCTTCCTCGGAAACTCCTCTCTAGAATCGACCTCACATCGTCTCTGGAGAGATTTCCGTAACCTCCTTTCGTTATCGTCGTCGCATCCGCCAGAGCGTCCAGCATGTCCTCGGTGACCCCCAGGTCGCGGACCCTCATCACAAGCCCCAGGCCCCTCATCCATTCCTCCATGCGGTCGAGGCCCTCCTCGGCTATGCGTTGCTCCGTCTTTCCTTCCGAATCGACCCTCCATACCTCCTGCGCGAAACGCGAGAACCTGTGCAATCCATGCGGCATGACGGCGCGGTAATATGCCATGGAGACTGCGGAGAGCGTCATCCCGTGGGTGGCGTCCGTGTAGCCCCCGATGGCCTTGCCGATCATGTGGACCATCCAATCCGTGGGCTTCCCGCGGGATATTAGCGTGTTCAAAGCCAGAGAGGCCGCCCACATAAGGTTGGAACGCGCCTCGTAGTCGGTAGGATCCGTGACGGCGGCCTCCGAGCTGTGGATGACGGACCTCATCAGCCCCTCCGCCAGATAATCGCTGACGCAGTCGTCGTCGCCCGAGAAGTACTGCTCGCAGATATGATTGAAGGTGTCGTATATCCCTGCGGACAGCTGATATCCGGACAGCGACATGGCCATCATCGGATCGAGTATCGAAAACCTCGGCATGACGGCGTCCCCGAAGATGTGGGCGACCTTCCTCTTGGACGCCGTGTCGGTGATCACGGCCCCGCCGTTCATCTCCGATCCGGTCCCTGACATGGTCAGAACGCACCCTACAGGGATGATCTCGCAATCCGGCTCCTGGAACCTGACGAAATACCTGTCCCAAGGGTCCTCCTCGCAATGGACGGACACGGAAAGCGCCTTGGCGTAATCGCAGCAGGACCCACCTCCGACTGCCAGGATCAGATCGGGATCGCATCCACGGGCGACAGCGATTCCCTCCCTGAGCTTCTCGAGCGTGGGATTCGGCATCACCCCCGATATCTCCTCCACGCGCTTGCCGCGGCCCTTCAGAATCCCGACGACCTCGTCGTAGACCCCGTTCCTCTTGACGGAGCCTTGGCCATAGACCATCAGGACCGTTCCGCCGAACCGGTCCAGCTCCTCTCCGAGACGGGACAGCGACCCTTCCCCGAAGTGCACTCTGACGGGATTGCTGTACGTGAATAGGCCCTTCATGCGTACCCGTCACGAGGTGGCAGGGATTAACTCTTCCGTCTGGACTTCGCCATGTTCCAAATACGGAAAGGCCCATAGCGGACGATGCTATGGATTCGATATGGTACATCGCGGGGGCGGCCGTGGTCGTCGTGATAATGTGCATAGGCCTGTACGGAATGGCTGTGGCGAAAAGGACCGGGCGCAAGCGCCGCCGAGGACGGACCGATGAAGGCGCCACGGCATGAGGACGTTCCCAAGCCCATGGAGGTATGGAACGCGAACGTGTACTTCGACGACATGTCCGGAGCGAAGAACCGCCCTGTCATAGTCCTGGAGAAGAGGGACGACGAGTACACGATCCTGATGATAACCAGCAGCGAGCGCATGCCGGGCCGCATGATCAAGCTTGACGACCCGTACGAGGTGATGCTGGACAAGACGTCCTCCGTCCGCGTGGACCGCCTGTTCAGGATACCTCCGTCAAAGTTCAACTACAAGCTCGGGGATCTGTGCGAATCGGACGCCGAGACCGCTAGAAGCATATTGGAGGAGCACAAGGCGACCAAAGCCTACAAGAGGAAGGCGTACCGACGCACCCAAAACGTTTAACGGACATCCCCATGACCGGGGCATGGTCCGTGGAGCGGCTTCGGTGATCAGGGCAAACCCTGTTCTGATTGTCTCTATTCTGCTTGCTCTGATCTCCATGGCCTTCGTGCCTCCTTCCGAGAAGTACATCGGATACATCGACGCGCCGATGCTGTGCATACTATTCTGCCTCATGGCGTCCGTCGCTGGTATGTCGGAATGCGGCCTCTTCAGAGCCTTGTCGGAAAAGATGGTCGGAAGGTCCGGCTCCGTACGCGGAATGTGTCTTGCGCTGGTAGCCGCCCCGTTCTTCGGATCCATGGCGATGACCAACGACGTCGCCCTGATCACGTTCGTCCCGCTGGCGATGGCCGCCCTGGTCGGAGCTGGAAGGAAGGATCTGATAATGCCGGTGCTGATCCTCCAGACGCTGGCCGCCAACCTAGGAAGCATGGCCACGCCCGTGGGAAGCCCGCAGAACCTCTTCATCTACTCCAAATACGGAGCGGACGCCGGGGACTTCCTGGCGAGGATGCTGCCCCTGGTGCTCGCCGGAGGGGCGGCGGTGTTCGGAGCCTGCGCCATGTTCTGCAAAGGTGAAGGCTCGAGGCAATCAGAGGCGCGCGAAGCCCCTCTCGACAAAAAGACTTTGATTCCGATGGCCGCCCTGTTCGTCCTGGGGATCCTCGCCGTCTCGGGAACGGTGCCGTTCTGGCTGTCCCTGATCGTGACTTTGGCGACCGTCCTCGCCGTGAACCCGTCCATACTGAGGAAGGTGGACTACGGGCTCATCCTGACGTTCGTCTTCCTGTTCGTCTTCACCGGCAACTTCTCCCATCTGGATCAGGTGGTGAACGTGCTCGGAGGTCTCATGGAGGATTTCCCGGTCCTTACGACGGCGCTTTCAAGCCAGGCAGTCAGCAACGTCCCTGCCGCCATGATGCTGTCCAACTTCACCTCGGACTGGGGAAGCCTCCTTGCCGGAGCGAACATAGGCGGGTTCGGGACGCCCATCGCCTCCATGGCGAGCCTCATAACCTTCCGCATCTACTCCAGAGGAGAGCGCCACGACTCCAAGGGGTTCATGGTTCTTTTCCTGGCATCCAACCTCGCCATGCTCGGAATGCTCCTGGCGGTCGACCGGGCGATCAATCCGTGGCGACGTGACGATTGCGGTGGACCCTCTCCGGCTTGTAGCGGCCGACTTTCGGGACCGGCTCCTCCGAAGGATATCCTACCGCTATCAGGCAGAACGGCTTGATCCGATCCGGCAGGCGCATGGTGGAGGAAACCTTGGCCATCCTGTCCTCATGCGGGGCGATCCCTATCCAGACCGTTCCTATCCCTCTGGACTTGGCCGCCAGGAGGATGTTCTGCGCCGAGGCCGCCAGGTCCTGCTGCCACATCAACGGCGCCTTCATCCTGCCCTCGTCCGCGGCCAGGACGATCGCAAGGGGCGCCCTGCCGACCGGTTCTGCGTAGGGTGCGGCCGAAGAAAGCTCCGACAGGACCCCCGGGTCGTCCACCACGAAGAACTCCCAGCACTGCTGGTTCATGGCGGAGGGCGCGTGCATGGCCGCCTTCAGCATCAGCTCGACGTCCTCCTCCGGAACCTGCCTCGGATCGAAGGACCTGACGCTGGTCCTGGTGAATATCTCGTCGACTGTCATCTCTTCTTCCTCTTGAACGCCTTGAGATACTTCAGGACCTCCTGGTCGCATTCGGAGTCGGTCCACTCCGGAGTGTATCCGCCCTTCATGTACTCGTTGTACCATGCGGCGCACTTCTCCATCACCGGCTTCATGTCCAGCTTCTCCTTGACGATGACGAACGTGTTCTCGGCCGTGGGGGCCCACTGCTTGGGGCGGTCGTAGTCCTCCTCCTCCAGGAACCCGACCAGGAACACTATCCTGTCCAGGTTGGAGAGCTCCGCGTACAGCGACGCCTGGTACATGTAGGACAGAGGGACGTTGGCGTATCCTCCGTTCCCGTCCTCCCATTTCTCCTTCAGTCCGGAGGTCTTGATCTCAAGGATGGAGTCCCTGACGTTGTCGACCTTGATGTATCCGTCGACGAGGCCTCCGAACAGCTTCTCGTTATGGAAGTGGTCGTATCCGCACATCTCCATGGGGACGGGCTCCTCCACCGAGACTACCTGTCCGTCCTGTATCCCCAGGGCCTCCCTGAGCATGGGGCCGACGTTGGCGGCCAGATGATTCCTCAGGACCGGCTCAAGGATGTTGCCGGCGTCGATGTACTTGTTGGCCTTGTCGCCGGGATACAGTCCGGCGAGCTCGCAGGCGACCTTGAACGGAGAAGAGAACTCGCTGGCGCCCATGATGGGGCCTACGCGGGTCCCCGTGATCTTCTTGAGCTTGTAGGTGTCGAAGTAGACCGTCCTCTCCTCGTCGACGATGTCCTCGATGCCCATCCTTCCGTCATATGCCATGCCCACCGGATTGACGGCGACGATTATTATGTTGGCGTTGCACGCACCGTTACAAAGGAAGGGGTTTGGAAGAGGTTTGGGAAGGGTCCG
Organism: Candidatus Methanomethylophilaceae archaeon; assembly: GCA_017519045.1. Taxonomy (GTDB): domain Archaea; phylum Thermoplasmatota; class Thermoplasmata; order Methanomassiliicoccales; family Methanomethylophilaceae; genus Methanoprimaticola. The sequence continues at coordinate 6,801 of JAFWTC010000008.1, forward strand.
GGATCAGACGCGGTTCAGAACGCCGCCCGAACCACGGAAGGTCTTTCCGGCCAGGTCCGAGGCGGTCGCAGGCAATACCTGGCCGCCCTCGCGGAACTGGACCTTGTAGAAGGCGTTGGTTCCCACGTCGGAAAGTTCCTCCGAGAACGATACCTCGGAGAGGCCGGTGCATCCGCTGAAGGCGCTGACGGATATCGTACGTACGGTGGAGAGGTCGAGATTCTCCAAATCCGTGCAGCCGGCGAACGCGTAGGCGCCCATGGAGACCTGGCCTGACGCCGACACCGACCTAAGGCCGCCGCATCCGGCGAATGCCTTGGAGCCGATGTGCAGATCGCCTGATATCGACACCGTCTCCAGCGAACCGTTCCCGTAGAACGCCTTCGGAAGCACCTCCGTGACGTCCCATTCGAATCCTAGGTACCTAACGCTTTCCGAGATTCTGACGTCCTTGGAGGAGGCGCCCTTGACCGCAACAGTCATGGGCCCCTCGTTCGAGGTGACGGCATACTTCACGCCGTCCGAAGCGAAGGAGCCGCCGACGCCCGGGACATAGGCGTTAAGGCGGGAGGCCGTCCCCAGGAACTTATGTCCGGCCAGATTCTCAGCGGTCGCCCCGACCTTCACGCCGAGGACGTAGAACGAGCATCCATAGAACGCATTCACGCCGATGCTCTCCACCCCGTCGGAGACGTAGACGTTCCTAAGGCCTGAGCACCCGCTGAATGCGCTCTTTCCCAAGTCGACGGACTCCCCCTCTACCCTGAGGGTCTTTAAACCTGTGCACTTGTAGAACGCATATCCGCCGACGTCCGAGGCGATGGTCAATGAGGAAACGGAGGAACAGTATGCGAACGACTTCATCCCGACGGTCTTCAACGATTCGGGGAACTCGACCGATTTCAGCGAGACGCACTTGTAGAAGGCGTTCTCCCCTATGCTTTCCAAGGTGTCAGGGAACGTGACGGCGACGAGGGCCCGGCACTCGCTGAAGGCGCTCTTCTGAATTGAGACGACGCCTTCGGCCAGAGTCGCCGACGTCAGTCCCGTGCATCCGTAGAACGCATACTGGCCGGGGTCCACATAGGTCACGAGGGTCTTGATTTCCTGACAGCGCGCGAACGCCTTGAGCCCGATTCCCGTGACCATGAAGGCATGGCCTCCCTCAACGACGTAGGCCGGAATCACCAGGTCCTCAGGCGCTTCCTCATACCCGACCGCAGAGACCTTCTGACCTGCGAAGTCCGTCACACGGTACTTGACTCCGTCCTGGACTATGACCGACCCGTTCACTAACCCGTACACGGAGATCACGCACGTCGCGACGAATTCCCCGTCTTCGACGCTGGCAGAGATCACCGCCGACCCGGCGCCTACTGCGGACACCGTGCCGTTTTCGGACACCGTCGCCACGGACGTGTCGGAAGACGACCAAATCGGATTCTTGCACGAGGCGTTAGACGGATTGAAAACGACGCTCAGCCGCATCTCCTCCCCGACGTCCAGATCGGCTTGGGCGATATCCATCGATACGCTCTCGACACCGCGAGCGGATTTTACGCAGTATAGCAGACCTGCGTCGTTGACGAAGACTATGCTGCCGTCCGAGAGGAAGCGTGGCTGCTGGGAGCAGTACTGCTGAAGGGAGACCTCGGACAGGAAGCCGACGGAGACCTTGTTCGACGCTATGTCATACTCTGCCACGGCGATGTGGGAGGTGTCGTTGTAGCTCGCCCTGTAGGCGTAGACCTTGCCTGGATGCCCTGTGGATATCGCCATGTCCCCGTGGGCGTAGAAGGTGTCCTCCCTCGCAGAGGCGAGGAGCTCCATGGTCGAAACGTCGTACACCTGGAACTGATTGTTGGAGAACACGTATCCGAGCCCGTCGTGGACGGCCATGGTGGACGAATGGGTGCCCCCGGTATGGGAGGAGGCGGTCTTCAAAGTGGCCTTGTCGAACCTGCCGTCCTCCATGATTCTGACTGAGGCGAGATTGACTATGTCCTCGTCGGTGGACCCGAAGAGGCCGCCCTCGTATACCGTGAGAGTGGCGTAGCCCTCTCCGATGAAAGTGTAGCCGATGTTCACCATCATGCCCTGGAACTCGTCGATGTACAGCCTGTCCACGGGCTCCCCCGAGGCATACTTGTAGGTGGCTAGGAACACCGCACCGCTGTCATCCATCCCGACCACCATGACGACGTCGTTGTGGAAAGCCATGTTGGTTCCGCCCTGGTAGGGAGTCACGGCGGAGCCGAGGCTGGCGGCCCACAAAGGCTGCTGAAGGTCCCCCGACAGATCCGGGCGCTCGTCATCCGCGGGATAGCAATATGTGGTCGAGGCCTTGCTGACGAAGAAATACCCGTCATTGTAAAACGTCCTGGCGGAAGTGACTCCGATGGTGAACAGGTGATTGAGGTCGGAGTCGTACACCTTCCCCGTGATGCTGTCCAGAATCAGCCCTCCGCCTACGGTCAGATACTCGTAGAACCCGCTGAAAGAATCCGCGGTCTTGACCCTCTTCACCTCGTTGCCGTCGTAATCTATCTTGACCAGGTAGTTGTCGTTCTTGCAGTAGATGTAGTCGCCTATCATCGACGGGGCGTAGACCATGTTGGTGAACGTCATGTTATTGGGGTCCCCTCCATCGCCGTATGTCCAGGCGGATACGTAGTCGTCAGGGGTGGGGGCGGGCAACGGCACGGAGACCACGGAGGAGCCGGACGAGTGATACGCCGTCTCCAGATGCAGCCTGACGTCGAAGACCGCCTCCGGAACTTCCAACGTCCATCCGCGGACCTGTGCCTCGACGCCGTTGATCTTCCACGAAAGGGGCTCATACCCGAAATCGGGGACGTACACGAACCTGATGAAGGAGCCGTCCGGAATCAGAGAACCGGACGGAACCGGCTCAGGGCCCCCGTTGACGTAGGCCTCCACATGCCCTCCCGAAACGGTGAAGCTGACGGCATGGCATGAGGAGGAAAGCCAGCGCGCGACCAGCTCCAGGGAGTCTTCAACGATTCCGAACCCGTAGGGCGCGTCTGACCCGGGCTCGTACCACCCGCCGAAGAGATATCCGCTCCTGACCGGATCCGCAGGCCTGGACGCCGGAGTGCCTATCACGACGTCTTGCGACTCCACATTGCTGCCTCCTGCGGAATCGAAGACCACCCTGACAGCATCGTTGACCTTGATTCCGTCCAAGGCGATCACGACATCGTCGAACACCGCCATGCGATACAGGAGATAGTCGTCCGATGCGAGATAAGGATCCAAAGGCAGGCCGTTGGCCGTTGCGACAAACCCGTCCGCGAACCCGTATCCTGGAAGGAGCATGACGGAGAACGCCACCTCCTGACCGTGGGTCACGACGTCCGAGGCGCTGGCCTTGAACACGAAGCCATCGCCGGAAGGCGCATCGATTTCGTAATGGTTGATGGCGTATCCCTCGATCCGAACGGTCATGTCCGCTGATATGCCGTCGACCAAGTACATTCCGGAGACTTCCACGTTTCCGACAAAAGTCCCCTCCGGGGCTTTTCCGACCGAGGCTCCACCCACGAAGACCGAGGGGACGGACCTGTCGTACCCCTCATTAGGCTCCATCGAGAACGCCACGGTATCGTCATCCGAAACGAATAGAAGCTCGCATGCCGTAGGAAGATTGATGTTGAACATGACACGAGAATCCCCTATGTCGACAAACTGCCCGGACATCGGCAGATCTGCACTGAGCGTCGGATCGTAGGTTCCGTACAGGTAGTATGTCTCGGTCGTTTCCGGCATCATGAACGCGTCGCGGAACACGGACGGAGAGGAATAGAGGAATATTTCCGAAAGGCCCACTTGGCTGGGCTTGGAGACGGCCATGGGAAGGACCACGGCCACAGAGGCGGGAATCACGAGAGTCGACGCGGCCGAGAATCCATCGAGAGCCCTAGGCGATATCGTGACCGTGCCGTCCCTGACGGCGACGGTCCCGGATGACGGCTTGGAAAACACCATGCGGTCCCCGACGTACATGGCGCCGCCCTCTAGTTCGAACACGGGATTGGAAGATACGAAAGACGAGGAGGCCTTGGACAAAACGCCCGAAATGGCGCTTAAGGACGCACCGCAATAGCCCTCGCCGATTGTAAGAACGGTTTGGGTCGAACTGGCGGGCGAGATGACGACGCGGCTATCGGAATCCCCGTCAACGGTGCGATGGACGACGTCGACGTACTTGCAAGAGTTGACCGAATCCGTCTTGACCAGACTGTTGAGAGGGGTGGAGCTGAAGCCGTCCACCGCATCGAACGGAACGGCGCTATGGACTATGAACTGGTCAAGGGCGGAGCATTTGATGAATGCGGACGACGCTATGCTCACGGTGCCTGTCACCTCCAGCGTCTTGAGATCCACACATCCGTTGAAGCACTGGTTGGGAATCACCATATAAGGGGACTCCACGACGACCTTGACGAGATTCTTGGCCCCAGACAATGAATAGGCTTTCAACGCGTCATACGGCATGGATGCGGGAAGCGTCAACTGCGTGAGCCCTGAGCCCGAGAAGGCTTGTCCGCTGATGGACTGGACGCCGGACAGGTCTATCGAGGTCAACGACGTGCAGTTGGAAAACGCATTTCCAGAAACGGCTTCCAGCCCATCCGGAAGGGTCACGCGGGCCAAGGAGGCGCAGCCCTGGAACATCTTGGCGCCCATGACCGAACCGGGATTGATGGAGAACGATTCCAAGGAGGAACATCCGTAGAAGCATTCGTCCCCGTACATCTCGACCCCGCTGCACGACACCTCTACAAGGGAGGTGCAGCCGGAGAACATCTTGGCGCCCAAGACCGTGACCGCATCCGGGATCCTCACGGACTCCAGGGCAATGCAGCCTTTGAACACCTCGTCCCCCACCTGTTCCACGCTTGCAGGGATCGTCACCTCGGTCAACTGCCGACAATTCAGAAAAGTCTGGTTGGCCAGAAAGTCTATTGAGGACGGAATGACGATGCTGGTGATCCCGCTGTTCTGGAACGCTCCGCTTCCTATGGCGACCAAACTGTCGCTTAGAACGACTTTGGATATCTTGGAATTCATGAATCCCTTGTCGTGGATGTTCCCCACCCATTCCGGGACGACGATCTCATCCATTACGACGTTCTCAAACGCCCCGCCGCCGATGACTGAGACGGAGGAGGGAAACTCGTAATGCGTATATGTGGCGGGCACGTAGATCAATGTGTTCCTCAGGTACATCGGATCGGGTATCGACGTCCCGGAGAAGGCCGAATAATCGATGCCTCTGACGCCCGCGAGGTCGAAGGCCGTCATAGACGAGCATCCGGAGAACGCCTCTGACTTTATGGCCTCCAAGCTTCCAAACTCGAAAGCATGAAGCGAAGAGCATCCGGAGAACGCCTTGGAACCGATGGTCTGCACCGACGGCATACTCACGGACTCCAACGAAGCACAACCGCTGAACGCCTGGCTGTCGACGGTCCTCACGGCAGGCATCAACACGGTTGAAAGCGCTTCGGAATTCTGGAAGGCGTTGCTTCCTACCGCCATGACGTCAGGCATGGACACGAAGGTCAGACTGGAACAGGATTTGAACGCCGAGGCTCCAACCGACACGACCCCCTCCATCGATATCGAGGAGAACGCCGTTCCAGTGAAACAGCTGGACGGTATCGCCGTGACGCCGCCGAGAACGATGGAATCCAAGGAGGAACAACCGCTGAAGCAGCTGGTCGGAAGGCCCCCCACCGTCCCTGGAAGGACGACCGACGTTATGCTCTTGTTCGACTTGAACGCGTTGGAGCCTATGGTTGTCACCGTGTACGTCTTTCCTGAATAGGTCACCGAGGACGGGACGACTATCTCCGACCCCGAAGGGCAGGACACGTACGTGGCATCCATGGTATCCAGAAGATTATACGTGGCGCCGTCGACGACCGCGGTTTTCGTGGCGCCGTCGGACTCCGGAGCCTCCGCCATACAAACGGCTGAGAACGTCATCAGGACGGCCAATGCTATGGCCGCAACGGATTCGATCTTTCTCATTTGAACGCCTCTTAATCGCTGATTTGATGATTTGGAGGTAATCTCCATCTGCAATGTCAAGAGGTTGCTTCAACAATATAATGGTGATATCCCGAAGATCGGAAACCGCTGAAAACATCGTTCGGCCGCTTCCGGAAAAGTCCGTTGCACCAACGCATTTCGCGACCTTTCTCCAAGCTCTCCCACGTGTCGATCACCTCGAACCCGGCGCAACCGAACAGATAAGACAACCTATCCGGATTCAGATCGGTATAGTGGCGTCCGTCACGGTCGCCCTCGAAATCCCCGAGCCTGAAAGACGTGTGGATCACCCCTCCTGGCTTCAAAGACCTGCGTACCAACGAGATCGTCGATGGAAGCTCGGACGACGGAACATGCAAAAGCGATGAGCATGCCCAGACGCCGTCGAACTCCTCCACGTAGTCCAGCTGCGAGAACAGGATCCTCCTGACCGGGATCCCGGTGTTCCTTGAAGCGATGCGGCACATCCCCGCCGACCCGTCTACGGCGACGACCTCGTATCCTGCGCCCAGAAAGAATGCCGTGTCGCGCCCGGATCCGCAACCCAAATCCAAGATGCGCCCCCCGCCCGGAACGAGCGACAGGAACCTGTCCCTGAGCTCCGACACGTCCGCTCCGAGCGTCCTCTCCGAATACTCCTCGGAATTCTCATCGTAGTAATCCAGAGTACCGTCCATGGACGGCGACCGCAGTCCGGAATAATGAACCATTGGGAAGCCCCCGGACCGCAACCGAGATAACCGCTCCCGGCATGACTGGTCCGAGGGGAAACCGAACGGATTCACCGCCGTTCGGCACCTCATGTCAGACGGACCATTTTCCCTCCGATGGCCTCATAGGTCGACCAGCTCAGCAAATCCTCCGTCACGCCCTGCCTCGCTCCCGCACTCCAGAACGTCAGCCCGCTGAACGCGTCTTTGGCTATTCCGGATATCTCTTGGAACGAGACGTGCGACAGCGAGAAACATCTGGCGAAGGCGCATGCCTTGATCGTGACCGAATGGCCAAAATCCAATCTCTCCAAGGAGGAGCACCCGTAGAACGCATATGATTCGATGACGCTGACGCCTTCCACGTCCACCGCCTGAAGGTCGGCGCATCTGGCGAAGGCCTTAGTCCCTACGACGGAAACGCTGCCTAGATCGACCTCGCGAAGCCCCGCACAGGAGTAGAAGGCCTTGGGGCCCACGGCGATGACATCGTAGACGAATCCAAGATGCTCCACCGATCCAGGAACGGTCAGGACGTCGCCTGCCCATCCGGAGCGCCCAGTCAGTACGACGGCGGAGGAGGACTTCACCTTGTAAGCCAAACCATCTAGGACGAAGGTCTCTCCTACGACAGGGGCATATTCGACGAGCCTTCCGGAGGACCCTATGAACCTATGGCCCGACAGGTCACTCCATTCCATCTCCTCCCCTTCGGCGGAAATGAAGGCGTTTCCATAGAACGCATTCTTTCCAACGACTATGTCGCGACCCATCACAAGCTCAGAGATCCCGGTGCATCCGCTGAACGCGCTGGTCTTCAGAACGGATCCGCTTCCGATTTCAACGGTCCTCAATCCAGAGCATCCGAAGAACGCGTATCCGCCCACTGAGCCGGCAACGACCAGCCTGTCGATCCCGGTGCAATAAGAGAAGGCCTTCACGCCTATTTCAGACACCGCAGACAGGTCCGCATCGCGTATTGCGGCCCTTCCGAAGAACGCCTTGGCGCCTATGTTCTCCACCACATAATCCACGCCGTTATAACGCACCGACGAGGGGACGATCAAATCCCCCTCGAAATCATCGAGGCAACCGACGAGGGACACCGTGCCGGTCCTGCCTTCAACAGACTTGACGGAATAGCGAAGACCGTCGGAGACGAATGCTGTGGCAGCGTTAGGAACCACATAGGTGGCGTAAAGCACCATTGACGAATCGGGACGCAGCAAGTCTCCGATCTCGTACTCGACACCGGTCCCGTCAAGGCGGGTGTTCCACGACTTGAACATCATGCCTTCAGGCACCGATATCCCTCCAGGCAAATTTGGGAGTACTATAGGGCCACCAGTAATACATGGGAGGGCAACCACGACATGTGGGTCCAGCACCTTGAGCTTACCCGAGACCGTGGTCACCATAACCCCTTTTGTATTCATGAGATTGATAACGATTGAGAAGTCGTAGGTACCGACGTCATTCGAACCGGGATTTATCACTATAGTGATAATATCATTTCCGGAGTTCTCGGCGTCGTACTCGAACACTTCGGGACCGGATATCGATTTGATTCCGAACATCTTCTGCGTACATCCGCGAGCTATAGTCAGCACGGAATCCCTGCCCTTGTAGACCTCTATCTCTCCAGCATTCACGATCTTGCCCTGACCTCCTGTCTTCACCACTGCATTCGTGTCAGACCCGGATTCGACCATTGTGTCCAAGAACACGTTGAATGATTCGGAGAGGAGCGGTTTATCGAATACTATCCTTCCGAAATCAGCGGATCTGTCGTCATATTCATAACCATCGGTCCAACGATGGGATCCAAATGCGGGACAGTGGCCATGGCACCGGACGATCAGCTCTATGTCGAGATAATCGCCCTCCGCGTCTTCAGGGATGATGATGTCTCTAAACGCGCCATCGCTGGACACGTACTCCTGACCATATAGCCTAAGCACCAACGACTCATCTGAACCGTAGAATTGAGACGATGCGGGAGACCCGATTCCGAAAACAAAGACGTCTATCTCGTCACCGGCGGCGAATCCTGTGTAGGAACTTCTGGTGACGTTGTAAATGACGACGTCAGCCAGCCTTGCCTTGACGACCTGATAGGATGTCACGCCTTCGTTGGAGGACACTATCAGATTGGGGCCGTTGACCAGCCTCACATGGCAGAACTGCTCCCCGGTGGTGTCGCTTGTCTCAAATCCGGCCAGACCGCGTTCGTCGTATACGGGATTGTACTGGATGGTGGTGCCGACATAGCTGGAATCCAGATACAGCTGGCTCCTCTTCATCTGCTCCGAGTAGAACACGACGTCCAGGTCATGGTCCCAGTGGCGGCCCGAGATTCTGTCGGAGGCCCCGTCTGCAGAAATGCGAACGTTCATGTCCGGCCCTGCAGAGCCTCCGACGGTGACGACGAAGAGGCCGGTGCTCTCCGGATAGGAGGCGCTGATCAGCCTGTCATCCATCCCATTGACGTTGCGGTATTCCACATGTACCGCCTCGTAAGTCACCCGCACGAACGCGGTGCCTTCAGACAAGGCCGTCATCACGTTGCCGTCGAAGCCCACGACGTCCGATTCGGAGCCGTCCAGATTGATAGCACTATAGTGAAACTTAGGTTTGAGGAAAGGATAATACAAAGAATCATCGTCAGTCAAGGTCACCCTCCATGGCTCTATCGCCATGGAGTCTCCCAAGACCATCCTCATGTAACCCTCTGGGTTGATGTTCAGGATGACGTCAGAAATCCCGACCTCACGATCGACTTCCGTATCGGGATGGAGCATGAAGTCCTCCTCGGTCATATTGATCTTCATCCCGGGAATCATCTTGATGATGCAGCACCTGTCAGCGAAGCCGCCCATCGATGCACGTATGCCGTAAGTATAGCCCACGGCGAGCTTGTACGTGCTCATGACAGAGCCGTCGGATTCAACCATGGAACACGGCAGGACCTCCGTCGGATTCATCCGATCGAAGCCCATCATGGTCACTGACAGACTGGCTTCCGAAGGCACCGTGACCTGGAAATCCGTGGCTGAAGGCATATACGTCTTGATGTTGGAAGTCGCCGTCGAGACAGTCATGGACTTGAACACGGGACAATAGCCGGCACCCACCATAACATCTGAGGGCGTGACCAGAGTCTCTATTGTATCACCAATTAATAGAACTATAGTCTTACCTTTATCATCAATGACGACCGGCGAATACGAAACGGGACCGTCCGGCCCGGACAATCTCAGCTCCTGAACGTAATCCTCCCCGTATATCCAACCGGAGTTTCCTACTCCGAACTTGGCGGAGAAGAAGCTGAACGACTCATCCTTTTCTATGGCATGGACTATGCTATAGTACTCGTCCCCCTCTTCCGACACCACAGACATCCTGTAGATCCCGGGAGACAGGAACGACGATGACCCTTTTTCCGAAAGAACCAGCGAGCACGACTCCCCACCGGATTCGAACACGACCGATACGGGGACGGACACGTCTCCCCTGACCGTGATGTGGCAATAGCCGTCCGAACCGTCGGATTCTGGAACGGCTACCGTCACTGCCAACAGCGCTAGAAACAACAGCGCTCCTATCACTCTCATTCTCATATCTGACACTCTACCTCGGCTTCGAACGCGGACCATCCGCGAGCCTTGCCGAAACAGGGTTCGTCGAGATACGGTTAATAAAGAATGGAGTGCAGGCACGTTACAGGAGCTTGTACCAGAACACGCCGAAGCAATGGCAGGGCGCGCCGCACTCGGGACAGTGATGGCCTTCGGGCGAGGACACCATGCGGTTCCAGTATCCCTCTATCGACACCGTCTCCCGCATGCCGATCCTTGTCAGGATCCCGGCGATGTTGGTCCTGCCGCTCACGGACTTCCATGCCATCGCGCAGACCATGGTGCATCCGTTCCGCCTCATGTCTTCGACGGAGGCCTCGCACAGCAAGGTCCCCGCTCCCGTCCCCTTGGCCTCCTCGGAGACGGATACCGAGTCCAGGATCCCTATCTTCTTCTGAGAAAGCACCAGTTCCCTCTCAGGACCGTCAGGCAAGCCCAGGAATGCGCCCTCCTCCTCGGGGCCGAAAAGCTGGCAGACTGCGAATCCGACGGGATAGCCGTCGTCCGTAACGACGTTGCAGAAGCTGTGGCCGGTTTCGAACGCCTCCAGGAAATCCTTCTCGGACAGATAGTCGGAGCCCAGCTCGACAGCCGATATCTCCAGAAGGCGGGGGACGTCCTCCTCCCGGATCCTGCGTACCTCCCTCATAGGCCGAGCTCCCTGTACAGCTCCTTCCTCTCGTCGTCCCTGATGTCGCGGTATTCTCCGGGCGCGAGCCTTCCCAGGCGGATGTTGACCACCCTGACCCTCACCAGCCTGACGACGTCATAGCCGAAGTATTCGCACATCCTGCGGATCTGACGGTTGAGGCCCTGCCGCAGCACGATCCTGAAGCGGTCGTCCGACAGGCGCTCCAGAACGCATCTCTTGGTCACGACGTCGTCCATGATCGGCACCCCGTCGGACATCGCCTTCAGGAAGCGGTCGTCGAACGGCCTGTCCACGGTGACGATGTACTCCTTCTCGTGCTCACCCCTCGAGCGCATGATGCGGTTGGCGAGCTCCCCGTTGTTGGTCATGAGGAGCAGCCCCTCGGAATCCTTGTCCAGCCTCCCGACGGAATAGATCCTCTCCGGATACCCTATGAAGTCGATGACGTTGTCCTTGTCGTCGGGATTCGAGGTGCAGGTGATTCCGCGAGGCTTGTTGAAGACCAGCACGATGTCCTTCTCCACTTTGGAGACGGGCCTGCCGTCGACCTCGACGCGGTCCCCTTCCAGGACCACGTCCCCGAGCACGGCGGCCCTGCCGTTTATCCTGACCCTTCCCTCTTCTATCATCCGGTCCGCGGCCCTGCGGGAGGCCACGCCGGCCTCGCTGATGAACTTGTTGAGCCGCGTCCCCTCGGACATGGCCGCCGGATGGGCTTCCCCTCTTTAACTATGTTCCGAGCGGCCCTGCGAACATTCTTTATCCGACTCCTTGATTCATCGGCATGGCATTCTTCTCCAGGAAGAGCAAAGGGCCTTTCATCCGCGTATCCGAGATGACCATGCACTGGGACACCGAGGACCCGTTCATATTCGTCTCCCATCACGAAGACGACTATCCTGCCGGAAACAGGCAGATGGCCCCTCCACTGGAGGAGATCTCCGGAAGGAACCTGGGCCGCGACTACAAGAAGATCATGGGGTTCAGGATGTTCAACGGGAAGGTCGTCCCGGGATTCCCGATGCATGCGCACTGGGGATACGAGACGGTGACCCTGGCCCAGACCGGCTATGTGGACCATTCCGACTGCGAGGGAACCACCGGCCGCTACGGATTCGGGGACGCCCAATGGGTGTCCGCGCCGGGATTCTACGAGCACTGCGAGATGTACCCGCTGGTGAACAAGGAGGGCAGGAACCCCAACGACATCACCCAGGTCATGATCGCCCTGCCTCCGGAGAAGCGCAACCTCCTGGAAAACTCCGTGAACACCGTCTGGAAGGACGAGATCCCCCTGATTTCCTCCGAAGGATGCAGAATACAGCTCATCTGCGGAAAGTACGGGGGATTCGAAATGAAGTCCCCCAGCCTCCACAGCTGGGCGGACGGCTCCCGCTGGGTCAGGATGATGAGGATCGAGCTCGACCCGGGCGCGTCCGTCACCATCGACAAGGCGGACCCTTCCGCCAACCGCAACCTCTACTTCGTGTCCGGGGAGAAGGGGAAGGTGCTGGGAGAGGAGGTCAACTGGGGCACCCAGATGAAGATCTCACCCGACGTCGAGGTCGACATATCCAACGGGGAGGCGCCGTCGGTGTTCTGGATCCTGGAGGGAGTCCCGATCGGGTGCAAGATGTCCATGTTCGGACCCGTACTGCTGGGATCTGACAAAGAGGTCAGGGAGGCCCTTCAGACCATCCGCAAAGAGGAGTTCTCACGCTGGCCGTGGGAGGTCATCGACAGGGTCAATCCGGCTGAATCCGGAAGGTTCATCCAGCGCAAGGACGGATCGAGGGAATCCCCAGACGTCGATACCTGAACATGCCCTCATGCATGCAGCGTATCGCTATGAAGATGAAGGCCAACGCGCCCAGCAGGCTCGCCACCGGGATCCAGATTCCCGCGGCCTCCCTTATCGGCTCCCTGAATGGGTCTAGGCCGTCATCGTTCAGACGGGTGTAGACCGTCTCCCCCCTGACGAACTCGCCTATCCCCTTCGACACGGCGTCGGAGTAATCGTCGATCCTGCCGTCCCTCGACGCGTCGAAGAAGAAGAGGCCGGAGACCGCGCCGTGGGAGGTCCCCGACTCGCAGTCCCCCACATCCCTGACGTACGTACTGCTTTCTAGGCCCTCGAACTCCACATTGACGTCGGCGGAGTCCTCACGGCTGGTCCAGATGCAGAACACCTCGTCGCCGATCCTGACCTCGTCGGGCTCGGACCTGTAGATGTAGTCCACCACCGTCACGACCCCTACGTCCTTGTGTCCGACGATCTCGACCTCTCCCGGGATCCCGCCGTGAACCGTCTCGACCGCCATGTGGAACACGCACGAGAACGTCCCGATCAGCGTCGTGGAGTCGACGGCGCACAGGTCCCGGTCGTATGATTGCCTGACCACGGTGTCGCGCATGTCCGTGTCGGCCGCGATGCTGACCTCCCCACGGATGCGGACGACGTCCCCTTCCATGTACTCCTCGAATCCGAACGCTCCCCCGCAGACGTCCTCATCGAAGGCGTCGAAGCCGCCGGAGCCTGCCACGCACGCCAGGGAGAAGGAATAGTCCAGATAGAACGAGTAATGCGCCGAGACCCCCATGCTCTTCCCGTCGTTCCCGTCACGGAACGACGAAGCATAGTCAAGGCCGTAGTCCGCATCGGAGAAGACGGTCTTGGAGACGTCGATGGGAGAATCTTCCGAAGCGTTGATCCCGGCCGTCTCCAGCACCTCGCGCGACACCATCCCGACATAGGTCTCCCCCAGAAGGGAGACGAGCTCCTCCTGCGAAAGGTCTTCGTAAGTGGCCCGGAACCCGGGAACGTCGGCGGCGTCGACGGCGGAAGGCGACAGTAGCAGGACGGCGACCAGCGCGACGGACAAGCAGATCGAGGCCTTCATGTCAAGACGCCGTCCTGTGGTAGCCCTGGTCCTGCCCGTAGCGGTACACGAACTTGCCGAGCACGGAGTGGTTGGTGATCATCCTCGAGCCGTTCTCATAATAGAACGTCTCCGACAGGGACGCGCGCGCGGGGAACGCGTCCGACCCTATGGAAAGGACGGAGGCCCCTCCGAACTCGACCGTCTCCAGCGAGGAGCACCCGCTGAAGGCGTCCGCGCCAATGGAGGATACCGAGGCCGGGATGGACACCGACGTCAATGACGAGCATCCCGCGAACGCCCTGTACTCTATGGAGGACGTGCCTTCCTCAAGCGTGAGGGACGACAGCCCGCTGCAGCCCTCGAACGACTTCGGACCCACGACGGACACGGAGCCGGGGATGCTCACGGAGGACAGCGAAACGCATCTGTAGAACGCGGATGAGGCGATGGATTCCACGGAATCCGATATCTCTACATATTCGAGGGAGGAGCAGCCGTAGAACGCGGAGTCCCCTATCTCCGAAAGGCTGCGCGGAAGCGAGACGGTCTTCAAGGAGGAGCAGCCGTAGAATGCGCCGGATATGTCGGACACCCCGTCCGGGACGGACATGGACACCAGGGAGGAGCAGCCGTAGAACGCGTTCCTGCCTATCGCCTTCAGCCCAGGCGGGAGATCTGGAGACGTCAGGGAGGAGCAGCCGTAGAACGCCTCCCTGCCGATGGAGGCCAGGGTGCGAGGAAGCTCCACGGACTGCAGGCGGTCGCAACCTGAGAACGCCTTCGCCCCTATGCTCCTCACGCCCTCGGGAATGGCCACGGATGTCACCCATGTCTTGTCGAAATCGAAGATCGGCCCGTTGTAGTCGTCGCTGATGGAGGAGGCCGTGGGGGGCATCGCCACCCTCCCCTTGTAATCGCCCGTCCTCGTGGCCTTTGAGACGGAATCTCCCTCGAAAGCGAGCCGGTAGGCCTCCTTCCAGACGCCGTGCGAGAAGACATAGACGGAGCCTGGCTGGGCCTTGGTGATCCCGCTCCCCCCTATCATGCCGGAGGAGATGGTGAGACGTCCGCCTTCGAGGGTGTTGATGACGGTCAGCCCCTCCAACGGCTCCAGGATCAGGGATTCCCCGTTCAAAGACACGTCGCCGGATCCTGCGAACGCCAAGGCTATCAGCGAAGGACAGCCGAGGAAGGCGCCCGCCCCTATGGACGACACCCCGGAGTGCAACGTGACGAACTCCAGGCTCCTGCATCCCTCGAAGGCCCTCTCGCCTATGGAGTCCGCGGACTCCGGGACTATCATCGACGTCATGCTCAGACGTCCGTCCATGATCGGCGTGTCCGCCTCCGAAGGCGTCTCCTGTCCGCCTGGCAGAAGCGAAAGCATGGAAACCGCCAGCACGGCCATTACGGGGATGACGACCGCTAGCTTGTTCATCTGCCCTCCCCATTACCACCGGTTATTAAACAATGCCCTGATTCGCATCAGTTTTTTGAATACATATCCGCAATGAGGGCAGAAGGAATCGTCGATACCCGCCTCGTAGCCGCAGTCAGGGCACTTCGATTCGCGGTCGAACCGGCGGACGGTCCCCGGAGGGATGGCGTCCTCGGGACTCCCGTCCGACGACCTCCTCCTCAGGAGGACGCAACAAGCAGATGCCGCGACGACCAGGACGGCGACGGCTATCCACAGGAGCAAACTCATGGCCTTCCGTAAGTATTCCGTTTATTTCTTACTGACCCGCGGTTCACGCCCGCCCATGTTCAGGAGGACCACGGATGCCAGGATCAGTACGATTCCTGCGACGGCCGCCGCGGTCAGCGTCTCCCCGAATATGAAGAACCCCGCCAGCGTGGCCACCATGGGCTCCACGAACGCGATGACAGCCGCCTTTCCCGCATCCATGCGGTTGAGACCGTACGTGTACAGGAAGTACGGCACGAGCGTGGACACCGTTCCGAGCGCCAAGGCGTCCAGAACTACGCCTCCTGACGAGGATACGGCCGACGCGATCCCTGGAACGTCCGATATGGGAAGAAGGCACAGGCAGGACACCATGAAGGTGTACAAGGTCACCGTGAACGGGTGGTATTTCCTCAAGGCGTACTTCCCGAAAATGCTGTAAAGCGCATATCCGAACCCGGAACCTATTCCGGCGGCGATGCCGAGCACGTTGAGGGGCCCCGAACCGCCGATGATCCCCGCCGTCAGGATGCATCCCACGAATGCCAGGAAGAGGGCCGCCGCCTTCTTGCCGGTGAACGACTCCTTGAACAGGATCACCGACATCACCATCACGAAGCAGGGGGCGGTGTAAAGGAGGACCGCGGCCATGGACAGCGTGACAAGGCTCGCCGCGGTGAAATAGAGGATGCTGAACATCGAGATGCTCAGAAGGCCTGTCCCGATGAACATCCATATGTCCCTGGCCTCTATCTTGAGAAGCTTGCGGTCGAAGACCGCCAGAAGAACAAGCAATATGGCGGCCGCCACCAAGCAACGGAGCTCCGTAGTCTGCACGGGGCTGAGGCCGGCCTCGCCCAATGAGCGGGAGAAAACGCCCAGTATGCCCCAAAGGGAGGCCGCCGCGACGACGCAGAGCACGGCAGTGCCGGATTCCTTGGCCGTAGGAATCGCACCCTCTCAGATTTTCATGTAACCGTCGCCGTCCTTGACCTCGAACTTGATCTTGGCCTCGGTGAGAATATCGGTGAACTTGGCGACAATGGTCCTGAGGTCGTTGAACTTCTCGTAGGACTTAAGATAGAACTCCTTCCTCCCAATGGGGAACACGAGCCTTACCTTGCCCTTCCTGTTGTACCCCTCGGGCTTCCTGTTGGCCCTGATGTCGGTGAGGTTGAGCTCCTCGTACATCTTCAGTATCTCCTCCTCCTCAGGCATCTGGCCGATCTCCTCTAGGAGGACCCTCAGCATCTGCGGGAAGACGGGCTCCAGATCCTTGTAGTCGGATTTGCCTTTGAGGATGAAATGAGTGCTGACGACCTTCATCGTCAACCCCGATTGCTGAACGATATTAAACGATTTTCCAACGCCTCTCCCTATTCCGGCCTTTGATGAAATAATATATAAGTTCAACATAAAGACCAACGATGAGAACAGCTTTAACCGTAGCGGGTTCCGACTCGGTGGGAGGCGCCGGCGTACAGGCCGACGTCAAGGCCATGTCCGTCGTGGGCATACACGCGGCCTCGGTCATCACCGCCGTGACGGCCCAGAACACAGAGGGCGTCTCAGGGATATTCCCCATTTCGGAGGAATTCGTCAAATCACAGCTGGAAGCGGTCCTGAAGGACTGCGACATAAAGGCCGTCAAGACCGGGATGCTCTACAGTGCCGGGATAGCGGAGACGGTAGCGGACATCCTGGAGGACCATGAGATGCCCCTGATAGTGGACCCCGTCATGGTCTCCGGGACCGGATGCGACCTGACGGACGGAGATCTCGTCAGGGCCCTCAAGAACAAGGTCCTGCCGATATGCGAGCTGGTCACGCCCAACAGGCATGAGGCGGAGGTCCTGGCTAAGATGAAGATCGAGAACAAGGACGACCTCATGTTCGCCTGCGAGATCATCGGCAAGCAGGGGTCCTCGGTGTACATCAAAGGCGGGCACTTCAACACGCCTACCGTGGTCGACTACCTGTATCTGTCGTCCGAGTTCACCAAGCTCGAGTACCCCCGGCTCAAGAAGTCCGGACACGGGAGCGGATGCGTACTCTCGTCCTTCATGACCGCCAACATGGCCAAGGGGCTGGACATCGTCAACGCCGTGATGAAATCCAGGGAGCTGATCCAGGAGTCCATCTCCACCCAGTACTCCATAGGGAAGGGCGACGTCGTCGTCAACCCAATGGTCAAGCTGAAGGGGGAGACGGACAGGTTCGCCGTCCTGGACGCCGTGGACTCGGCCGCATCCAGAATTCTCGACGTCGTCCCCGACGAATTCGTCCCCAAAGGCGGAATGAACATCGCCATGGCCATGAAGGATGCCGCAGGACCCGAGGAGATAGCCGCGGTCGACAGGAGGCTGACCGTCCACAACGGGATGCTCAGGAAGAACGGGCCGGCGAAGTTCGGATCCGCGGAACATCTGTCATACGTCCTGCTGGCCGTGATGAAGAAGGACCCCTCGATGAGATGCATAATGAACATAGCATACAGCCCGGACACCGTGTCGGTGATGGAGGAGGTCGGGCTCTCGACGGTCGTCGCCGAGATGAACAAGGACCGTCTATCCGAATCCACCGAGAAGGCCCTTGCGAAATCGAAGGCCGTGCCCGACGCCATCATCGACAAGGGCGGAAGAAAGGAGAGGACGATAAGGATGCTCGCCAAGAACCCCCAAGAGATGATGTCCAAACTGGAACAGATACTATAAGGCCAAGAAAATTAACTTTTTTTAAATTCCCTCCCCCCGGAATCCGGGAGGAGGGTCTGAAATTTAAGGCCGGAAATACGGCTCAGTTTATCGAGACGAGCTTGATCTCGAAGTAAAGATCCTCGTTGACCCTTTCCGATGCAACCTTGCGGGTGAAATCGGTGGACGAGATCTCCTTGACGTACCACTTCTCAGTGCCGAAGTCGAATCCCATCATCTCGACGACGTTGCCAGACACGAAGGTTGCATTGACGAAGGCGAAATCGCACTTAATGAAGCCATCCGCGATCCCAGTAACGGTGAACTTAAGCCTCTCGTCGCCAGATGCGGGAGCCTTCCCTCCGGGGGAGAACGTGTAGGTGCTTCCGACCGAGGGATGGTTAGTGATCTTGACTTCGTTCTTGTCGCTGACCTTCTGCGCATACGCGTCCCATCCGAAGACGGTCTTGAACGTAGACAAGTCCCCGGGAGTGAATCCATAGAGCTTCGTGAACGCACTGGTGGTCATTGTCTGCTCCACAGGTATCAGACGGTCCTTGAGCGGAGAAGTCTGCTCCACCTGCGCGCCAACGTAGGCCTCGGAGGCAGGAATCGTGACGCGGAACACGTCGCCGATCTTATGGCCGACCACCGCGCTCTCGAATCCCTTCAGGACCTCGCCGTCGCCGATCTTGAAATCCAGAGGGCTGTACGAAGACCTCTTGGTGAACTCGTTGGACTTCTTCACGCTGTCGTCGTTGGCGACCTTGCTGTAGCTGGTATCGAACACGACGGCGTGCTCCTCGCCTATGTACTCGTAATAGGTGCCAGTATAATCGACAGAAACGCTGTCGCCGTACGCAGCGACCCTGTCGTCGCTGGAAAAGTAATGATCCGCGATGAACACGCCGATGGCTGCCACCGCCGCGATCGTGAAAAGCGCGAGGCATATCATGAATATCGGGTCGCGCTCTTTCCTCTTGTTGTCTTCACCGGCCATTATAACCGCCGCTCCATACTGATGGCCTTATAAAATGTTTGTTGCAATGACAATAACGCGTGAAGTGCGGCGGCGTCGCCTGACCCTGAGCGGAACCCCCAGCTCCTCGGCGATACGGCGGCACCTCTCCTCCGACTCCGGAGGTATGGAGCCCCCCACTATCGACACGGCGACCCCGGGAATGGTTTTTCTGCACTTGGTTATGAACGAAAGCACGGCTCCGTACGATTCGATGCCGAACCTGCTGCGGGTCACCTCCAGGTACTCCTCAGGAGACGAAGCGTTGAGACTGACGGAAACCCTGTCCACGCACTCCGCCAGCTCCGGGACGATATCGCGCCCGTTTATCAGGTCGCCCAGCCCGTTGGTGTCGAGCCTGACGTCCTTCCCCAGCCTGGCCTTGATCATCCTGGCCGTCTCCAGGAGGTCTTCTAGGCGCTCGGTGGGCTCCCCGTAGCCGCAGAACACGATCTCCCTCGACCCCGACAGGTCACGGGACGAGAGCTCGGAAAGTATCTCCTCCGGGGTCGGCTCCCTCTCGAGCCAGAGGCACTCCGCATCCCCCAGGGATCTGGTGCCGTTCCTGACGCAGAACACGCATTTGCATGGACAGCGGTTGGTCATGTTGATGTAGTACGTGCTGCCGTAGCGGTATACGATGTCCATGCATCCTGATTATGGATTCCCGTGATAACCGTTCCTACGAAACGCTATCTACCTTCGGTGCGATACCCGTCCATGTTCGACCTGTACGTCGTGACCGACCGCTCGCTGTCAAGAGACCTCACCGATTCCCAAGTAGCCGAGCAGGCATACGCCGGCGGCGCGGATGCGGTGCAGCTGAGGATGAAGGAGGCCTGCGGGGGCGAGATGCTCGAACAGGCCAGGCTTATCAGGAAAGTTGCGGACGAGTACTGCCGCTTCTTCATAGTGAACGACAGGGTCGACGTCGCCATGGCTTCCGGGGCAGACGGGGTCCACCTCGGCCAGAAGGACATCCCTGTAAGCGTCGCGAGGGACATGATGGGCGAGGAAGCCCTGATAGGTGCGTCCGTCAGCACCTTGGAGGAGGCGCTGAAAGCCGTGGAGGACGGCGCGGACTACCTGGGGGTGGGAGCGGTTTTCAAGACCACCACGAAGCCTGATGCCAAACAGGGCATAGGCCTGGACGCAGTGTTCGAGATATCGAGGAACGTCAAGATCCCGGTGGTGGCCATCGGCGGCATCAACCGCGGGAACATACAGGACGTGATCAGGGCGGGAGCGGATGCTGCCGCGGTCGTCTCCGCAGCGGTTGACCAGGACGACGTCGCCGGAGCCGTCCACGAGCTGAGGGACCTGATATTGAAGGTGAGGCCTCATGTCGCCCCTGACGACATGGGGGACACGCTGAAGAAAAGACTGATGTTCCGATTATCATTTTCCATAAGTTAATAACTGTTAACGCTATGGGACCCCGTGATTCCAGATAGGAAGCAGGGTGTCATCCTCAGGATCCAGCTGGCACCGGGCGGCATAGTGGCCGTCACCGATCCCGTTCACATCAGCGTATGCGAGCTTCTAGACGGGGGCGGAATGAGGCCTTCCGACCTTTCTTCGGCTGTGGGCGTGGCTTCATCCTCCCTGCATTTCATCCTCGACAAGATGATGGAGAGCGGAGTCATATGCAGGCACAAGCCGGATCCGGAGAAGAAGAGCGTCGTGTACCGCCTCTCCTCAATCACGATTCTGAAGAAGACCGGAGACGCCCGGACGGAATCCATGGACGAGATCGTCTCCGAAACGAAGGAAGACGAGCGCATATCCTGGGGAAGCCTCCTTGACGCCTATTTCGCGGACTCAGGGATCGAGTCGCCCTATCTCCAAGAGCGCTACGCCGACTTCCTCGCTGACTGCCTGACGAAGCAGAATAGGAGCTCCAGACTGGAGGATGCGGTATTCACATCCAAGAAGACCGTCGCGGAACTCACCGGATACACGGTCAACGTCTTCTCGCTGAATCCCCTGACGGTGATAGTCGACGGAGACTGGCATCTGCCGAGCCACGTCAGGCTGGTAGCATCTCTGTTCTGCAAACTGGTGCATCGCCTGTCCGGTTCCTACGGCTCCATCTCCTCCGTGACGGACATAGGCAACGGCCTGTCCAACAGGTTCAAGATAACCATGTCGAACGATGACGGATGCGACGTCCCTTGCATACGCCCTGAGCACGATTCCGAAGACATAAGGTTCGCCGTCGTCGGCAGGGGGGCCCGGACCGTCACCATCGCCAACGACGTCCAGATGGAGATATTGGATGCGGTCTACAACGGCTCCAGAAGCGTCACCGGCATCGTGGAGAGGTCGTCTTCTCCGAGGTCGACCGTCACATCCAACATACTCAAGATGGCCGAGGCCGGCATACTCCGGACCGTCCACCACGATTCCGAATCGGTCTCGTACTTCCTTTCGCTCCCGGTAGTTCTGAAGAAAGGGTCCCCCGTGTTTGAGAAAGGGCCAAGCCATGACGCTGACCTGACGTCTTCCAAATCCTTCATGGACGGCTATTTCAGATTCGTGATGGACGAGCTCCATGCCCTGGGATTCGACACGGACATGCTATCCGAGCAGATAGGCCGCTATTACGCCGAACGCTTCCCCGATGCGATGACGGCGCTGACCCGCCTCGCATCCGAGACCGGGACCCTGTTGAAATCAGTACAGGCGGACAGGATCGTCATGAAGCCTGGGCCAGGGCCGGAATCCGCTATAGTCAGAGGTGTGGCGAGGCGCGCCGTGGACCAAGAGATGGGCGGCAGGGTTGAACTCGGGGCCGAAGAGGTCGTCGTGGAAAGGAACGGAATCCGATTCCTCTGATCAGACGCGGAGAAGGCCGGCATTTTATAATGTGACGTTCGAGGCGCCGATTGCGCATCACCCGCAAAGGCCATTAACATGCCCGCCATGGGCCTTCCTATGAGCGCCTCCGCTTTCAGATCTGACGAATACAAGCTCGTCGTGGTCGTCAGGAAGGACCTGAAGATGGGCAAGGGCAAGCTGGCCGCCCAAGTCGCCCACGCCGCCGTCGAATGCGCCCTCTACTCCGAAAAGAAGGACAGGAGGTCGTTCGACAAATGGCACGACTCGGGGCAGGCCAAGGTGGTCCTCAAGGTGGATACCTTGGAGGAACTCATGCGCGTGGTCGCGGAGGCCAAGAGCGTCGGCCTCCACACCTCGGTCATCACGGATGCGGGAAGGACCCAGATCGAGCCCGGAAGCGTCACCTGCGCCGGGATCGGGCCGGCGATCGCCGGGGACATAGACCGCGTCACCGGCGACCTGAAGATGTGCCGATCGCTCTAGGACGAAGATGCTTCTCACGCTGCGAGGCGGGTGGCTGAAGCTGGACACGTCTCCGAGCCTGTACCCGTCGAGACCTTGTCGGCTATCCCGTCCTTAGTGGCAGAAGGCAGGCCTACAATTTGCCGGGCTTGTACGAGCTGGGCGCATCCCCGGCCAGGTCTCCGCCGTTGAACTCATAGGCGACGGCGCATTCGCTATCCGGCTGATGCGACGATCCAAGCATCGCGGCAAAGACCGCCAACATGATCGCCAGGTCCGCTCCTCTAGACATGGAACCTCCGATTGAATCTGTTCATTGATAACGCTGTCCCGACGGCCGCTCTGACGCCGGAAGCCGCTCCGTCAAGGTTTTATCGGCTTCCAAACATGCCGATGACATGGCCATGATAGACATCGAATACAGGCACGCCGACGCTCCGATCAGCGACCCCGAAGCCAGGAGGAAGTCATGCACCGCTATGGCGTCCTACCTCAAGGACCTCGTCTGCGAGATGCAGATGGCGGACATCTCCTGCAAATTCGTAGACACCGTCATAGACCAGGGCCCCAACACCGTCCTGATCAACGGAAGGACGGTCCCCCAGATCATCGAGGGGCTTCAGATCAAGCTCCTGGATTCCGACGACGCATGCGACAGCGGACGCGGGAGCATGGTCTCCTTCGGACGCCCCGTCCTGGACTGGAGGAGGGAATGCATCGAGGACGTTCCGGACACCATAATGAAGAACGCCATAGCCAAGGCCTACGCTGACGCCTGCAAGGACGAGATACCGGTGATGTGAGAGGGGTCGCCCCCTCAATCATCTGAAGACCCGGACCTGACCTTTACGGCCATCCCCTTCTTCATGAAGGGCATCTCCGCAGGAGTCAGGAACAGGCGTCCCGTCGCGACGGGATTGTCGTCGACGTCGACTATTATCGTCTCCTCCATCGGCCTGAGGCCGGGATCGCAAGAGACCACGAACTGGGCGAACACGTTGCGGCCGTCGGATACGAACGGCACAGCGTCGTCCATCACCTTCACGCGCATGTACGGCGCTGGCACCGCGGAGACTATCCTCCTGGCTCCTTCCATCTTTAACGTGTAGAGGCCGTCGCCTGCGCGCATGGAAAGCACGTGCTCCCCGTCGGAGATGACGTTCCTTATCTTGCCGGTGTTCTTGCTCTTGACCAGCTTGACCTCCCCCCTGAACAGGGCGTCGGCCGCCTCGCATCCGAACTGGTGCCTGGCCACCGCCTTGGCCCTGAGCAGGTCGCCGTCGTACTCCTCCGTCCCTCCCTCCGGGATCCTGTCGAACGGGACGGCCTCCTTGAAGCCGGCCAGGCTTAGGAACTGGAAGGTGAGCCTGTCCGATTCGGTCTCGGTCTCCGAGTCTGGAATCGAGGGGAACAGGGACTGCGCGATGGGATACATCTCGTCCAATTCGGCCGGGACCGGGCCGAACGGGGAGGCCACGACGGGGGTGTAGCCCGCCTTGCGGGCCTTGTCGAATTCCTCGGCATACGCCCTGCCGTACGGCTTCCCCTGGGAATCGGGGAACAGGGCCGCCTTGTCCGTGGGGGCCCTGTATCTGGCGAGCCTGTCCAGATAGCGCTTGTAGGCCGGCCTGCCCCTGGACTCGGGCCCGGTATAGAAGATCGCCCCGTCCCTGCTGACGGGATCGAACTCCTCCATCTGGGCCTGATGCTCCTTCAGCCTGCGAAGGGCGTCGAGGAGGGCGGGATGGGCCCTGCAGCGGATCTCCGCCAGCTCCCAGAGGCGGCCCTCCCTGAGATAGCGCTTCACGAGGGCGAGCTCCCTCGTTATCTGATAGAGGTTGTGCTCGGCGATCGTCTTGGTGCGGGAGCTCTTGTCCATCCTGCGGAGCTCGTCCAGGGAGCACCCCCTGCATGCGGGGCAGTCGCAATCGAGGGACTGCATGTCGGACAGCCTGAAGGTCCCGTCGATGAACATCATCCTGTCGTCGCGGGCGAACTTTGCGTAGCCGGCGGAGTCGAACAGGTCGCATCCCATCAGCGTGGCCAGAGCCAGGATCATGGGGTGGCCGGCGCCGAACAGGTGCACGGGGCGGCCGTGGTTTATCCCCCTCTTGGTAGACATGACTACGTCGACGAGCTCCGAGTAGCGGTACTGCTCCATCAGCGGGACGACGCCCCCGATCGGATGCACGTCTATGTCCATCCCGGCCATCCTCCTCGCGCAGTCCTCCCTGAGGTCCTGGTACACCGAGCCCTGGATGACGCCATTTATCAGCATGTCGCCCTTCATAGCGCATGCGACCTCCGTCCTCTCCAGCGTGACCTCGATGGAGGCGGCGGTCTGCTCCTTGGTCCAGAACGGCTCCGTGAATATGTCGAGGACCGTGCCTATGTCTGTGCCGATGTCCTTCTGGAACTGGACTATCTCCTCGTTCTTAAGGTCCACCTCGCCATACATGTGTGACTGGAAGGTGCCGGAATCGGTCATTATGACGCCGGGATAGTCCAGCATCTCGTGGAGGCCGACCTCGAGGGCGCGGTCCCTGAGGGCGGGGGTGCCGCGGATGATGTAGGAATTGGTGATCAGAGCCTTGAACCCGAACCTTTCGTAGAGCTCCCTGGGGGGAACGGTGCAGATCTTCGGGTTGACGACGGGCAGAAGGGCAGGGGTCTCCACGACCTTTCCATGGACCTCGAACCTGCCCATGCGCGCCATCCCGTCGCGCCTCGTTATCTCGAACATGGGACCGGTTAAAGGCTCTGCGTATTAATTGGATAAGGTCGCAGGCCGGCGTCTATGGCGTCCTCGGCCGCCTTGATGCACGCCATGAGGTCGTCCATCGTGTTCCTAAGGGTCCCGGCGGACGAGGCCTCCATGCGGAGCACGAGGGCGCGCCCCTCCAGCGACGACTCTACGAACGACCCGTTGTCGGGGCGGACCGCCTCCATGACGGAACGGGCGGCATGCTCGTCCGAAAATTCGGCGCGAATGATCAAGGATATCATGGAGGGGCGATGCACGAACCTCGGAAAATACATTGCGGAGCCCTAGTATCGATATTTAATCACTTTCCGAATCTTTTTATAGGGATTGTTTTAAATCCGACTTTATTATAACGACGGCCCGTGGTAAATGGTTCGCTCTCGTCAGAAGAAAGAATGAAATCCGCCGCGTCCCTCGACGAGGAGACCGTGGTAAAACTCCTTAAAAGCAGAACGGACGGCCTCTACAACGAGGAGGTGACGACCTCGCGCATCCAGTACGGAAAGAACGAGGTCACCAACCATAACAAGCACATCGTCCTGAAAAGGCTGTATCACGCGTTCGTCAACGTCTTCATCGTCACGCTTGCGATCATCGACATCCTCTGGATGGTCCTTGATCCCGACATCATCTACTTCGTCATCCTGACCACGCTCATCCTGGTCAGCGGAACCATGACGTTCATCCAGGAGACCCGGAGCAGCAAGGCCGCGGCCAAGCTGGTCAGCATGGTCACCACCATAATCACAGTCCGCCGCGAGGGCGTGGAAGTCGAGATGGACTCCAAGGAGCTGGTCGTCGGGGACATAATCATACTGGACACCGGGGACGTCATCCCCGCCGACGTGAGAATTCTGAAATCCAACCATCTGCAGGTCGACCAGTCGTCCCTGACCGGGGAGTCCGGGCCCATCACCAAGACGTCGGAGGTCTACCAGGGCGGAGGAAACATCCTCGGCTCAAACAACATAGCGTTCATGGGGACCAACGTCACCGGGGGGTCCGCCGAGGCCATCGTCGTCGCCGTGGGGGACGACACCATATTCGGCTCCATGGCCGAGAAGCTCTCCCGCAAGAAGACCGCGACCACCTACGACAAGGGAAGCAACGCTATCGCCGGCGTCCTGATCAAGATCATGCTGTTCATGGTCCCTCCCGTCTTCATCATCATGCTCGCCAAGGGTTACATGAACTCCGGCGGATTCGTGTTCGAGGACGTCATGGAGGCGGTGATATTCTCGCTGACGCTGGCGATAGGGCTCATGCCCGAGATGCTGGCGACCATCGTGTCCACCAACCTGGCCAAGGGCGCCATCGACATGTCGAAGAACAAGGTCATCGTGAAGGACGTGACGGCCATCCAGAACTTCGGAGCCATGGACGTCCTCTGCTCCGACAAGACCGGGACCCTCACCCAGAACAGGATCTCGATGCTTTCCTGCAACGACGTCTACGGCAACCCCAGCCACACCGTCGAGCTCTACACCTGCCTCAACAGCAGGAACCTCACGTCGTCCACCAACCAGATCGACTGGGCCATCGACGAGTACGCCGAGGAGAACGACCTGGAGGAGGAGCTGGACTCCTACAAGTTCGTCGCCGACATACCCTTCGACTTCATCAGGAGGAGGGCCACCGTCGTGGTCGAGAAGAACGACGACGTGGACATGATGGTCGTCAAGGGAGCTGTGGCCGAGATACTCGGCATATCCTCCGGATACATTGACGAGAACAGGGACATCCAGGTCCTCGACGAGAAGACCGCCAACGACATCATGGGGCTCGTGGAATGGTACAGCAGCAAGGGGATGCGCGTGCTGGCCGTCGCCCACAAGTTCATGCCGGACGGCACCGGGGTTACCGGGAAGGACGAGTCCGACCTCATATTCGACGGGTTCGTGGTGTTCACCGATCCCGTGAAGCCCACCGCCGCCAACGCCATCAGCGACCTCAGGGACTACGGGATAGCCGTCAAGGTCCTGACGGGGGACAACGAGTACGTCTCCGAGCACGTCAGCAACGAGATCGGCATAGCGTGCGACACCGTCCTCGTCGGAGACATGATCGACGCCATGTCCGACGCCGAGTTGAAGGAAGCCGTCGAGACCTGCAACGTGTTCGCCAGGCTCACCCCCGAGAACAAGTCTCGCATAGTCACCGCTCTCCGCGACAATGGCCATACCGTCGGACTGATGGGGGACGGGATAAACGACGTCGTCGCCATGAAGAACGCCGACGTCAGCATCTCCGTCGACACCGGAACCGACATCGCGAAGGAGACCGCCAGCATGATCCTCCTGGAGAAGGACCTGGGGATCCTGAAGAACGGGGCCATCGAAGGCAGGAAGGTCTATGTCAACAGCATAAAGTACGTCAAGATGATCGGATCGATCAACTACGGCTACATGTTCTCCCTGATAATAGCCACGCTGCTGTTCAACTTCGAGCCGATGGGCGCCATAATGATCCTGATCTTCAACCTGATCAACGACTTCGCCTGCATGGTCATCCCGTGGGACAAGGTCGAGGACGAGTTCGTCAGGGCCCCGCGGAAATGGGATCCAGTCAACCTCAAGTCCGTCATGTTCAGATACGGATGGATGTGTCCCATCACGGACCTCATGACGTGGACCTTCATGATCTTCGTCGTCTTCGCCGCCATACCATACGAGGGATACGACAGCGCCATGGCCGCCATACTCGCGAGGGAAGACCTGGGCGGAACCCAGATAGAGCTGCTGTTCGAGACCATCTGGTGCATAGAGCAGTACTGGATGCAGGTCTGGGCGATACACATAGTTCGCACCAACAAGCTGCCGTTCTTCAAGAGCTGGCCTTCCAACATCCTCGTGGTCACGACCATACTGGCGCTGACGGCGGGAACCCTGCTTCCGTTCACGGGAGACCTGTGGCTGGCGATCGCCGACTTCGAGGGAACCGCTCTGCCCATACCCATGATCTCGCTGATCTGGATGCCGTTCATCGCGGTGGTGTACTTCACCGGGTCCCACCTGGTCAAGAAGCGCATGCTCAAGACCCACGGGTACTTCGCCTGTTGAGCCGGGGCCGGATTCCGGCCTTGCCAAACCCCTTAATCCATCATTATCGTCATGCGCCGATCGCGGACCGTCGAACGCCATGCTTATGTACGTATCCGCCAATTCTCGCATCACTAATCTGATGCGGTGAGCCCATGGACGCCAAGAAGAAGGACAAGACGATTACAGCCATAGCCGTTCTGGCGGTCGCCGGCCTCATGGCGGTGCTGGCTTGGGTGGTCTACTCCTATACGAGCGGCGGCATCGACGAGACTGCTATGATGGCCGTCAGCTCCGCCTTGTCCGGGGCGCTGATGGTCACCGTCCTGCTTTACGGGCTCTACGTCTACAGGGCGCCTTCGGCCGCCGAGCAGTACAAGAGGATGCTCGAAGAAAAAGAGAAGAAGAACGAATGAATGGGGGGGGGTTCCCCCCTCGTTTTTCACTGGTTGGACTTCCAGAGCCCGTGCTTGTTGCAGTACTCCCAGGCGACGACCTTCTCGGCGTCGGTCTTGAAGAACGCCTCGGGAGCGTCTCCGGGCTTGAGGTACTTCCTCATCAGGACGCCGTCGGCGCAGATCTGGATGTAGACGATGTAATGGTCGTCGGCCATGGGGTGCGCGGCCTCCTTTCCGACCTTGACAAGGAACCCGCCGTCGACCTTCTCGATGTAGGGGACGTGCTTCTCCTTGGCGAAATCGTCAGTCCTGGGCTCCTTCATCTCCATGGGCATCCCGCAGCAGCTGGGCTTGCATCCGCCCTTGTAGACGAGCTCGACGGCCGTCCCGCATTTCGAACAAACGTAGATTCTGCTCATTTCTGAACCTCGTCGGAAAAACCGCTGTATCGGATATATAACCTACCGAGACGGAGAGCCCTCCGGCAGGCAACCCCTCGACACGTCCAAATACCATCTGCGGAATGGACGGGCATGGACATCCCGGCGGTCTTCGCCAGATTCGCCGATGACGGCGTCACCCTGTCGGAAGGGCACTTCAAGAGGACGGTACCGGTTCTGGACGGCCCCCCGCTGCCGGTCTCCGCCGTATCGGAGAAGATCAACAAGGAGAATCGCAATCCCGTGCTCATAGCCGATTACAACAGCCTGTACGGGAGGTATTTCTGCGAGAAGATCATGAAGCACGTCAGGGTGAGAGGCGCCTCCATGTGGCTCATGACGTACATCGAGACCACCGAGGACCTCTTCGACGCGTTCAACTACAACGCCGACGTCGTGGTTTCCCCTTATCATGCGTCTGAATCGGATGCCGTCCTCAGAGACGTCTACGATGTCTCGGACAGCTTCATCCCCGCCGTGTACGTGTACAGGGGGAAAGGCGTCTCCAGGAAAGGGAAGCCGGAGGACCTCCGCAGGATGCTCGACCACCTGTACGACGTGGGCTTCCGCAGGGTATCCGTCCTGGACGCCGACATGTCCCTCTCCGAGGAGGAATGGGCGGCCATAGCCGACAGATACCCCTCCGCCATTCCCTTCCCCGGGTGGGTCGGAGGAATGGCCCCTGAAACGGGATTCGAAGCCAGGGTCGTTCCCGTCCGCTTCCGAAGATCCTCCCCAAGAACTCCGCGACGGCCTCCTCGGACCCCTCCGCCCCCCTTCTGTCGGTTCCGGGGAACTCCAGATGCCCGCGCCACCTCATGCCGGCGGTTATCGAGAAGGCCCTGAGGATGCTTACCGAGGGCTGGAACCTGGGCTCCGGGCTTCCACCGCATATCAGCGCCACGGACTCCGCGGGATGCGGAAGCCCCTTGCAAAGCCAGAAAGGCTGGAAGCGGTCCATCACCGTCTTCATGAGGGACGAGGGACCGCTGAAATGAACAGGGAAGGAGAAGACGAGGACGTCGGCCTCCTAAACCTTCCGCATGATCCTCCCCATGTCGTCATCTATGACGCAATGCCCGTCGGAACAGCCTCCGCATCCGGTGCAATGGGCTATGCGCATCACCGCCGGATGGACGACCTCCGCATCGTATCCCAAGGACCTGAGGCGGCGCTCGGCGCTCGAAGCCATCGAGGCTGACACACCCGACTGGTTTGCGCTCCCGCATACGATGAGGGCCTTCATGCCGTCGTGAATGCCGTGTGCATTTATAATACCGAAACGCGTTCCAGACGCCATGAAGCTCGCTGAAGCCCTCAAAATGAGGTCTGACCTGGACATCAGGCTCAGGCAGCTCGAGACAAGGCTGACCAACAACTCCAAGGTCCAGGAGGGCGACGCCCCCAGCGAGGACCCCGCCTCCCTTCTGATAGAATTGGATGAGATGACCAAGGATCTGGAGAACCTCATCCGCAGGATCAACGACACAAACAGCCGCACTTCGGCCAAGGACGGCACCTCCCTCACCGGACTCCTGGCGAAAAGGGACGTCCTGACCAGGAAATGCGAAATCCTCCAGTCGCTGCTCAACGCCGCCAGCAACAGGACCGAGCGCAGGCTGTCTTCCGACATCAGGATAATGAGCACCGTCGACGTCAAGGAGCTGAGGAAGAAGGTGGACGCGATATCGAAGGAGATAAGGCTGACCGACAACACCATCCAGGAGCTGAACTGGACCACCGAGCTCATCTGACGCGGGATGGTAACCGTCTCCGGAGCGAGTGCAGCCCCGCCGCGGGCTTAATGCGGCAATATGATCCGGAAGGGCCGGAGGGTACGCATACGCCCCTACGGACACATCCGACGGTCATAGTGCATCGTCACTACCGCGCACTGGCCGGATACGGCGAGGGCGGGTACGGGGAACCGCGTCAGATCTTCTTTCCGCATACGGGGCAGAACCTCGCCCCGGGCTCGAGCTTGGCATAGCACTGCTGGCAGTGGCTCTCCCTCATCGTCTTGGCGGCGAGGTACTTGAGCAGCCTCTTCCCCAGGATGGCTCCGATCAGCACCAGCCCGCCGACAAGAACGATGTTCACCACGGCCATGAACGTCCTTCCCTGGGGAGTGGACATGTAGGGGACAGCGGCCAGGATGAGCCTGAGCACGAGGACGGCAAGCCATGCGACCGAGATCGTCCTGGACAGGGAATCCAAGTTCATGATACCGCCAACGCGACCCTGCGGATAAACGATTCGCATAAATGCAACGTCTTTAAGTCATATCCGCCATATGGGGGCGAGAAAGGGGTGCGCCATGAACGAGGACTTCATGAAATGGAAAGTCGCAGAGTTCCCTCGCAACGTGATCGCTGGACACAACGTCCTAAGCTCGGTCAGGGAGATGTGCGACGGACTACAGGTAGGCAAGGTGGCGACCATAATCTCCGGCGAAAAGACCATGCGGGCGGCCGGAAAGGAGGTCCTGGGCTACATGGACGGCTACGACATCGACACCTGCCTGGTGGGCGACGCCTCCATGGAGAACGTCGCCGAGGCCCAGCGGCGCATCGAGGACTTCGGCTCGAAGTTCATACTCGCAGTCGGAGGCGGAAGCAAGATCGACATAGCGAAGGTCGTGTCCAAGAGCCTCAAGATACCTTTCATCAGCATCCCCACCTCCGCATCCCACGACGGCATAGCGTCCAACCGGGCGTCGCTGAAGATGCCGACGGGGTCCAGGTCCGTGGAATCCGGATCCCCCATGGGGATAATCGCGGACACGGCGGTGATAGCCAAGGCCCCGTACAGGCTCCTGGCCTCCGGGTGCGCCGACGTGGTCTCCAATCTGACCGCGCTGATGGACTGGGACTTCGCCGTGAGGCTCAAGAACGAGGACTTCAGCGGAACGGCACATACCCTTTCGCAGTACGCCGCGCAATCCATAATCTATGCGGCCGACAAGATCAGACCCGGGCTCGAGACGAGCGTTTGGTTCGCCATCAAGCCCATCATAGTCTCGGGGATGTCGATGAGCATAGCCGGGAGCTCCAGGCCCACCAGCGGCGCGGAGCACATGATCTCCCACATGCTCGACCTGACGTGCCCCGGCCGCGCGCTGCACGGAGAACAGTGCGGAGTGGCCTCGATAATGACCATGTTCCTCCACGGAGGCGACTGGATGAAGATCAGGGACACGCTCCGCAAGATAGGCGCCCCCACCACAGCCAAAGGCCTGGGGGTGACGGACGAGGAACTCATCGACGCCATGATCCACGCCCACGAGATAAGGTCGGACAGATTCACGATACTCGGAACCACCGGAATCAGCAAGGAGGTAGCCGAGATCGCAGCCAGGACCACAGGCGTCATATGAGGGACACATGGTGCTAATTACGCTTCTGGGAGAGCCGCAGGCAGAGGCCGGGAAGGAGTTCTACTTCATCGGCCCTATGAACGACTGCAAAGAGTGCAAGCTGAAAGGAGTGTGCTTCAATCTGGAGCCGGGCTCCAGATACAGGGTGGTGGAGATCCGGCCCCAGTCCCACGAATGCCACGAATACCTGGACGACAAGGTGGTGGCGGCGGTGGTCGAGAAGATCCCCACGCCGGCGGCCGTGCCTAAGAAGCAGGCCATCGAGGGAAGCATGATCACCTATCAGGAATCGAAATGCGAGCAAATGGACTGCCCCAACTACTGGCTCTGCCATGCCCCCGGGAAGGTCGCTGGAGCGAAGTATTCGGTCCAGGCCGTAAGCGGCGACCTCGACTGCCCCAGAGGGGAGAAAATGGTCGGAGTGGACCTCTTCCGAGGCCGCTCCGCCCCAAACGTTTTCAGAACTTCTCCCCGGTTATCCTCTCGTACATGTCCACGTACAGCTTGCTGACGCGGTCTATGATGTCCTGAGGAAGAGGGGGTATGTCCGGCTCGGGCTTGCCGGCGTCGCGCGCGGCGTAAAGGGCCGCGTGATATCCGGTCTCGCGGTAGTACTGGCGGACGAACTCCTTGGAAAGCTCCACGATGTTGCCCTTGGCGTACTCCTCGGCGTCCCACCAGCGGTCCTCGTCGAGGGTGCCGAAGGTGTCCACGACCATGAGCCTCCTCTCCTTGTCGTAGGCGAACTCCTTCTTCCC
>JAFWTC010000060.1 GCA_017519045.1 Candidatus Methanomethylophilaceae archaeon
GCGGTGTAGCGCCACTGGTAGCCGGGCGCTATGTCGATGTTCGTGGGGGACCCGTAGGTCCCGGAGAGGTCCTCCCCTATCGCGTCCGAAGCGGGGACGGCGGAGAGGGCCATAATGATCGCGGCGGCCACGGCGAACATGGCCAGCGCTCTGTTTGCGAAAGACATTTTCTCAACCTGTTTGGATGCGCGGCGTTTTCACGGGGCCGCGCGCCCGTCGTTCTTCCTGCGCTTGGGCAGGGCCAGAGAGACCGCAGAGGCGGCCATCAGGAGGTACAGCAGGAGGGGGAGCCAGTGGGTGTCCAGGAACTCCTGGGGCCCCATGCCCATGGCGTAGACCACCTCGGACTGCTCCCTTGTGAGCCAGGAGATGCCGAGGTCGATGCCGACCCATCCGAGGATGGAGACCAGCGCTGGGATGATCGCCGGGACCATCGGAGCAGCCTCCCGTGGAGCCTCAGGCGGATGTAGAGGGCCATGGCGACCATGGTGGACGCCGACAGGAGCCAGAACCATATGTCGTCGAGCGCGGCGGCCAGGATGTCCCAGAAGGTGGTGACGGGGACCACTACCTCGCTCATCTCTTCGCCCTCCTCCTGAGGCGGCCGGAGTCGCCCAGGACGAGCAATGCGACCGCGATCACGGCCATCACGAAGAACACGGCCAGGACCGTGGTGAGGTCGTGCCTGTCCTCCCTCAGGTCGTCCATCTCGGAGCCCTCGACGGTGACCTTCACCGTCTTGGATTCGGTCGATCCGTCGGAGTGTGAGACGGTGACGACGAGGTCGAAGACCCCCTTCTCGGTCGGTTCCACCTCGATCGACCCTCCGTCCACCTTGACGAATCTGGCGGCGGATCCGGAGACTGTTAAGCGGTCGCCGGAGTCCGTGGAGACGAGTATGTCCATCCTCTCGCCGGCCTCCATGCGGAAGTCGGTGAGCGAGATCACGTGGACCTCCTCGGTCCTCTCCGAAGGCAGCTCGACCATCTTCGTGTGCGACGTCTCGGAGACGTTGTTGAACGCGGTGCACACGATGGCGTGCCTTCCGGAGTCGGGATAGGCGAACTCGTTCCCGGGCTCGGGTATGCCGTCGCCGTCGAAGTCGAAGGAGTAGGACGAGGCGTGGTCGCCGGTGAAGGTGGCCCTCACGGTCCTGCCGTCCTCCAGCACCTCGGCGTCGAACAGGGCGACGGGAGCGTAGGCCTCGGCCCTGTACACGGTGATCGTCCAGGAGTCGGCCCCCGCGGTGACGCGGAAGCTCTTCCCTATGTCGGACTCCGACGGGGTCCCGGATACCGTGACGTACCCCTTTCCCTCCAGCTTGGCAGGCGCCGCGGTGAACGGGGACCCGTCCTCTATCTCCACTTGGACCTCGTCGGTGGCGACGTACCCGTAGGCGACGCCGGCCCATGTGGCCTCCCTGTGGTAGTTGTCCCTGCACACGAGTTCCTTATCCTCGGTCAGGACGGAGCCGTCGAGGCCGGTGAGCCTGCAGGTCACTGTGTGCACCCCGGACGCGGGGAGCTCGCACACGGCGGTCGGGGACGAGGAAGCGATCAGCCTCCCGCCGACGAGCCACTCGATGTTCGAGGCGTTGCCGTATCCGGACAGCACGAGGTCGAACACCCTGGGCTCTCCAGCCCTGGGGGAGATAGTGATATTTCCCATGACCGGGGCTGGGAGCTGGACTTCCGGATCGTCCTCCCTCTCCAGCACCTTGATCAGCACGCTGGAGGTGACCTCGACGTACCCTTCCAGGGAAGCCGTGTAGGTCACGGAATAGGTTCCATCCTCCTACATGGTCCCGGTGATCGTCCTACCGTCGACCGAGAGGCCGCCGTGGGCGCTCAGGACGGTCCCGTCCCTGGAGACCTCTACGATGGTCACGTCGGCGTTGGAGGGGTTGGTGACGGGGGTGTAGGAGAACGGGTCGCCCTCGTGGAGGACGTACTCGATGGGCTTCACTATGGTGATGGGGACCCTCACGGTGACCGTGGACTCTCCGGAGATGTAGCCGGTGGAGCCGGCGGACAAGGTGACGTAGTAGGTGCCGGGCTGGACGTTCGTCATGTTCAGGACGAGGTCATGGCCTTCCACGGAGACCGCTCCGGCGGGGAGCGATCCGCGGGAGACGACGGTGATGGAGGCGTCTCTGGGGCTGGTGCTGATAGGCAGGGTCGCTGTCTGGCCGCTGGTGACGGTGGCGGAGGAGTCCGAGATGGACACGGAGTTCCT
This sequence comes from Candidatus Methanomethylophilaceae archaeon, assembly GCA_017519045.1. GTDB lineage: Archaea > Thermoplasmatota > Thermoplasmata > Methanomassiliicoccales > Methanomethylophilaceae > Methanoprimaticola. The sequence goes on from JAFWTC010000060.1 coordinate 2,236, forward strand.
CTTCCACACGGCATGGAGGACGCAGTCCTTGACGGCGACATAGGAGTCGAGGGAGTACTGCGCCCCGGCCTTCTCGGCCCATCCGAGGAACGTGTACGCTCCCGAGGAGTGGGTGGCGGAAGGGAGGGACGCGTAGGACCCCTTGGGAATCGTCTCGGACCATGTCCTCTCGCCCTTGACCAGGCCGATGCCGGCGTCGTAGGTGACGGTGCAGGTCCCGGCCGTGACGAGGGCGGTGAACTCGTAGAACTGGGCGTCGTCGGACAGCACGAAGGTGTAGGATCCGGCAGGGGCGGTCAGCGTCCCGCGGAGGAACGAGCGGTGGCTGGCGAACCATCCGGAGGACGAGGAGTCGATGTCGATCCTCAGGCCGGAGGGCAGCTCGCCCGAGTAGACGAAGAGGATCGGCCTCCCCACGATGGACGTGAGGTCCGTGTCGACCTCCTGTCCGCACTCGTAGTCGAGGGCGTAGGTGTTCGCGTACGCTTCGGACCCCTCGGCCAGCGCGGGGACGAGCACCAGGAGGAACGCGGCCAGCAGGCCGGCCGTGAGGGTCCTGGGGGCCATGTCACTGCCCTCTCTGGCCCTTGCCGGACTTGGCCCTCCTGAAGAACAGGAGGGGGTTCTCCCTGACCACCTGGGTCATGGCCTCCCTGTCGTCGGGCGTGGTGTCGGGGTCGGTGATGACGCGGAGCCCGTAGGCGGTGTTCTTGGAGCGGCTGTTCCTGTGGACCGCCCCCACGAAGAAGTACTTCTTCCTGGGGGACATGCCGTCGAACTCCTCCTTGGACTTCCAGAAGGACGCCCTCCTGCCGGTGCCGCGGGGGGCGGCCTGCGCCTCCTCGTCGGAGGCGAACATGTCCTGGTTGGCGCTCCTGAAGGCCATGAGGTTGCTGACGGTCTGCTCGTTGGACTCCGGGTTGCCTATGACCTTGTCGTAGTACCTGGTCCTGGCGACGTTGCTCCTGAGCCTTCCCATGAGCCCCGCGATGTCCTCGGCGGAGCGGGCCTCGTTGACGGGCCTCCTGGAGAAGATCCCCCTCCCGGAGCGGGCCTTGGGGGTCCACGCGGCCATCTGCTCGTCGTTGGCGATGAGCGGGCTGTTGCCGGCCAGGAGCTTCCTGGCGTTCTCCACGGTCTCGGGGTGCGAGTTCTCGTTCTGCACGATGCTGTCCAGGTAGCGCCTGCTCCTCACGGGGCTGTTGAAGGCCTTGATGGTCTCCACGAGCTCCAGGGAGGACCTGGGCTGGTCGATGGGCTTGCGCTGGCGGCGGATCCTCCCGCCGCCCTGGAAGGGCGCGGACCTCTTCCCTTTGATGAAGTCGTCGCCGTAGACGAAGCCGTACTCGTCGGGGTCGGGGCCCCCGTCGTGCCATCCGCCGGCCTCGTTGCCGGTGGGATCGTAGTACTTGCCGTTGTTGTCGTAGGAGTATCCGGAGGACGTGTAGACGCGGCCGTTCGACCAGTCGCGCCATCCTCCGGAGAACCCCTTCCCGGCGACCCAGGAGCCCTTCGACTTCCTGGATCCCGCCATCTGCTCCTCGCTGAGGAACAGGTCCGCGTTCTGCGCCCTGTACTGCATCAGCAGGCTCACGTTGGCAGGAGGGGTGTTGGGGTTGGTCATGCACTTGTTGTAGTACCTCGTCCTCTGGAGGGGCGTCATCCCGCTGAACATGCGGGTGACCTCGGAGGGCGTGAGCTTCTGCGGTTCCTTTAAGCTGTTTTTCGAAGCCATTTTTCTCACCTGATCGGTTAGAGCCCGGAATTGCTCCCTCCGGGCGGGGGAAGTTCAGGCGGGGAGGAGGGGATGGCCTCCCCGCCGCCGGGGACCGCGGGAAGGGATGGGGATGCGGCCCCCTGCATGGTGTCGGAGCGCCCAGACCCTCACGGCCGAGAATCTCCCGCGGGAGTCGCGCCTGGAGACCCTGACCCTGGTGGTGTCCGGGAGCTCCGCCAGGCGCTCCGCCTTGGCCACGGCCTCGTCGAGCGTCGACGCCCTGCAGCGGGACACGCGGACCTGGGCGTGGCCGGCGAAGTGCCAGCGCTCCACCGTGAACGGCTTGTCCTCGGTCATGCGGACCTGAACTTGGACATGAGGCGCTTGGCGTTGGCCGCGTCGCCGTTGGTCCTGATGTTCTCCAGGGAGACGCCCTCGAAGGTGTCCGCGAGCCTTGCGGCGAAGTCGGCGAACTCCTTCCACCACCTGCCGTTGATCGGGAGGTCCACGTAGTGGCCCCCGAACATGCAGAGCAGCTGGGGCGTGAGGTCTCTGGTCTGGCCGGTGGCCTCGTCGACCGCGGTCACGTACTTGAGGGCGATGTAGACCTGGCCTCCCCTGAAGTCGAGGATGTTGGTCTTGGTGGTGCCGTCCGTGGGAACGGCCGGTGCGGCCTGGGCGGCCTGCCCGAACTGGGACTTGATGTTGTTTGCTAAGCTCTTCTGATTCTGTGCAGTTTCTGCCATGTTGGTTTTCTCCTGTGGTTTCCGAAATCGTTTGTTAAAGGGTTTGCAAAGGCGTTTTCAGAGGGGTTTCAAAGACGGTTCAAAGCGGTTTATGCAGGGAACCATATTGCAGAAAGTGCAACGAAAATGCCTGAACAGAGCTACAGGAAAAAACGTGGGTCACATGCGATGCGGTTCGTTTCATGCAACAAACTACATTGCAATTTTGTGACTTACGGAGATAGTCGAACTAAGAGATTTTCTGAATTTAACGGCTTTTCGGGGTGTATGCTGGCCAAGGCGATTTGTGAATCTCGCCTTGTCCACCACTCTCATCTCAGCCAGACATGTGAAAAACTCTGTTGGGATTCATTGTCCGCACCCTCATTTTGTATAATTCAGCAATCCTTTTTCCTGCTCGGATCCTCGCCCTTCGAGGGCTTGTCCTCC
>JAFWTC010000009.1 GCA_017519045.1 Candidatus Methanomethylophilaceae archaeon
CGGGCTCGGAGGAATCTACGTGGAGATCCTCAGGGAGATATCCCAGGCCCACGTCCCCATGACCGAGCAGCAGCTGGACGAGATGATCAAGACCACCAAGGCCTACAAGCTCATGTCCGGCGCCAGGGGGCTTCCCGAGGCCGACATAGAGGCGCTCAAGGACACGATCAAGAGGATCGTCCTCATCGCCCTCGAGAACCCCGAGATCCACGAGCTGGAGATCAACCCCGTCATCGTGGGGCTCAAGGGCAAGGGATGCTGGGCGGTGGACGCCCTCGTCACGCTCCTCAAGGAGTGAACGCAAACAGGGGCTCCGGCCCCTTTTTCCTTTTATTGGATTTTTCCATGCGCCGCCGGCGCGGCATGGCATCCGCTTCTCAAAAATCAGTTATACGACCGCCATGATGGGGTGCCATGACATCCGAGCTCGTGTTCGTCGGTCTCGGCCTCAGCGGCACCGACGGAATGACGGTCAAGGCCCTCAACGCCTTGAGGGAGTGCGACATCATCTACGCGGAGTTCTACACCTCCACCCTCATCGGGACGTCCCCCCAGGACTTGGAGGAGGTCATCGGGAAGAAGATAAAGGTCCTGTACAGGTCCCAGGTCGAGGAGTGCGACGACATCATCCGCGATGCCATGGAGAACCGCGTCGCCTTCGTCACCGCCGGGGACACGATGCTGGCCACCACGCACGTGGACCTGAGGATACAGGCGGCGGAGGCGGGGATCCCGGTGAGGGTCCTCCACGGCGTGTCGATATTCTCCGGCTGCCCCACGTCGCTCGGACTCCAGCCGTACAAGTTCGGAAGGACGGTCACCTTGCCTTTCCTGGAGCCCAACTACCATCCGAAGTCCCCCTACGACCACATCATGGAGAACAAGGCCAGGGGGCTCCACACCATGATCCTCCTGGACATCCGCGCGGACGAGCTCAGGTACATGACCGCCCATCAGGCTATAGAATGGCTCCTGGAGGGCGAGAAGAAATGGGGAGAGGGGCTGATAGACGACAAGACCCTCATCTGCGTCGCGTCGAAGGTCGGGTCGCCGGAGGAGAAGGTGTTCGCAGGATATCCGCAGGACCTTCTCTCCAAGGACCTCGGAGAGCCTCTGCAGACGCTGGTCCTTCCCGGGAACCTGCATTTCATGGAGGCCTTCGCCCTGGTGAGGTTCGCGGGCGCCCCCGAAGAGATCATAGAGGACGAGCGATGGCGCTATGCGTACGCGTCTCCAAGGACAAGGGGGAGGAGGTCAGGTCCTGGCTCCTGTCAGAAGGCCTCATGGACCTCCGCTTCAGGATTCGCGCCGACGGCCCGTGCCTGCTGATCCCCGTGACGTCGGATCCCGGAGGCCTGGAGCTCGTGGAGGCCGATCTGGATGGTCAGGAGCGCCGCAGCTCCGATTACAGGGACGCCGTCGCCGTCCCGGAGGAGCTCAGGCCGTTGCTGCCGTCGTCGTTCGACGTCATCGGGGACGTGGCCCTCATCAAGATCCCGGACGAGCTCGCCCCATACGGGAGGCAGATGGGGGAGGCGCTGGTCTCGGCCAACGGGAGTATACGCGCGGTCTTCTCCGACTCGGGGGTCAAAGGCGACTTCCGCATCCGCGACCTGGAGAGGCTGGCCGGCTCAGGAGGCTCGGAGACGGTGCACAAGGAGTTCGGGGTCAGGCTGTTCACCGATCCCGCCAAGGTCTACTTCAACCCAAGGCTGTCGTCAGAGAGGGCGAGGATCGCGTCTCTGGTGAAGGACGGGGAGATAGTCATAGACATGTTCGGAGGGGTGGCCCCCTTCGGGACGGTGATCTGCAGGCTGGCGCATCCGGAGGCGGTATACTCCATAGATCTGAATCCTGAGGCGGAGCGCTTCGCCAAGATGAACGCTGAGAAGAACCATGTAGACCGCCTTCATCCCATGACCGGGGACTCCTCCGTGCTGATATACGGGCTGCCTATGGCGGACCGCATCATCATGAACTTGCCGCAGATAGCCGAGCGCTTCCTCCCCCATGCCCTGGCGAGGCTGAAGTCCGGAGGGACGGTCCACATGTACAAGATCATCGAGCGCGCAGAGTTCGACGGCTTCGTTGACAGGATGATAGTGGGCATGAAAGCGCTCGGGCACGGGATAGCAGTCAAGTGGTCCGAACTGAAGACCTATTCGCCCACCATGAGCGTATACTCATTGGACATAGTCAAGTTCTGACGGCGGATCATTGTTTTGTTTATAAAATAAACAACAATCATTAAATACTACCGTGCATAATACTACACTTGTTGAGACGTCATGTAAAATGTATGTGACGTCAACAAAGCAAAACAGAGGTCGGTTAAAATGGTCGGAATCATCACCGCAGTCGCAGTCGCCGCTATCACTCTCGCAGCCGTCATCGCCGTCACCTACGCGGCCTACAAGGCTGACAACGCCAACGGAGCCGTCACCGAGCACTACTACCTCGGTCAGAATGGCGTCACCTCCGAGTGAATCTGAAGATCCGGATTCGGATCCCTCCAATACTCCGGCGGGTTCTCCCGCCGGGCAATTGTTTTTCTTTTCTTTTTTAAGTTTCGATTCTCGTCGATTTGAACTTCTCGACGATTCTCTTGACTTCCTTCTCCGTGACGGAGGGGTCGAAGCTCAGAGCTATGGCATCCTTGGGGCAGATGTCCGCGCAGCGGCCGCATCCCCTGCATTTCGCCTGGTCTATCCTGCATTTCCCCTCGGCCACCGATAGCGCCCTGGTGAAGCACGCCTCCGTGCAGATGCCGCATCCCACGCATCTGGACCCGTCCACGGCGACCTCCACGGATTCCATCCTCCTGAAAGCGGACGATATCTCGTCGGAGATGTCGCGGACCATGTTCCAGAGGCAGCAGCACGGACAGCAGTTGCAGATGGTGATCAGGTCGTTCCCCTTCCCGGTGTTGAGCCATATGGAATCCAGCTTGTTCCTTCCGATTATGTGCACCAGGCCCAGGTCTCCGCACCTGTCTATGTATTCCGAGGCCTCCTCGTACGTGGCCACGTGCCCGTATTCCCGGGGTATCCTGTGGATCCCGTTCCCGAGGAAGACGCAGCCCATGTCGACCGGGTAGTCCTTGCATTTGCTGGATTTGCGGCAGAGGCAGAAATCCATGATGAATATGTCATCCGTCTTGGACAGCACGTCCTTCACCACCGCGCTCGGAAGGATCGTGCTCTCGTCCGCCCTCTCGATTCCGATGTCCGTCTCTATCCTTCTGCGGACCGTCCCGTCCTTCGGGAGGACGATCATCTCATCGTCTTCGAACGCCGCCTTGACGACGATCCTGTTGAACGTCTTCGACTTGCGGGTAAGCCTCGCAAGCCTGTATCTGGCATTGAACGTGCGGTTCACTATTCTGACGCTCATGCGGGAGAGCAATCCGTTGGGCACGACCTCGGATGGTCCGCCGTCGGTAATAATTGTATCGGGTGGATGGTTCTATTGCCGATATATTTGTATTTTCTTTACCGAAATGTATATTCCAACTATACTAACATTGAAATATCATATAATTATCTTGACGATGGATTATACTTCCAATAGTGATAATATGGCCATAGCGAGAGGAGACAGGATCTCGGAGCAGGAGGTCGGCGGCGACCGCATGTCCGATCTCAAGATCTGCAACAGGTGTCAGTATACCTGGTTCAGCAACGTCGAGTCTCCTGTGAGGTGCCCTTCCTGCGGGTCCCATTGCTGGAACAAGCCCACCTCGTCCAACCAGTGCCAGATCTGCGGCCATACCTGGTTTCCCCGTGCGGACGGGGTGCCGTTGAGATGCCCCTCATGCAAGACCCGTTCTTGGCGCGGGGATTCCGGGAACGGCCGCGTGAAGATGAAGAAGGCGGTCAAGATCACCGGGGTCTCCGAGGACGTCATGAGGAGATACGAATCCGGGGACGGCTGTTTGAGGATCTCCATCGACACGGGGGTCCCGATGTCCTCCGTCTATGAGATAATCAAGTCCAAGGTCGGCAAGGCCCAGATAAGGATGTGATCCGGCGGTCGCGCCGCCGGTAAGGATTTTCAGAAGTCCAGCCTCTGGAGCATCTTGACGACGGTGTCTACGACGTCCCGTCCCTTCTCGATGCGGTCCATGGCCTGAAGCTCGGTCATCCCCGGGCCGGTTATCCCGAATCCCACAGGCTTTCCGTACTCGAGCCCCAGGTCCATTATCTTTCTCGAGGCCTGGGCGACCACGACCTCGTCGTGCTTGGTCTCGCCGGTTATGACGGCTCCGAGGGTGATCACCGCGTCGATGTCGTCCTTCTCCAGGAGCTTCTTCACCGCCATGGGGATCTCGAACACCCCCGGGACCTTCACCGTCTTCGTTATCTCGACGCCGAGGAAGTCCGCCTCCGCGCGCGCCCTCTCCATCATGAGGGAGGTCACTTCGTAGTTGAACTCGGCCACGGCCATTCCGATCTTGTACTGCTTCATCTCGTTCACCTTCATCTTTGCTTCACCGGGCCCGCATCGGCGAAGCCCTGCCTGAGCCCCGTGCCTGCCCTCTTGGTGAGGCTTTCGGGGCGGAAGAGGAGGTCGTACACGTTGAGGGCGTGCTCCCTGGCCCTCCTGTCGGCCAGGAACGCCAGCTCGGCGTCGTCCTTGGCCTCGTCCTCGTGGACGAATACCTCTATGATGTGCTTGTTGGTCATCAGCTGCGCGCGGATGAGGCCGGTTGAAGCCTCGTGGGCGCACATTTTGTCCTTCTGCTGCGGCCCCGGCATCCCGAGCGCCATGACTATGTCGCATCCCTGCTCCTCGATGAGCTTCTTGCTTGCCACCGGCAGGTCCTTCACTCCGGGGACGGTGTATCTGACTATCCTGAACCCGGTCCCCGCATGCTGGAGCTCGTCGATCGCGGAGCGGCCCATGTCGTATCTGGCGAACGTCGTGTCGGCGATCCCTATCGTCCTCATTCCTCACGCTCCATCTCACGTATCTTGCGCACTATCCTCCGCGTGGCGTTCAGGTCGTCGGCGCATTCGTCCGCCCTGACCACTTTAATATGCGGCATTCCGCGCTCGGCCAGCTTCCTCTCCAGGTCCTCCGGGTCGAAGGTCTGGTCGAATCCGAGCACGATGACGTCCGGGGCGATCTCCCTGACGGTGTCGAACATGTCGCCGTCGCCGCCGACGATCGCGCGGTCCACCGGCTTCAGGGAGCCCACGATCCTGACCCTCATGCGCTCGGGGGTGATCGGCTCGTGCTTCTTCTCCCTGACGGTTGCGTCGCACGCTACGACCACCACGAGCTCGTCCCCCATCGACTTGGCCTGCTCCAGATAGGAGATATGCCCGGTGTGGATGAGGTCGAAGACGCCTGAGGCCATCACGCGGACCATTCGATCACTGTTCCGGGCCGTGGACGGCCTTGTACGCCGCCCAGGCTTCCTGGACCTGCTCGCCGGTGACCATGGTTGTCCCGGTGGCTTCCGCATACCTTTCGACGTCGGCCTTGCGCATGGAGCCTCCGTCGTCCCCCATCATCTCGCAGATGGTGGCCGAGGGCATCACGCCGGCCATGTACATGAGCGCGGTGCAGAGCTCGGTGTGGCCGTGGCGGTTCTCCAGTATCCTTTCGGAGGTGTTCAGAAGATGCACGTGCCCCGGGGCCCTGAAGTTGTAGGCCAGGTCCTTGCGGATGTCCTCGACGGGCTTGTCCTGGAAAATCGTCTCCGCGTAGGCCTTGATGGTCATGGCGCGGTCGTCGTCGGTTATCCCGGTGTACGTCTTCCTGTGATTGATCGTGATTCCGAAGGAGGACTTGGTCCTGTCGTACGGGATGTCCGTCGGGGCCATCATCGCGAGAAGAGGATACTTCTTGCAGTCGTCCCAGTAGACGTCGCTCATGAAAGGGAGCCCGAGGGACTCGGCCGTCCTGTAGGGGGTGGTGGTGCAGATCAGGCCGCCGGCCTCCTTCCTCATGCGCCTTATGACCTCCGACGTAACGAACTGGGAGGCGACTGTCATGTCCGACTCCCTCTCCCTGTCGTCGAAGTCGTAGACGAGGATCGGCTTCCCCTTTCTGACGTCCTCCAATGCTTTGTCGATGTCCATTTGGATCACTGTCTGCCCGCGTCAACGCCCAATTTAAAGATAATTGGATTGTAATTACTAATTTCATGGTAGGATATGTTTCGAACTCCGTTCTACGGGCTTCGTACGTGCAGGGCCCGTCCGACGGCTCCGCACTCAGACTTATATCGTACTGAACGATGGGGTGTCGGTTACATGACTGTCGAAGACTCCAAATACATCCGCGAGAGGGTCATGGCCCACAACAAGTGGTTCGAGGAGTGCATCCCCATGATCGCCTCCGAGAACCTGATGAGCCCCCTCGCGAAGGAAATGCTGATATCCGATTTCGCCGACAGGTACGCCGAAGGGCTCCCCGGCAAGCGCTATTACCAGGGCAACATCTACGTGGACGAGGTCGAGCTCAAGGCCATAGAGCTGGCCAAGAAGGTCTTCAAGGCGGATTTCGCCGACGTGAGGCCCATCTCCGGAACCGTGGCCAACATGGCCGTCCTCTTCGCCTTCGCCAACCCCGGCGACACGATCACCACCTGCGCGCTCGCCCAGGGCGCCCACATCTCCACTTGCGAGTTCGGGGCCTTCGGCCAGAGGGGCGTGAACTCGGTCAACTATCCGTTCAGCACCGAGGACATGAACCTCGACGTCGATGGAACCATCAAGCTCCTGAAGAAGGTCAAGCCGAAGATAGCCCAGTTCGGCCTCTCCGTGTTCCTGTTCCCTCCGCCCCTCAAGGAGCTCCAGGACACCTTCAACGAGGTAGGATGCCTCGTATGGGAGGACTGCGCCCACGTCCTCGGCCTCATCGCCGGCGGACAGTTCCACGACCCCTTGAGGGAGGGCGTCAACATCGTGTCCTCCTCCACTCACAAGACCTTCCCCGGCCCCAACCACGGGCTCATCCTCGGCCAGAACCTGACCGACGAGCAGGAGAAGCAGATCCAGAAGGCCGTGTTCCCCGGAGTCACCTCCAGCCACCACCTCCATGCCATGGCCGCCCTCGGCATAACCCTGGCCGAGATGGACGTCTTCGGCAAGGAGTACGCCGCCCAGGCCTGCAAGAACGCGCGCGCCCTCGGAGAGGCCCTCTACGAGCTCGGAGTCCCCGTCCTCTGCCCCAACCACGGGTTCACCAGGTCCCATGCCATCGCCGTCGACGTCTCGTCCTTCGGCGGAGGAAAGGACTGCGCCAAGGCCCTCGAGGACGCCAACATAATCTGCAACAAGAACATGCTCCCCTCCGACACCAGCGCCGTCAGGCCTTCCGGCCTCAGGCTCGGGGCCCAGGAGATGACCCGCATAGGCATGAAGGAGTCCGAGATGAAAGAGGTCGCCTCCTTCATCGCGAGGGTCGTCAAGGACAAGGAGGACCCGAGGAAGGTCAAGGAGGACGTCAAAGAGTTCAAAAAGCAGTACGCCACTATACAGTACTGCTTCAATGCGGGCGAGCCCGCTTACGGGTACCACAAGCTCGTGGATTGAAGAAAAGACGGAGCTGAGAACATGGGATTCTTGGATAAAACCAAAGAGGCTGTGGAAAACGGTGACGGCAAGATCGGAAGCAAACTCGATGCCATCATCACCGGCAAGAAGAAGGACGCCGAAAGCGAGGTCAAGTCCGCCGTCGACGAAGGGAAGGCTGAGCTCGCCAAGTTCGAGTCCATGATCAAGGACAAGGAGTCCGAGTTCGACTCCGTCGCCGCCGATATCGGAAAGAAGGTCCTCGCCAGCGTCGACGAGGGCAAATCCTTCGACATCTCCAGCATAAGCGATCTTCTCGAGAAGGCCAAGGGAATCAAATCCTGCATCGACGAGATCACCAGCAAGATCAGCGCCCTCAAGGGTTGATCACGGCGGGGAGGGTTCCTTCCCTCCCTGTCCCAAACCGTTTGCATAGTTTTGTAATAATCCTTCAATTTAGGATGACTGAAATTTTTTTAAATGTTAAGTGGATTGTATAATCGATGGCGACGATCAACCGTGAAGACTATCTCATCAGCATCCTGAGGCTCACCGAAGGTAAAGGTGTTGCCAAGACCACCGAGCTGGCCGAGTTCATGAAGGTGTCACCGGCAAGCGTGAGCGAGATGGTGAAGGTCCTGTCCGAGGAGGGATACGTGTCGTACGAGAAGTACAAGGGCATGTCTCTCACGGAGTCCGGTCTGAACTATGCTCGCCAGATACGCAAGAAGCATCACGTCCTGGAGCGCTTCCTCACGGATTATCTCGACGTGGACCACGACACCGCCCATGAGGAGGCCTGCAAGATGGAGCACGCGATCTCCGACGAGTCCGCGGTCAAGATGTGCTACATGATGGGCCCTCGCGTCGATGACGATTGCCAGGGATGTTCCAATCCGTGCAAGGCGGCTTCCGAGGGCATCGTTAAGGTGACGCCCATGGTCAAGATGACGTCCGGCAGCCGCGGCAGGATATCCCATGTGGTGTCCGAGGACTCCGCCGTCGTCAAGAAACTGGTGATGATGGGATTCGTCCCCGGGAAGGACCTCCTCGTGGAGACCGCCGTCCCCGACGGCCCCCAGATAATCAGGATGGGGGACTCCTCGGTCGCGGTGGACCCCAGGCTCGCATCCTGCATCTTCATAGACGCGGACGAGCGAGGCCCTCCCCGAAGGGAGGAAGGTCAGCGATGGGCGAAGACGAAGCGCACGCCCTTCTCGTTCCTGCATTCGATCCTGGCGAACCCTATCCTCTCGAGCTGGACGGTCTCCGACTTCTCGGCCATCACCGACTTCTCGGCCAGACCCTTCGAGACGGTCCCGTCGGGCATGAGGATCTCGGCGGCCACGGAGTCCCTTCCGACCCACTGGACCGCCCTGACGCCGGTCTTCAGGATGGAGACGTCGTCCCCTATGTACCTGGCCGGCAGGGAGTACTCGAGGTTGCAGAGGTCCTTGAGCCTGATCTTCTTGGCCTCGGAGAACATCGACGAGTCCTCCTTGGAGAGGAACACGGTGCGCGGGTCCTCGAGCAGGTATTCCCTGGACCCCCTCTCGGGGTGGTCCGGGTGCAGAGGCGCCTTCCCGACTATCCTGTCGACGCCGTCGATGTCGTACCTGACCGGGCTGTCGACGAAGAAGTACCTGTTCGAGACGTCGTCTATGACGTCGCGGTTCATTCCGTAGAGGTTGTCCCACGAGAACTGTATGTCCACGGGCTTGATCCCGGACTCGACCCAGTACCTCCTGATGGCCTCGGGCCTGATTCCGCGGCGCCTCATCGCCCTGACGGTCCCGGTCCTGACGTCGTCCCATCCGGTGTATTCGCCGTCGGCTATGTTCTGCTTGATTATCGACGTCTTGAGGACGGTATCGGGGATGTTCACCAGCCCGTAGTGGTAGTACTCGGGCTTCTTCCATCCGAAGTAGCCGAAGACGTACTCCTGGCGGAAGGTGTTGTTGAGGTGGTCCTTCCCGCGGATGACGTGGGTCATGCCCATCTCGTGGTCGTCGATGGCCACGGAGAGGTTCATCATCGGGTATGCGATGTACTTGGAGCCGGTCCTCGGGTGGGGGTGGGAGACCAGCCTCAGGGCGACGAAGTCCCTGACGGCGGGGTTGGGATGGGCTATGTCGGTCTTGACGACGACCACCGCCTCTCCGTCGGAGTATTTCCCTTCCATGAACCCGTCGTATCTCTCGAGCTGCGTCTCCACGGGGAGGTCGCGGCAGGGGCAGGCGGTCTTCTTCTCTTTGAGCTCCCTCCAACGGTCGCCGTCGCATGTGCAGACGTACGCGTTCCCCTGCTCGATAAGCCTCCTGGTGTAATCGTAATAGATTTGGAACCTCTCCGACTGGATGTAGGTCTTCGTGCATTTGACGCCGAGCCAGTCCAGGTCCTCGGGGATCATGTCGTAGGCGTCGGGGTCGATCTTCTCGGGGTTGGTGTCCTCGAACCTGAGGATCAGGTCCCCGCCGTATCTCTTGACGTACTCGTCGTTCAGGACGGAGACCCTGGTGTGGCCTATGTGCAGGGGCCCCGAGGGTCCAGGCGCTATGCGCATCGTCACCTTTCCGTCTACGTTCTGAAGGTCCGGCAGCTCGTACTTGCGCTCCTTCTTTTCTTTGACCAGGAGCGACGCGTCCATCTCCTGAAGGGCCTTGGTCTGCGCCTCCAGGCCCATGGAGTTGACCTCCTCGACGATCTGCTCGATGAGAGGGGTGATCTCCGCCGCCCTAGGCCTCAGCTCCGGGCATCCTCCCAGTATCTTCCCGACGACGGCCTTCGGGTTGGCCTTCCCCTTGAAGAAGACCGCGTTCTGCAGGGCGAACTTCCTTATCGTGCCCTCTATCTCTTCTGACATGTTCCGACCGATTCCTGTGCTCGTATATTATTATGAGTCAGCCAAGGCGGGTAAAGCCTGTTCAGGCGCTCTTCTTTGGGCCGGAGCCTGCGTTTCTCATTCTTCGTTCGAGGCCGTCGTGAAACACGGCGGATGCGCATCCCCGGGTTGTAGAAAAACGGTTAGACTATAGTGAGCAAATGTCGGACCGTCGCCGTCATCCAACGGCTTACGACCTTCCGTTCCTCTCGGACAACCTCTTATCTATCAGTAACCGCTTGCATCGACGGCTCGGCGATGCCGGCGGTGTGAGACATGTATTCGGATGAGAAGATCTGGATTGCCAAGGGTGACGAGAGGGTGTACCTGCTTCCCTGCATGGCCAACAGGCATGGCCTGATAACGGGCGCCAGCGGAACCGGGAAGACCGTGACCATGAGGGTCCTGGCCGAATCGTTCAGCGACGCCGGCGTGCCCGTGTTCTTCAGCGACATGAAGGGAGACGTCGGCGGGGTCTGCAAGGCCGGGGAGGACACTCCGAAGATGCGTGGCCGTGCCGAGAAGCTCGGTGCCGAGGGATTCGAATTCAAAGGGTTCCCGACGGTGTTCTGGGACGTGTACGGGGATTGCGGACATCCCGTCAGGACCACCGTCTCGTCCATGGGCGCCCCCCTCCTGTCCCGCCTGATGGACCTGACCAACGTCCAGAGCGACGTGCTGGCCATGGTGTTCAGGATATGCAAGGACAAAGGATGGGACCTGATAGACTCCAAGGACCTAGTGTCCGTCCTGCAGCATATAGCCCAGAACCGTAACGACTACATCGCGGAGTACGGGAACATGTCCTCGCAGACGCTCGGGGCCATCCAGAGGTCCGTACGCACCCTCGAGGACGAGGGAGGGGACTTCTTCTTCGGCGAGCCGGCGCTGGACATATTCGATTGGATAAGGGTCGACGAGAACGGCAAGGGCGTCCTGAACGTCCTGAACTCCGAGAGGCTCTCCAGAAGCCCGAAGCTGTACAGCACGTTCATGATGTGGCTGATCCAGGAGCTCTTCGAGAGGCTTCCGGAGGCAGGGGATCCAGAGAAGCCCAAGCTCGTGTTCTTCTTTGATGAAGCGCACATGCTGTTCTCCGACGCGCCCAAGCCTGTAATATCCAATATAGAGCAGATGGTGAAGCTCATCAGGTCCAAGGGCGTAGGGATCTATTTCGTTTCCCAGAGTCCCTCCGACATTCCGAACAGTGTCCTCGCGCAGCTGAGCAACCGCGTCCAGCATGCCCTTCGCGCCTATACCCCCGCGGAGCAGAAGTCCGTCAGGGCGGCCGCCTCCTCGTTCCGTGCCAATGAGAAGTTCAAGACGGAGACGGCAATTACCGAGCTGGGGGTCGGGGAGGCGCTGGTCTCCTGCCTGGACGCGAAGGGGATTCCTTCGATAGTCGAGAGGGCTTTCGTCCTTCCGCCCCAGAGCAGTCTGAGCCCTTTGAGCCAGGCCGAATACGAAAGCGTGATCAGGTCTTCGCGCTTCGAGTCCAAGTACAGGGAGCGCGTCGAGAGGCAGTCTGCATACGAGACCATGAAGAAGCTGGAGGATGAGAGGCAGAAGGAGGAGTCCAAGGCCGTGGAATCCAAGGCCAAGGCCGCCTCTAAATCCACGGGAACATCGTCCACCAAGGGCGCCTCGTCCAAGAGCTCTGCCGCCAAGGTCGCGGAGAAGGCCATAAGCAGGGCGGCGACCTCCGCCGGAAGGGAGATCGGGAAGGGCATATTCAAGAGCATCTTCAAGAAATGACTGGGCGATCCGTGGAAGCTCGAAGCGCTCCGAAATCAGAGCGGTAGCCGTCTAAGATCTTCCCACGTCGGTCTTCCTGATCAGGTCCGGCTTTTGGGAATCGATTTGCATGTCGGGACAGCATGCGGAAGGTCAGACGGGACGTCGCCTTGCCGAAACGATGAACGGTCGGGCGTCAATAGAGGAACGGCTCTTGGATATCGTCTATTATCTGACGGTCCTTTGCCGGCATGCACGGAGGAGGACCGGGGCATGTCATCTGGATATGGCGCCTGAGGACGATTCGCAACCAATAACTATTCTCTGAACGATGACCCGGCATGGCAGTTTCAAACACGCTCGGGGCAGACGCGCGCCGCATATCCGGGCGCATAGAGAGCGATTCGACGGATGTCTCGAAGGCCCTGATGAACGACCAGGAGACCACGGTCGTGTTCGAGGACCTCAACGGAGGGAGGGCGGCGGGGAACGTCTTCTCGACGAGGGAGAAGATCGCATCGGCTCTTGGAATACGCAAAGAAGACATCGTGAGGCATCTCATGGACGCGGTCTCGTCCCCTCGTCCCTGCGAGGTCGTTCCGGATCCGGATTTCCGCGTCTGCGAGCGCGAGGTGAAGCTCACGTCTTTGCCGATCCCCAAGTACTTCCCCGAGGATGGGGGGCGTTACATTACGGCCGGGGTCGTCGTCGCGGAGTTGGACGGCAAAAGGAACGTGTCCTTCCATCGGATGATGATCATGGACGACAGGAGGATAGCCGTGAGGCTGGTCCCCAGGCACCTCTTCACGCTTTACAATGAGGCCAAGGCCTCCGGCCGGGAGCTCAAGGTCTCCATCTGCGTGGGTGCATGCATCGAGGCCCTCCTGGCCGCCGCCACGTCCATGGACTTCGGCGCCGACGAGCTCGAGGTCGCGTCCGCGATGCACGAGAAGGGCCACGGCTCCCCTCTGAAGGTCGGCAGATGCGACAACGGCATCCTGGTCCCGGCGGAATGCGACTATGTGCTCGAGGCCCGCATAACCCTGGAGGAGACCAAGGAGGGGCCGTTCGTGGATATCACGGGAACCTACGACTTCGAGAGGCAGCAGCCGGTCATCGAGGTGGACAGGATCTGGACCAGGAAGGATCCGGTGTTCCATCTCCTCCTTCCCGGAGGATACGAGCACTACCTCCTGATGGGGCTTCCCAGGGAGCCCATGATATTCAAGACCGTGAGGCAGGCCGTGCCCAGGGTCAGGAACGTCAGGCTGACCGAAGGGGGGTGCTGCTGGCTGAACGGGGTCGTATCCATCGCCAAGAACAAGGAGGGCGACGGGGTGAACGCCATAATGGCCGCATTCACCGGCCATCCGTCCATGAAGCAGGTGATAGTTGTGGACGAGGACGTGGACATATTCGACGACAGGCAGGTGGAGTGGGCTGTGGCTACGAGGATGCAGGCCGACAGGATCCTCATGATTCCGGGGGCGGCCGGCTCCTCGCTCGATCCCAGCTCCCACGGCAAGACGACCTGGAAGGTCGGATACGACGCGACGATCCCGATGGACGCGGACAGGTCCCTGTACGAGAGGGCCCGTCTGGACCGGAACCGAGGCGAACCCATTAACTATGGACAATCAGTCGGGAGGACGAGAAGATGGCTGCGATCAGACTGGGGAAGAACCATTTGAGGTGGTGCTACGAGTGCAACCTGCCCGTGCTAGAGTCCAAGGAATGTCCCGTATGCGGGGCCAAGACGTCCGAGATCCCGCTCACCCCTCCGGGGGACGCCAGGCCGGCGTTCGAGCACGACATCAAGCTGATAAGGGACATACTCGACAGGGACTACGGCCAGGGCGCTGGCGCCTCCGTGATCCCGGACGGCCATCCGGTGATATTGAGCAAGGCCCCCGGTCTGGACCGCATGGACGAGGTCGTCATCGACGGCCAGGTGATAGCCACCATGAGGTACGACATCGGCACCGGGTGGAGGTTCGTGGCCCGCATGCAGGGCGCGTACAGGATCGGCGCCTGCTACACCAAGGGGTACGTGGCATGCGACCCCGCCGCGGCCCCGTTCGTCAGGGAGAGCAAGAACCTCATGGCCCCCGGCGTCGTCGATGCCGATCCGGACATCAAGCCCGGCGACGAGATCATAATCGTGACCGGCGACAGGGAGGTCGTGGCCACGGGCGTGGCGCGCATGACCGGCCCCGAGATGGTCGCCGCCGACAAGGGCATGGCCGTCAAGACCCGCTGGTACAAGCCGGAGGAGAACGTCGACATGTCCTCCAAGACGCATTCATGGGACGACGTCGTCGAGGCCAACAGGGCCGTCATCGAGAAGAGGGCGGTGGAGGCGACCGGCTTCATCAAGAACACCGTCGAGAAATACGACGTTCCAGCCATAGTGTCGTTCTCCGGCGGGAAGGACAGCCTCGCGACGCTTCTTCTGACCATCGACGCCGGGATGAGGCTTCCCGTTCTGTTCGTCGACACCGGCCTGGAGTTCCCCGAGACCGTCCAGCACGTCCGCGACACCTGCGCCAGGCACGGCCTCCAGCTCATCGAGGAGAAGGCCCCCACCGACGCGTTCTTCGGGAACCTGGTCTACTTCGGGCCTCCCGCCAAGGACTACAGGTGGTGCTGCAAGACGAACAAGCTCGGCCCCACCGTCGGGGCTATAACCAAGAACTTCCCCGGAGGGGTGCTCTCGTTCATCGGCCAGAGGAAGTACGAGTCCGAGGCGAGGAACTCCAAGCCCAGGATATGGCAGAACCCCTGGACCCCCGGCCAGATCGGGGCCTCGCCCATCCAGAACTGGTGCGCGATGCACGTCTGGCTCTACATAATGCTCAGGAAGGAGCCGTTCAACGTGTGGTACTCGCGCGGCCTGGACAGGATCGGCTGCTTCCTCTGCCCCGCATCCGACCTGGCCGAGTTCGAGATAGTCGCAGGAGGAAGCTCCAGATGGGCGCAGTGGGACGAGTACCTGACCGGGTACATGGAGGACCGCGGCCTTCCGCCGGAGTGGAAGAAGTACGCCCTGTGGAGATGGAAGGACGCCCCCAAGTCCATCAGGGAGGAGGTCAACAGGATCACCGGGAGGAACGTCTCCGATCTGACCAGGCAGACCAAGGCGCCGGAGTCCGGCCCCCTGACGATCAAGGTCCAGGAGGGCTACTCGCCCTGCGTCATAGGGTACAGCGTCGAGGCGGCGCTGTCGCGCCCCGTGGACCTGAAGAAGGTCAAGCCCTTCTGCCACGCCCTCGGATGGGTGGTGGAGGAGGACCCGGAAGGGGAGTACGTCACCGCCGATTACACCACCATATACCGCGAGGGGTCGATAATCTGCAAGGCCAACATCAAGAACGACGCGTCCGCCCACATGGACGAGGCGTTCCAGGTCATAATGCGCGCGGAGCAGTGCGTCGGATGCGGCCTCTGCGCCGCCAGATGCGAGCAGGGGGCCCTCTACATGGAGGACGGGAAGGTCAAGATAAAAGAGGATGAATGCATATTCTGCAAGGACTGTTTCGGTCCATGCCCCTCGGTGAACTTCGCCAGGGGGTCGGAGGAGTTCGAGCAATGACCCACGTTCCTACAGTTGAGGAGATGAGGATAGACCCCGAGGACCTCGAGATGGCCATGGAGAAGGATCCGGCCCTGGTCGACGAGAACGACGCCCGCAAGTATCATACCGGTCTCCACGCCGTCAGCTACTACAGGATGAGCCATGAGCTGTGGCTCCAGGGCAGGAAGGAGGAGGCCAGGGCGATCAACTACTATGCGCATCACCTGACCGGGTGCGACATCCATCCCGGCGCCACCATAGGCAGGAGGTTCTTCGTGGACCATGCCACGGGGGTCGTGATAGGGGAGACGGCCATAATCGGCGAGAACGTCTCGGTGTACCAGGGCGTGACCCTCGGAGGGGTGTCCACGGCCAAGGGCAAGAGGCATCCAACCATCGGCAACCACGTCGTCATCGGCTGCAACGCCGCCATCCTGGGAGACATCAAGATCGGGAACAACGTCAGGGTGGGCGCGGGATCCGTCGTCCTCAAGGACATCCCGGACGACTGCACCGTGGTCGGCGTCCCCGGAAGGATAATCAGGCGCGCCGGCATAAAGACCGAGTCCGCGGACCTGATGCACAACGACCTTCCGGACCCCATGAGGGACCGCATCCTCGAGCTCGAGGATGCGATCAGGATCCTCCAGAGGAAGGTCGACGAGCTGTCCCGGGACCGTCGGTGAGGTCCTCCAGGGCTCCCTCCACGTCGTCGTAGAGGGCGTCCAGCCTCGCCATCATCTCTTCGTCGGCGTTCCATAGCCCTCTGGACACGGCCTCCTCCAGGCGGTCCACCATGTTCATCATGGCGTAGGGGTTCTCCTTCATGATCCACTCGCGGGTCTCCTCGTCCAGGACGAACCTCTCCGCCATGGAGTCGAACATCCACTTCTCTATCACGTCGGACGTGGCGCTCCATCCCATGACGTAATCGAACAGCTGGGAGACGTCCTGCGCCCCTCTGAACCCGTGCCTCTTCAGCCCGTCTAGCCACTTTGGGTTGTTGACCTTGCTGCGGAACACGAATGCGCACTCCTCCTCCAGCGTCCTGGTCTTAATGTTCCCCAGGTCGGAGGAGTCCCCCATGAAGCCCTTGGCGGAGCCTCCGGACGCCTTCACGGCGGCCAGCATCCCGCCCAGGAAGTCGTAGTCGTCGTCCATGTCGAAGAGGTCGTTCTCCCTGTTGTTGTGGTTCTTGACCGCGACGTCGAGGGAGCCTATCCTCCTCCTGAACTGCGCGGGCATCGCCTTGCCGTCGTATCCCGCGCCGTATCCGAAGCATCCGTGCCCGATGTACGATTCCCCGAGATCCTCCGTGCTCCTCCACTTCCCGTTGGTTATGAGGGTGTTCACCCCGCATCCGTACTGGCCGGGGGCGTCCCCGAAGACCCTCACCATGGCGTCCCTCCTGGCCGCGTCCTCGGGGATCCCGGAGAGCACGGCGTCCAGCACGTCGCTCCTCAGGTTGGCCGCCATGGCGTTGTCCTCGTCGGACTCGTCCAGCTGCGCTATCTCCTTGACGCCCTGGTCCATCAACGCCACCAGGTTCGGGAACGCGTCCCTGAACAGCCCGCTTATCCTCACCGTCACGTCGATCCGGGGGCGGCCGAGCTCCTCCAGGGGGACCACCTCCATGCCTTTGACGCGGCCCCCGTACTCCGTCCACACCGGGCGGAGGCCCATGAGCCAGAGGATGTAGGCGACGTCGTCCCCGCCGGTCCTCATGGTGTCGGTCGCCCATAGCACCACCCCGACCGATCTGGGGTATGCGCCGTTGGTCTCGACGTATCTCTCGACCATCTGGTCGGCCATCTTCACACCGATGCCCCAGCTGGAGGTCCAGGGGATACCGTCGGGGTCGATGGAATAGAAGTTGCGGCCCGTGGGCAGGACCTTCGCCCTTCCGCGGGTGGGACATCCGGACGGTCCGGGAGGGACGAATCCTCCGTCCAAGGCCTTCAGGACGCTTCCGATCTCGTCCCCCGTCCTGGCTATCGCCGGGATAAGGAATTTCTCTATGAACGAGGCGGTCTTTCTCAAAGGATCAGGGAACGATTCCGCCGGCCTCCCGCCGATGATCTCGTCCACGATTTCGCGGCTTCTCCTGTCTATCTCGTCGACCATGTCCCCGTTCAGACGTCCGCCGGTGGTCCCGGAGGGGTTCTGGAGAAGGTCCTGGAAGGACAGCCCCATCTCCTCCGCCACGGCGTCGCGAAGGGACGGCACGTCCCCGTTGGGGTTCTTGACCATGCTGTAGACGGATTCCGCTAGCAGCTCCCCCTCGGGCGCCCTCCCGAGGACGTGGAGCCCGTCGGCGATGAGGGCGTCCTTGATCTCCAGGACGTAGTCGTAGATGTCGTCCGCCCTCCCCTCTATGGACTCGGCGTCCTCCGGAATCCCCAGGTCGGAGCACAGGGACAGCTCCTTCACGATCTCCAGTATCTTCCCGTTCGCGTCGGATACGCTCTCCGCCTCCGCGGTCGCCATTGCGCGGAGCCTCAGCTGCAAGGCGGATTCCAGCTCCCCCAGCCTCTCGTAGGTCTCGGCGCGGGTCATGGCCGGCACCATGTGGGTGACAATCGCCGCGTATCCTCTGCGCTTCGCCTGCATCCCTTCTCCAGGGTTGTCGATTATGTAGGGATAGATGTCGGGGAGGTTGCCCAGCACCGCGTCAGGGAAGCAGTCCTCGGACAGCCCCACGCTCTTTCCCGGAAGCCATTCCTGGGTCCCGTGGGTGCCCATGTGCACCACCGCGTCGGCTCCGAACGAGTGCCTGAGCCACCTGTAGAACCCTAGGTACTGGTGCGGAGGCGCCAGGGAGGGGTCGTGGTAGCTCTCGGCGTCGCATTTTCCGCGGTCCGGCTGGAATCCTATGAACACGTTCCCGTTCACCAGGCCGGGGATGAGCTGGGAGTCCTTGTGCACGTGCACGTCGCCCGGAGGCTCCCCCCATCCTCCTTTCAGATCCTCTTTGACCTTCCCGGTGCATTCGGAGAACCATTTCGCATAGGCTTCGGGAGATATGGTCTCGGTCGCCCTCCTGCCTATCTCCTCGTCGGAAAGCCATGAGTTGTCATTGGTGATCCCGGCCAAGAGGTGGTCCGCGACCTCGCGCCCGTTTTCGGGGACCCAATCCATCCTGTACCCGCTGGCCGCCATGGCCTTCAGCAGGTCGGCGGCGCTCTCCATGGTGTCCAGCCCCGAGGCCCCTCCCGCCAGGTCGTTCCTAGGCGGGTACATGTACAGCAGGACGGCGACCCTCTTGTCCTCCGCCCTCTTCCTGCGAAGCTCCGCCCAGAGGAACGCGGCGTCGGCGACCATGCGGCATCTGTCCTCCATCGGGACGTATTTGCGCCTGCCGTCCTCCAGGACCTCGTACCCCGCGATCGGCACGGTGATGATCTGCCCGTCGTACTCGGTGCTCACCACCGCTCCGGCTATCTCCGACCCCGTGAGGCCGTAGACGCTTTTCCTCCACTCCTCGGAGGTCCCGTAGAGGTGGATCGCCTGCAGCACGGGGACGCCCAGCCTGGCGAACATGTCGTCGTCGCACTCCTGCTCGAAGGCGTCGGACTTCGGCCTCAGCGTCTGGGAGAACCCCATGGTCTGGACCACGCAGTCCACCAGCGGCTTCCCGTCCTTCACGAGATATCTGTCGATGACCGCGCCTATCCCGATCGCGCCCAGCTCCTTCTCCTGGTAGGTCAGCG
Organism: Candidatus Methanomethylophilaceae archaeon; assembly: GCA_017519045.1. GTDB lineage: Archaea > Thermoplasmatota > Thermoplasmata > Methanomassiliicoccales > Methanomethylophilaceae > Methanoprimaticola. The sequence goes on from JAFWTC010000009.1 coordinate 19,426, forward strand.
TGAAGACCCCTATCGCGTCCGCGCCCCTGTCCCTCAGGGCCTTCAGGAGCCCGTCCACGCCTCCGCAGTTCCGGGCAAGCCAGAACCTCTGGTGGAACAGCACGCAGACCCTCGGCCGGTCCGCCCTCATAGAGGCGACGGCCTCGCCGATGTCCATGTAGTCCTTGTCTAGCGTGTATGCGCCCTGGGCGGGAGGAAGCACCGGCTCCGGGACCTCCACGTCGACTCCTCCGAACGTCTTGAGCGCCCACAGGAGGGCCGACCTGTTGTTCGCGTCCCCTCCGGCCATGATGAGCGACGCCAGGGTCCCGAAGTCCTCGTCGTCCCCGGTGAAGAGGCGCCTGTACTCGTCCGTCACGCGCTTCTCGCTGTCGCACAGGAGGAACATGCAGACGCCGGAGGACTCCACGGTCCTCTTCAGGGCGTCGAATCTCTTGAAGAAGGTGACGTCGCCATGGACCCTGACGAACAGCATGTCGCAGGAACTCACCTGGCGGAGGATGCTCTCGTTGAAGAGTATGTCCCTGTCCATGTCGCAGGCGTCCGCGCCGACGACCTCCACGTTGAAGCCCTCAGACCTGAGCGCCGAGGCAGCGTCGTCCAGCGCATGGCCGTGGTTGGCCCCGATGGACACGTTCACTATCTTCATGGTCCACGGATGGCCGGGATGATATATCCGATTTCCCCGGATCGGTCGGAGAGGTCCTCCAGCCTGTCCTCCGCCAGCCTGCTGAGCTCGTCCAGCTTCTCCAGCATGTCCTCGTCGGGCTCCCACATCCTTCTGGACACGGCCTCCTGCAGGCGGTCCAGTATCTCGGCCGCCGCGTACGGGTTGACCTCCTCCATCCAGTCCCAGGTGTCCTTGTCCAGAAGGTATTTCTCCGCGATGCCGTCGTACATCCACTTGTCCATGACGTCCGAGGTGGCGTCCATGCCGAATGCGTGCTCGATGACGTTCACCATCTCCGCCGCCCCGCGGTATCCGTGCCGCTTCATCCCCTCTATGTACTTCGGGTTCAGCGCCTTGCTGCGGAAAACGAACCTCATCTCCTCGCCGAGGGTGCGGACCTTGGTCGAGCCCGGGTCGGACCCGTCGCCCATGTAGGACACGGCATCGCCTCCGTACGCCTTCACCAGCGCGTTCATCCCGCCCAGGTAGCCGTACACGTCGTCGATGTCGATGAGGTCTATCTCCCTGTCCGGCATGTTCTTCACGGTCGCCTTGACCCTGGAGATGCGCCTGACGAACTCGTCCTTCATTTGGATCCCCGAGCATCCCCTTCCGTACGCGTAGCTCCCCCAGGCGACGTAGGAGTCGGCCAGGTCCTTGACGTCGGTCCATTTCCCGGACTCTATTAGATGGTTGACGCCGGGGCCGTAGGCTCCGGGAGGGCACCCGAATACGCGGACGGAGGACCTCTTCCTCGCCTCGTCCTCCGGAATGCCTTCCATCATGCGCTCCGCGGTGTCCTTCCTGAGGTTGGCCGCCATGGCGTTGTCCTCCTCGGACTCGTCGAGGCCCATGACCATGGACGCGGCCTCGTCTATCAGCTCCGTTATGTTGGGGAAGACGTCCCTGAAAAGGCCCGTGATGCGGACGGTCACGTCGACCCTGGGACGGCCGAGCTCCTCCAGCGGTATCACCTCCAGCCCGACCACCTCTGCCCCGCTCTCCGCCCAGACGGGCCTCACGCCCATCAGCCAGAGGATGTAGGCGATGTCGTCGCCTCCGTTCTTGTACGTGTCCGTGGCCCATATTATGAAGCCTATCTCCCTCGGGAAGCCGCCCTTCTCCTCGATGTACCTGGATATCATCTGGTCGGCCATGCCCTTGCCCACGTTCCAGGCCGAGCGGGTGGGGAGGGTGTCCGGGTCCAGGCCGTAGTAGTTCCTCCCGGTCGGGAGTATGTCGGCGTTTCCACGGGTGGGGGCGCCGGAGGGTCCTGGGAGGACGTATCCGCCCGAAAGCGCCTCCATTACCGACCCTATCTCCCCGGACGTGGCCTTCAGGGACGGATACAGCCTTTCGCATACGTATCCCACCGACTTCTCAAGGGCGGGTGTCGTCCCCGGGATCATGCTTCTGCAGGCCTCTAGGCATTCCTCGGCACGGAATTCCGAGGCCATCATGGCGCGTATGAGCTCCATCGTCTTCCAGTCCACGGCGTCCAGGTCCTTCTCCGGATCCGCCTCCATGGACTCTCCGACGGATCTTCTCAGAGAGGGCACCGAGCCGTTGTCCAGACGGCTCAGGGAGTACACGGATTCGGCCATGAGGTCGCCATCGGGCACCCTGCCCAGGATGTGGAGGCCGTCCCTTATCAGCGCGTCCTTGGCCTCGGTTACCAGGTCGTGAAGTGCCCATATGCGCTCCTTCAGGTCTTCGATGCCGGAGCCTTCGTCCAGGCCGACGTCGTTTAGAAGGTTCTCCTCCCTGGCGGCCTCGAGGATCTCCTCCAGCAGCGCCTCCCTCCTGGGGCCGGTGGCCGCCCCCATCCCGATGTACTCCTGGATGAGGGAATCGATCTTGAGCATCCCGTCATGGAGCTCGGCGCGGGTCATGACCGCGTTCAGATGTCCGACCAGCACCGCCTCCGAGCGGCGCTTGGCCTGTATCCCCTCTCCGGGGTCGTCTATCATGTACGGGTAGATGTCGGGGATCGAGTCCAGCACCAAATCGGGATAGCATTTCCCGGACAGGGCGGCGGACCTTCCCGGAAGCCATTCCAAGGTACCATGGGTGCCCATGTGGATCACCGCGTCCGCGCCGAAGACGTCCTTCAGCCACCTGTAGAACGCAAGGTACTGGTTGTGCGGAGGCAGGACGGGGTCGTGGCACAGCTCGTCCGCCCCCTCCCCCCATCCTCTCGGCGGCTGAAGTGTGACAACTACGTTCCCGGTCACGAATCCGGGTATGACCATCCTTCCTTTGGCGGATGCGATGTCGCCCGGGGCGTCTCCCCACCTCTCTTTGATTTCCTTCCTGTTGAATTCGGGGATGTTCTCGAGCCACGCCTCATGCTCCGCCTTTCCGACGGTCCCCGCGGCCTTTTCTACGATCTCCGAGTCGGTCATGCCACCGAAATCGTACGTCACGCCATCCAGGATCCTCCTCATCAGCTCCGCGGCATCCTCCGGAATCCAGTCCAATGCGTATCCCGAGTCGCGGAGGGACTTCATCAGGGAGACCACGCTAGCAGGCGCGTCCAGTGATCCGGCGTTGCCTATGCGCTCCGATCCCGGGCTGACCTGGTACATCATGATCGCCACCTTCCTCTCCGACGGGGGCTTCCTGCCCAGGCGGGCCCATCCGGCGGCCGACCTGCAGAGATGGTCCACCCTGTCCGGAAGAGGCTCCGACTTCTTGCTCTCGGACCTGGAATGGGCGTACGGGACCCCGATGATCTGGCCGTCCAGCTCCGGCCAGCACACCATGGACTTGAGGTCGGACTTGGGAGGGCCGCCGGCCGTTTCCTGGTAGTCCTTGAACTCGCCGGAGTAGCTCATCGCCTGTATCGCGGGGACTCCGAGGAGCGTGTGGAAGTAGTTCCTGTCCGGGGGGACGTCCGCGGTCCCCTCCGACGCGGTCAATTGCGAGAACGGGGAGCAGACGAGCAGGACGTCTATGATCGTCCTCCCATCACGGGTGAAGTACTCCTCCGCCACCTCCCTGACCGGCCTGACCTTGGAGCTGGAGGCCGCCGACGGCGCATAGAACACCGGTATGACGTCCATCCCGTGTGCCTCCAGGCGGTCGCAGAGGGCGTCGATATGGGACAGGTTGCCGTACAGCCACAGGTTGTACGGGAAGAGGACTCCCGCGACCGGCCTCCCCTTCAGGGTCGACAGGTAGTCCTCCTTGGAGACGTCCTGCGGGAACCCTTTGCGGTATATCCCGTCGGACCTGTTCGACACCGGGTCGGGGACCTCGACGTCGGCTCCTGTGGCCATCCTGTAAGCGTATAGGAGCAGGGACTCGTCGTTCTCCCTGCCTTTGAGGGCGGCGTATGAGCATAGCCTGACGAAGTCCTCGTCCGATCCCTTGAACAGGTCCCTGTAGGCGATCTGGACGTCCGGGCTTCCGGAGAACACGAACACGATCCCGGGGCATTCCCTGAGCGTCTTCTCGTACTCGTCGAACCTTCTGAACCTTGTGGGGTCCGCCATGCACCTGACGAACACGAAATCCGCCTCCCTGGTGCGCTGCGAGAGCTCGTGGAACGTCAGGGGGTCGTCCTCGGCGTCGGAGCGGTTGCATCCGTAGAAGGAGATCCGCGCCCCCGCCTTCTCGTTGGCCGATTCGGCGGCGTCCATGTATGCGGATGCGTCGGTCGTCTGTATCGACAGGTAGACGGCCCTCATCGCGTCGGCATCCTTCCGCTCGTTCTCTTGCTTCATGTTCTCCAAGGCAATATGCGTGTTGTTTATATTAGGTAGGACGTTACGTCCAACATCATAATCAGAGGGATCAAATGAGTCGCGGTTCCGTGGTGTTTCCCTTCGTCGACATCGTCGGTCAGGAGGATATGAAGAGGGCGCTGATTCTGAACGTCGTGGACCCCGGCATCGGCGGAGTTCTGCTGAAAGGGGAGAAAGGCACCGCGAAGTCCACATCGGTCAGGTCCCTCGGAGGCGTCCTTCCCTGCCGGATGGCGGTGAAAGGATGCAGGTTCCGCTGCGACCCCTCGGACCCGGACCGCATGTGCGAGGCATGCAGGGCGAATCTCGGATCCCTCCAGACCGAGGAGGTGCCCATGGAGGTCGTCGAGCTTCCCCTGGGCGCGACGGAGGACAGGGTCGCGGGGACAATCGATATAGAGCATGCCTTGAAGACCGGGGAGAAGAGGTTCGAGCCCGGCGTCCTGGCCAGGGCCAACGGCAATCTGCTCTACATAGACGAGGTCAACCTTCTGGACGACCACATCGTGGACATGCTGCTGGATTCGGCCGCGATGGGCGTCAACTACGTCGAAAGGGAGGGCATATCCTTCTCCCATCCCTCCAGGTTCGTCCTGGTCGGCACCATGAATCCCGAGGAGGGCGACCTGAGGCCGCAGCTCCTGGACAGGTTCGGGCTGTCCGTGGACATCAAAGGGGAGAGGGACCCCAAGGTGAGGGCGGAGATCGTCAGGAGGAGGCTGGAGTTCGACGACTCGCCGGAGGCGTACGTCAAGGCGAGGTCGGAGGAGACCGAGGCCCTGCGCTCCCGCATAGCGGAGGCCTCCCGCCGCCTGCGCTCGGTGCGTCTCGGACCCGAGGTCCTGGACGCCGTCGTGACTGTCACCTCCCATTTCGGGATCGACGGCCACAGGGCAGACATAGTCATGATGAAGGCCGCCAGGGCCAACGCCGCCTTCGAGGGCAGGGATTCGGTCACGGCCGAGGACATCACCGCGGTCGCGGAGACCGTCCTTTCCCACCGCCTCAGGAGACGCCCCTTCGAAGACTCCTCGATAGACCGTGAGGAGCTCGAGAAATGCCTGCAGAACCTTTGAACTATCCGTTTTCGGCGGTCTTCGGGATGGAGGCCGCCAAGGACGCCATAAGGTGCGCGGTATGCAGCCCCGGGGTCCGCACGGTCCTGATAAGGGGGCCTTCCGGAACGGCCAAGACCGTCCTCTGCAGGTCGTTGACCGACCTTTCGGGGAAAAGGATGGTGAACATCCCCGCCGGGGCCGACACGGAGAGGCTGTTCGGATCCGTAGACATAGAGAAGTTCCTGGACACCGGCAAGCTCTGTCTGGAGAAGGGGCTGCTGGCCGAGGCGGACGGCGGATTCGCATTCGTGGACGACATCAACCTGATGGACGAGAGGACGGCCGTCGCCGTCATGGACGCCGTCATCACCGGTCGCATAATGACCGAGCGCGACGGTATATCCTCGGTCCAGGCGGCCGACATCGTCTTGGTGGCCACGATGAACCCGGACGAGAGGGAGATGAGCGACCATCTCCTCGACCGCTTCGACGTGTGCGTCTGCGTCTCCCCGGAGGAGGGCCAGGATGCCAGGAAGGAGGTCCTTTCGCGCCGCATGGCGTTCGAGGACTCCGCCTCCGAGTTCAGGAAGTCTTATTCGGAGGAGGCCGAGAAGGAGCGTGCCGGGATTGAGTACGCTTCTAAGATAATCCCGCTGGTCCAGGTCTCCGACGAGCTCCGTCTCATCATCTCCGAGCTATGCGCCAAGGTCGGGGCGGAGGGCGTCCGCGGGGACATCGCCGTCCTCAACACCGCCAAGGCCCTTGCTGCGCTAGATAGGCGCGACACGGTCACCAGGAGCGACGTCGAGAGGGCGGCGGCCATGTGCCTGGTGCATCGGCGCAGATACGATGCCGAGCCGCCGGAGCCTCCTGAACCGCCTGAGGACCAGCAGGACGAGGACGATCAGGAAGAGCCTCCGGACGATCAGAATGACGATCAGGAAGAGCCTCCGGAACCGCCGGAGGACCGGCAGGACCAGGAGGAGAAAGACCAGGACGAAGGGACGGACAGCCTACCGCGTCTGGACGACATGATGTTCGAGATCGGCCGCCAGTTCAGGGTCATAGACTATCTGGGCAAGGGGAAGGCCCCGAAGGCCTCCGGCAGCAGGAACGGCCGTCGCTCCGAATGCGAGAGCGCCGGCGCGTACGGGAGGCAGGTCTCGTCCAGGATACCGGACGGGAAGACCGACGACATAGCGTTCGGGGCCACGATGAGGGCGGCAGCGCTTTGCCAGAAGGGAAGGGAGAGGGGCTCCATGCGCATAGTCGTCGAGGACCAGGACCTGAGGGAGAAGGTCAGGCGGGTCCGCAACGGATGCACCGTGATGTTCCTGGTGGACGCCAGCGGCTCCATAGGGGCCAGGAGGAGGATGTCCGCCGTCAAGGGCGCCGTCCTGTCCATGCTGAAGGACAGCTACGTCAAGCGCGACAAGGTGGGGCTGATGGTGTTCAGGAGGAGGACCGCCGAGGTCATCCTGCCGCCCACCAGGTCCGTCGAGTACGGATACAAGCTCCTGGAGGACATCCCCACCTGCGGAAGGACCCCGCTGTCGGCGGCGCTGGTCACCGCAGGGGAGTACATGACGTCCTATTCCAGGTCGCATCCCGGGGAGAGGTGCTTCATCGTCCTGATGACGGACGGAAGGTCGAATGTCGCCTCGGAGGAGGGCGCCGACCCCAACGAGGAGGCCAGGAGGATAGCGGACTCTATGAGGATCCCCGGAACGCAGTGGATAGTCGTCAACACCGGCAACGGGTTCAGGCTGTTCGACAGCGCTTCAGAGCTAGCGGCCCATCTGGAGGCCCTTTATTTCGATTTGGAGCAGCTTGACGCCGACGCGCTCGCCGCCAGCGTCCGTTCCGCGGCCAGGTTCGGATGAATCCGTGTAAATACGCCTTGATGGATATCGCATCCATGTGCAAGGTTTCCATCGTAATACGGCGGAGGCGGTCCGAATGATGGACCGTCCGTCAAGGTCCTCGTCCTCGGATCCGGAGGCCAGGAGGCTGTTCCAGCTCGCCTTGGATTCGATCGAGGTCGATCCGGAAGGGGCCAAGGGCGCCCTCAGGAAAGCGGTCGGCCTCGGATGCTCCGATTCCATGGTGCTTCTGGGGGACATCCTCATCGATGGCACGGAGGAGGACATGAAGGAGGCCCTGGAGCTGTTTACCAAGGCTTACGAGGCCGGGAACAGCATGGGATCCAGGAACCTGGGGTATTGCCATGCCCTGGGGCGCGGAACGCCGAAGGACAAGGCCGAGGGGGCCCGCTGGTATACGATCTCCGCCCTAGCCGGGAACGCGAAGGCCCAATGCAACATCGGCGTGATGTGCGAGTTCGGTAACGGCGTCCCCGAGGACTGCGCCAAGGCCGCGGAGTGGTACAGGATGTCCGCGGAGAACGGCTACTCCCGCGGGATGGCCAATTACGCATGTCTTCTCAGGGACGGCAGGGGGGTTCATCGCGACCCAGAGGCCGCAGCCATGTGGTTCGAGAGGTCCGGATCCCCTCGTTCCAAGCGTCTTCTGGCGTCTATGCTGCTGGCCGGAGACGGCATCCCCAAGGATGAGAAGAAGGCGACCGCCTTGTTGGAGGAGGCCGCCGTCACGGACAGGAAGGCCGCCGAGATTCTGGCGTCCCTCAGGTCCTGATAAAAGGAACAGGGGCTCAGGCCCCTGGTTTCATTTCGCCGTATAGACGGCGGTGACGATGACGTTGTCGTCGTCGCTATCCTCGTATACCCATTCTCCGCTGAATCCCTTCTTTCTGGGGACTCTCGGGATGACGGCCTTGTCGTCTTCCGAGGTGACGATCGCCTCGGCGTACTTCTCCCCGTCCACGTAGAATGAGAGGCGGTATTCCCTGGGGGTGTACACCGCGAACATGTCCGCGGAGCACTCGCTGGTCTGTTCGTATTGCCACTCGCCGGCGCAGTCCTCTTTCTTCGGCACTTCAGGGATGCATTCCAGGTCGTCCTCGTCGGCGACCTCGCATTCGGCGTACTTCTCCCCGTCCACGTAGAACGTGAGCTTGAATCTCTTGGCGGGCTTGTAGACCGCATCGATCCTCGCGCTGCACCCGTCGATCACGGTATACGCCCATTCCCCGTCGAATCCCTTCTTTTCAGGGACCTCCGGAAGGTCGAAGTCCTCGTCGGAGTCCACCCTCTTCTCCGCATATTTGACGTCGTCCACGAAGAAGACCAGGTCGTAGTAGGCGGGCCTGTAGACGGCCTCCACGGCGGCCACATGGTCTCCGAGGTCCTCGTACTGCCACTCGCCCTTGTATCCCTCCTTGACGGGAACGTCGGGTATGTCCACGTCTGCTCCGGGGGACGCGGCCCTTTCTGCGATCAGCTCTCCGTCGACGAAGAACCTGAGCAGATACGTGACGGGGGTGTACACGGCGTCTATCCTGGCGCTGTTCCCGTCGATCACGGTGTACGCCCACTCTCCGACGCAGTCCTCCCTCTCCGGCACGGCCGGGAGCTCGAAGTCCTCGTCGGAGTCCACCCTCTTCTCCGCGTACTTCGCGTCGTCCACGAAGAAGACCAGGTCGTAGTAGGCAGGCCTGTAGACGGCCTCCACGTCCACGGCGTCGCCGCAGACGGAGTACTGCCACTCGCCCTTGTACCCTTCCTTCTCGGGCACCTCGGGGATTATGACGTCGGATTCCGCGGAAGCGGTGGTCTTCGCGATAACCTCTCCGTCTGCCAGATACCTTATCTTGTATTCCACAGGGGTGTACACCGCGTCTATCCTGGCGCTGCTCCCGTCGATCACGGTGTACCTCCACTCGCCCTCGTAGTCCTCCCTCTCGGGGACCGGGGGTACGGAGGAGAAGTCCTCCGCGGTGACCTTCGCCTCGGCGTACTTAGCGTCGTCCACGAAGAAGACCAGGTCGTAGACTATGGGGGTGTACACCGCGTCTATCCTGGCGCTGCTCCCGTCGATCACGGTGTACCTCCACTCGCCCTCGTAGTCCTCCCTCTCGGGGACCGGGGGTACGGAGGAGAAGTCCTCCGCGGTGAC
>JAFWTC010000061.1 GCA_017519045.1 Candidatus Methanomethylophilaceae archaeon
GGAATTCACGGGCGTTAAGAAATAGGGAAGAGAAAAGAAATGGTGGGCCCCCGGAGGGACCCTCGAGGACTCACTCGCCCTTGACGGTCTTGGCGAAGATCTTCATGTTCGCGTCGGGGGTAGCGACGGCGATACCGCATCCGGAGGAGATGACGTCGAAGCCGGCCTCCATGGAGTGCTTGACGGCGGGGACGACTTCCTCGGGGGTTCCCTGGAAGAGAGGCCTGACGGATCCGACGTTTCCGACGAGGACGGTCTTCTTTCCGACCATCTCGACGGCCTTGAAGGAGTCGACCTTCTCCTCGATGGAGATTCCGGTGGTCTTGGCGGCGACCATGGGCTCGAGGATCTGGGTGGTGTCACCGCAGATGTGGAGGACGGTGTACCTGTCCTGTCCGGGAGCGAGGGACTCGCGGACGTACTGTCCGGAGGCGGTCTCGAACATGTCGGGAGCGAGCATATCGACGGACGCGGAAGGCTCCGAGCACTGGACGACATCGGCGCCGGCGTCAAGCAGGGCGTTGGTGTACGCCTTGACGATAGGGTTGATGGCGGCGACCCACTTGGCGACCTGGTCGGGGTCCATCATCATTCCGAAGACGACGCTCTCGGCGGAGACCAGGTTTCCGGTGAGGGTAAAGGGTCCGGTGTTACCGGCGACGATGGCATAATTCTCGCCGTGGGACTTCTTGAGGAGGCCCATCGCCTTGATGGCCTCGGCGGGCCTGCCGCCCTGGAGGAACTCCTCGGGAGACATCAGGACGGACGCGGGGTCGTCGTACTCGCCGGTCATGGGGTCGAACTTGAAGGGGTGCTTCTTGACCATGGGGTTGGCGTCCCTCTTGTCGACGGCGACGGTGGCACCGAGCCTCTCGGTCTCGGCGGTGAGGCAGAAAGGAGCCCTGACGCACTCGAATCCGTCGTAATCGGCCTGGGCCGCTCCGAGCTTAGCCATGAGCTCGGCGCTCTTGTGAGCCTCGGGCCAGGCGGCTCCGCAGGCGTCCATCTGGGCGAGGGTCGCGGACTGGGTGAAGATCGCCGCGGGGGGCCTGTCGAGAGATTCCTTTTTCATCGCTGCAAGTACTCTTTCTCTAGGAGTCATTGACATGTTTACTCTCCTTGGCCGTACATCACCGTCATATTATTTAATGGATGAACACAGAGACAAACATAAATTCCCGGTTTGTAGAACCATGGGAATTCCTTACTACATAATATTATAGAGCCGCCTCCCAAGGTCGTTTTCCGTACAAATGGATTATATATCCATGTCATAGGCTGATCCCTGACAGGCTTCCCAGCGTCCCCAGCCTCATCACTCCCATGTCGGTCACGCCGTAGAGGTCGGCGTTGGCGAAATCGGACGACCTCAACGCGGGCGCCATCACGCACTTCTCATCTAGGACGAGGTCGTTCCCGGAGGCGAACGGGCTGAACGGCGGCAGGACGATGACTCCGTCCGCTTTGGCGTGCACGAAGCAGTGGACCTTGAGGCTGCCCCCCACCGACCCGGGGATCCTCACCGAGGGATGCTCGTGGCCTATTATCACCGGCCTCACGCCGGAATCCACATGACCGTGCTCGAGCCGGAACCCCATCACGTCAACGTAGTCCGCGGCCAGGAGGCCCAGGTCCGAGATCACGTTCTGGAGGTAGTTGTCGTGGTTCCCTTTGACCGGGACCACCTCGGCCGCCTCCGACAGGAGGGACAGGATCCTCCTGATCTCCTCCCTCTCCTCCCTTCCTGAGCGCCTGAAGTCGTGCTTGATGTCCCCCAGGAGCACTATGCGCGAGGGCTCGTACCGGCAGAGAAGGTCGTTCAGAGCGTCCCTGATGGAGTCCGTGTTGATGCGCGGAAGGTAGACCCCCTCGTTCTCCAAGGCGCGCTCGTACCCCAGATGGAGGTCCCCCAGCACCACCGTCGGCCCCTCCTCCAGGACGAGGCAGCGGTCCGACGTCACGCGCACGCCCGGCAGTATCTCCAAGGACCTCATGGACCCGGGTATGCGATGGTCATAGAACCCACTTGCGCTGGAATGTCTCAGGACTTCAGGACGGAGGTGAAGGACCATCCCCCGGAGACGTCCGATACGGAGTACTTGTGGACCACCATGTCGCCGTCCAGGGCGAAGTCGAACCTCTCCCCCTCGACGACGTAGTGCCACCAGGTGCATTCGGCACCGTCTATCGTCTCCGCGCCGTCCTCGGTGAATATGCTGCCGATGGGGACGTGGTCGGAGCCGCAGATTACGTTGAACTTGAAGGAGCGGGTCTGATCGCCCTGATAATGAATGTCCGTGTCGAACTGGTACAGGTACTCCCTCTGGGACTCGTTCAGATACTTGGAGTGCCCGGAGCCGGAGACCTGGTGGCCCTCGAAGGTCCCGGAGGAGACCTCGTAGTCGTGAGGCGCAGTGAACTTGTCGTCCGCGTCGAAGGCGATGCTCATGAACCCGAAGACTGCGACGGCGGCCATCATTATCAGGACCACCGCCACGATCGCGAATTTGTTCTGCGACTCCATGACGAAGAATCCTGTTCCGATTAGATAAAATGATGCCGTCTGCGTCATGTTTTTCATCGCGACGAGAATACCCGGGACATGATCGAGCACACCTTCCAGATGCTGCCCTCCGTCGGGAGGAAGAAGGAGTCGTCCCTGTGGGAATCCGGAGTACTCGGCTGGGAGGAGTTCCTGTCCAGCGCGGCCGTCCCCGGAATCAAGGCCAAGGACAGGTGCGACGCGATCCTGATGCAGGCCGCGGAGCTCCTGGACGAGGGCGAGGCCCACCTTCTGGGGGCGATGGTGCCCAGAGGGGAGCAGTGGAGGATGTACGACAGATTCAGGGACGGTGCGGCGTACCTGGACATAGAGACCGACGGCCTGAGCAGGGACTCCCTGGTCACCGTCGTGACGGTCCATCGGAAGGGATCCACGACCACCCTCGTGGAAGGCATCGATCTGGACGCCGGCTCCCTCTCGGACGCGCTCGACGGGGCGGACGTCCTGGTGACGTTCAACGGCAGCTGCTTCGACGTGCCGGTGCTCAGGAACAGCTTCCCCGGGGTCGACTTCGACATCCCCCATTACGACCTGCGCTTCGCCTCCCGCAAGCTCGGGCACAAGGGCGGCCTCAAGCCCCTGGAGATCGAGATGGGGATATCCAGGCCGGACGAGATCGAAGGCGTGGACGGGGCGATGGCGGTCCGCCTCTGGCGCCAGTGGGAGAGGCACGGGGACCGGGACGCCCTCGACATCCTGGTGGAGTACAACCGGGCGGACACGGTAAACCTGGAGACGATAGCCGACAGGATATACGGGCGCCTGGTCACGGAGTACGCCGGATACAAATGGTGAGATGGGGCTTGCGCCCCGTTTTAGGAATCAATCCTTGAGAAGGGTGTACAGGACCGCCTTCTGGGCGTGCAGCCTGTTCTCGGCCTGGTCGAAGACGACGCTGTGGGGGCCGTCCATGACCTCGCCGGTGACCTCCTGGCCCCTGTGGGCGGGGAGGCAGTGCATGACGATGCACCCGGGCTTGGCTATCGAAAGGAGCCTGTCGTTTATCTGATACGCCTGGAACAGCTTGATGGCCTCCGCCTCGGGGGTCGTGTCGCCCATGGAGATCCAGGTGTCGGTGTATAGCACGTCGGCGTCCACGCAGGCCTTCTCTGGCTCGTGGGAGGCGATGATCTTGGAACCGTTCTCCTCGGCGATCTTGGTCGCGTTCCACATGATCTCCGCGTTGGGCATCCTGACCGCCGGGCAGCAGGCGACCATGTCTATGCCCATGATGGCCGCGGCGTACAGGAGCGAGTTGCATACGTTGTTCCCGTCGCCGAGATACACGAGCTTCTTCCCGCGGAACCCTCCGAGCTTCTCCTTGATGGTGACCATGTCGGCCAGCGCCTGGCAGGGGTGCTCCAGGTTGTCGAGGCCGCTTATCACCGGGCAGGTGGCGTACTCGCCGAACTTGTCCATCATCTTGTAGTCGTAGGCCCTGTACACGATCCCGTGCACGAAGCGGCTCATGACCCTGGCCGTGTCCTCCACAGTCTCGCTGTGGACCCCCATCTGCATCTTGGACTCGTCGATGTAGAGCGCATGCCCTCCGAGCTCCGTGATCGCGACGTCGAAGGAGATCCTGGTTCTGGTGCTGGGCTTCTCGAAGATCATGGCCAGCGTCTTTCCCTTGAGGGGGTCGCCGTGATGTCCGCGCTCCGCCTTGAGCTTGATGGCCAGCTCCACCATCTCGGCCCACTTGTCCTTCATGTCGACTACGGATATCAAATCCCTCTTAGCCATGCTCTCCCGTTAAATCGGAATGCATATAAACGTAACGTCGCTGGACTGGAAGAAGTCCTCGCAGGTACCCTTCGTCGATGCGGGACCTGAGGGATTTGACGCGCTCGAAGGAGATGCCGGTCTCCAGGGCCACGCTCATGGGATCCTTGCCCTCCTTCAGAAGGGACACGGCCTTCTCGTCGCCCTCCCTCATGTCGGCCCTCTTCCTGGACGCGCCCTTGCGCATCTCGCTGCGCTTGGGATCCTTGAACGGCAGACCGCACTCGGGACAGGTCCTGGGATGCTTCCCGGAAACGTCCTCCCACTTGTGGCCGCACTCCCTGCAGACGCAGTGGTAGCACACGGTGCCGCACTCCGGGCACCTCCCCAACACGTTGACCCTGACGGCGAACGTCGCGCCGCACTTTACGCAGGTATGCTCCTCGGTGGGCTCGTTCCACACGAAGCGCTTGCAGTTGGGACAGGTCTTGGGCATCTTGTCCACCTTCCTCTCCCACGTGTACCCGCAGAAGTTGCATTTGCAGGGATTCCGGCTCTCGTTCCACCTGTGGGTCCTGCATTGGGGACACCTGTTGGGGTTCATGGAGGAGAACCAGGTGTAGCCGCACCTCTTGCAGGTCCTCTTCACGACGTCCTCCCTGTCCCAGAGGATCGAATGGCACCCGGGGCATATGCGGGGCTTGGCATAGACCTCCTCTTCTCCGGAGGACTTCCTGCTCCTCCTCGCCATCCAGGTGTAGGAACACACCTTGCACCTGTACTGGGGACGCTGAGCCTGCGGCTTCCTCTGCGCAGACTGCCTGGAAGGCTCGTCCCCGGTTCCGGAAGCGTCGCTCGAATCAACGTGACCAGCGTCAGAATTCATTGCTCGTCTTAATCGATTTTAACGGTAAATAAGTAATGGTCAAAAACCGAAGGGCTGGACAATATTATGGCAATATTATCATCCAAACCGTATTGGTTATAGAATCCAATTACTTACATACAGCAATGCTGGGAATAATGCGCTATGGACGAAATCGGTTGTTGACAATAGAAATGCCCCCAGGTGCCGAGACAAGTCAAAACTTTTATGTAAGATGACTCGCTAGCCCGGTTACAGCATGGCCGGGATAGGCTAGCTTGGTTAGACTAGGGGACTGTGGATCCCCTGACTCGGGTTCAAATCTCGGTCCCGGCCCTTCTGAGTACCCGACGATTCATAATCTCCCCGCGGAGGTCGCTTCATGTCATGGGAAGGCAGGCTCAACAAGATAGACGAGAACAGGTGGGAGATCCCCATGGACGAATCCGCCGGAATGAGGACCAACGCCGTCATCTACGCCAGCGAGTCCATGATAGGGCAGGTGTGCTCGGACAACGCCCCGCAGCAGGCCGCCAACGTCGCATGCATGCCCGGGATCGTGGGAAGCAGCATGGCCATGCCCGACATCCACTGGGGATACGGGTTCCCCATCGGCGGGGTCGCCGCCGTGGACGGCTTCGCAGGGAGCATATCCCCTGGCGGCATAGGATTCGACATCAACTGCGGGGTCCGCCTCATCAAGACCGACCTCACCCTCGACGACATCGGGGGCAAGAAGGACGCCCTGGTGGACGAGCTTTACAAAAACGTCCCCTCCGGCCTGGGCTCCAAGGGCCTGACCCACGTCGGGTACAAGGAGCTGGACGAGATCCTCTCGAGAGGCTCGGAATGGGCGGTCGAGAACGGATACGGATGGGAGGACGACCTGGAGACCACCGAGGAGCACGGCCGCATGGTCGACGCGGACAGCTCCCTTGTGAGCGAGAAGGCGCTGAAGAGGGGGCTCCCCCAGCTGGGCTCGCTGGGATCCGGCAACCACTTCCTTGAGCTGGACGTGGTCGAGGACGTCTTCGACGAGGACGTCGCCAAGGTCTACGGCCTCAAGGAGGGGACGCTGACGCTGACCGTCCACTGCGGCTCCAGAGGATGCGGCCACCAGATCGCCACGGACTACCTCCAGGAGATGGAGCGTTACATCAAGAGGAACTCCGTGAGCCTTCCCGACAGGCAGCTGGCGTGCGCGCCGCTCGACTCGAAGCTCGGAGACGACTATTACAAGGCGATGTGCTGCGGCGCCAACTACGCATGGGCCAACAGGCAGATGATCACACACTGGGCCAGGGAGTCCTTCGAGAAGGTCCTCGGAGATTCGGCCGAGTCCATGGGGATGAAGGTCGTGTACGACGTCGCCCACAACATCGCCAAGAAGGAGAGGCATGACGTGGACCGCCATCATGAGGACGTCCTCGTCCACAGGAAGGGCGCCACCCGCGCCTTCGCCCCGGGAAGGGCCGAGATACCCCTGCGCTACAGGGATGCGGGGCAGCCGGTCATAATCCCCGGCGACATGAGCGTCGGCACGTACGTCCTGGCCGGAAGGAGGGGCTCGATGGAGCAGACCTTCGGGTCGTCGTGCCACGGCGCCGGAAGGAAGATGTCCAGGAAGGAGGCCGTAAGGAGCCTCGCCGTCGACGACGTCAGGAGGAGGATGTCCGAAAGCGGGATCTACCTCCGCGACGGCTCCGACGAGGGCGTCCTGGAGGAGGCCCCCGACGCCTACAAGGACGTCGACGAGGTCGTCGAGGTCGTCTGCAGGGCGGGCCTCACGGCGAAGGTCGCCAAGCTCTCCCCCATAGGGGTAATAAAGGGCTGAGCGCCCTCGCTCCCCGGCCTTCCAGAGCTTGTCGCCGACGAAATGGATGGTCTTTATGGCCTTGCCGGGCTCCTTGGAGCACAGGCCCTCCGCCGAACGCAGAGAGACGCCGACGGCCAGCGGCATCTTGTTCCTGACGTCCCTTATCCACACCAGGTCCCCCTCGGCGACGGACGGGTCCGCCTCCAGTATCCCGGGGCCCATGACGTCCGCGCCGTTGGTGACGAACGGGACGGCGCCCATGTCGACGGTGACGAACCTGGAGACGGGGGCGTACTTCATTATTCCCCTGATGGTGAGGAACGGCTTCCCCTCCCTCACCAGCCCGAGTATGTCCCCGCCGACGAACACGAGGCTGAAGTCCTGGCTCTCGGCCATGTCCACGGGCTCGTCCTCCGAGAACACCGGGACGCCCATGACGTCCTCCAGCTCCTTGGACAGCGCCTTGACCTCCTTGGACCTCATCCTCTTCCTCTTGCGTATCATTATGTCTGCCATATACAGCCGCCCATCGGCGGGCCGATTAATAATATGTCCGACCGAACGAGCCTACTGACACCTATTATAACGGTAAAGCGTTCGCCGGCTCATAACGGAAGTGAACGAATGGACGGAAGGAAGATCACCGCCGCCGCGGCCGCATTGATCATGGCCGTCTCCTGCGTCACCGTGCTGGCGCCGTCATGGGAATCCGACGCCGCGACGCTGAACGACGGGGACTCGTGGGGGCTGTCGCTGGAATTCGACGACGTGGACGACCTGATGACGAAGATCAGGGAGAAGCCCGGATACGAGAACGCGCCGAAGGACCGCCTGATGCTCATCGAATACATCAAGATCGTGCTCGGAGGCCTGGGAATCAAGGTCCGCAGCCTGGACCTGGAAGGCTCCGGCGACATAGAGCTCGCGATGACGGCCGAGGCCGGAAGCGGGAAGCAGATCCTGAAGGCCGACGCCGGCCTGCGCCTGGACGGATACGTGAAGGTCGGCATGGACGTCCCCCTGACAGGACTGGACAAGTATTCCGGCCTGGGGGAGATACTGACCGACATGGGCATAGACCTGGACTACTTCGACGAACGCGTCACGGAGACCGGGTCCCTGTCCGCGGCCATAGACGCCGACCTGAAGGTGAAGACCGACCTGGCGTCGTTCAACACGTTCAACATGAACTCCGCATGGCACATCATCGGGATGGAGTCCGGCACCAGGTCCGCCAGCGCCGTGGACGGCTACGTCTCCCTCGGCGTGAAGGAGATGGAGGGCGGGACCATAGTGTCAGAGACCGCCGTGAAGGAGGGGCTGGACTCCAGGTTCTCGGAGATCCTCGAGGCCGCCATGACCTTCTCCGGAGGCGGGATCCAGTTCCTGCCGGACGTCCCCGGCCAGAGCAGCTGGTCCAACAGGACCCAGGTGAGCGGCCATATGGAAGGCTCCACGGGATACCTCCTTCCGCTGATGGCGGACGTGGAGAGGCGCATGCCCCAGGGGCCGTTCGACATCGACCTGGACGGCGAGATGAACTACCACGGCTCCGCGTCGGGAACGACCTCGGGGATGTACGACGTGTCCTTCGGGCTCGACTTCCCCTCGATAAAGCTCCCGACCATCACCGGAGAGGACTTCGCAGACCTCCTGGAGGACCTGATCCCGGGCCTCAACCTCGGCAGGATAATGGCCCTGCTGAAGGCCGTGGACCCGACGATGAACTACGACAAGTTCTTCAACATGCTGCTTACGATGTTCCCCAACGTGGACGTCAGGTTCCCGATAGACCTCGGGGAGATCCTGATGGACAACGTGCCCGACCTGAAGTACAGGTATCCGTTCGAATACACCGACATACCCTCGTTCCTCTTCGTCGGGAACAGCTTCAAGATAGACAGGAGCCAGATCGCCCCCATCGAGGAGAAGATTCGCAACGAGGACAAGAGGCTCGAGAACCTCCTCGGCGACGTGCTGTACCCCGTGAAGTTCGTCGACGGGGACAAGACCATATCCACGGTCATGGCCGGATACGGGAAGGAGCCGGCGTTCCCGGACTACGAGCCTGCGGCCGGATGGATGACCGAGGACGGCACCCACTGGATCAAGGGTTATTCCAGGATCACCGGCGAGACCGTGCTGTACCCTTGCCATTCGAAGACCCTGGACTCCGCCCCCACGGCGGCCGACGTCGGATCCGCAGACATACTGTTCTGGAACGGCGCCAGGCCCGCGGACTCCCTCGACCTGTCCGTGTTGAACGGCCAGTACGGGAAGGAGATCGTCGCCGACGTGGACGGAGGGTACACCTGGGACGTGGTCTCCTCGGAGGATTCGTACACGGGAAGGATCCTGAACCTCGGGATAAGGAACACGGATATGCCGACGGCGGTCGCCGACGACTTCAAGGGAAGGGTCTCATCGTACCTGTCCTTCGACCAGGCCGGCTACGGCATCGGCGACGCCTGGGTGACCTACACCCTTCCTGAAAGCCTGAAGGAGGAGAAGAGCGTCGACATGTACGAGGTCGGAAGCGGAAGCCCAGTCTTCCTGAGAACGGCCCAGGTCGACGACGGATCCATCTGGTGGAAGTACTCCGGTGAGAACGACGTAGTCCTGGCCGGCTCCGATCTTCCTCCGGAGCCCGAGAAGGAAAAGGACGAGGGCCTTATGCTCATCATAATCGGCGTCGTGATCGTGGCGCTGATAGCGGCGGCCGCATGGGCGGTGTCCAAGCACAGGAAGAGAGTGCGGGAATGAGCGGTCCGGACGACGGCCGCGCGTCCTCCCATTTCGCGGCGGGAGCCGTGGCCGGGGCGGTCTCGGCCCTCCCCGGCGCCAGCGGGTCCACCATGTTGGTGATATTCGGGACGTACGAGAGGCTTCTCTGCGACATATCCGGATTCAAGCGCCTCAGAAGCGATCTGCGCTTCATCCTAGTGCTGGTGCTGGGCCTGGCCGTAGGGCTGTTCCTATGCACCGTGCTGCTGGACTTCGCCTTGGAGAGGTGGGAGACGGCGGCCATGTTCTTCTTCGCGGCGCTCATAATATGCCAGATTCCCGACGTGAAGGCGATAGAAGGGCGCGAAGGGCCGGCGGGGGCATCGTGGTGGGCGGCCTTCGTGGCGGGCTTCGCGGCCATCGTCCTGATGGCGGCGCTGGAGCCACGGGAGCCGCTGGAGCCTTCCGTTCCGCTAATGGCTGCGATAGGCGCGATATTCGTCGCGGCCAAGATACTGCCCGGGATCAGCGGCTCCACCGTCCTCATGGCGATGGGCATGTACCCGGCCTTCCTCGACGCGATATCGGGGCTGGACCTCGCCTATCTCCTGCCCATGGCGGCCGGAGGAGTGCTCGCATTGGTGTTTCTGGCCAAGGCCGTCTGGTCCTGCTTGAAGAACCATAGGACAGGGACCTTCGGGCTCATCATGGGTCTGACCGTGGGGTCCGTGGTCGTCGTCCTGTGCCAGGCGGTCGGCTCCCTCGACGGGACCGAGGAGGTGCCCTCGGCGATCGTAGGGATACTGGCCGGGCTGGCGGCGGGACTAGTCATGAGAAGGTTCGCCAGATCGAGCAGGGAAGGATCGACGGCAGCCGGGATTGGGATTAGAAGGGATTGAGCCGCCGTCTGAGGGACAACGCATTCGGGATGCACTCGTGTCCCCAAAAGAAGGATTCGGAATTGCTTATTTAAAGAAAACCAGGGGGTGGCCGAAAGTGGGCCCCCCGGACCGGCCTCAGGAGCCGGGCTTGGACCTGTGGCGGATCTTGACGGCCACGCCTCTCTTGAGGTCCCTCATCTCGCGTCCACACATCATGGCGACGCCTACGCCGCGGACCTCTCCTCCGCAGACCGCTATCGCCTCGTCCCCTATGCGGATCCCGGGATCGGCGTCCACCACCCCGACCGCGAACAGGCTGCCCTTCATCTCGAAGTCCATGACCTCGACGACGTTCATCCCGAGGCCGGCCAGTATGCATGCTCCGTCGAGCGTCAGGGACGCCATCCCCCTCTCCGGAGTCGTCATAGCCAGCTGGATCTTCCCCTTCTCCTCGCGGATGAGCTTCCAGTAGGGGAACTTGCCGACGGCGTAGGTGTTCCCGTCCATCAAGGCGTCCGCCGCCTCCCTCCCGAACTGGAACTCCAGGACCGAACGGAACAGCTCGTTGCGCTCCACCAGGTAGTCGACCGGCTCCATGTCCGAAGTCGCCGACCTGAGGGCCTTGTCCAGGTTGGAAAGCGATGCGGGCGACGTGGGGTCGCCGACCGCGGTGAACTCCATGTCGGCCAGCCCCTCCACGAGCTCCCTGTCCTCGCCCAGATGGCAGATCACCTTGTCGTATCCCTGGGCGATGAGGGCCGAGACCATGCTGCGGATCATGGCCTTCTCCTCGCATTTCCACTCGCCGGTGACGGGGATGTCATAGGCGTTGGCGGGATACATGAAGTCCAGCTCCCTCGGGACGATCCCGAGCGGCGACGTCACGATGACCTCGTGGACCAGGGTGTCGTGAGGGCCGGTGTGTACCGCCGACGAGAAAGCCTTGTGCGTCTTCGATATGTGATAGGGCTTCTTCGCCGAGCACGGCAGCAGCAGGAGGACGCGCTTGCAAGGAGGCTTGCGGTACGAGCCCATCCTCTCCCTGTACCTCTTCAAGTCGGGCCTCCTGAGGGCCTGGGTGCTGTTGCAGCAGAACCTGCGTCCGACCGTGGAGCAGGACTCCTCGGCATAGGCGTAGCCGACGTCGTCGTATATCCTGAGCGCGGCCACCGATGACGGCGACGAGAAGGACCTCTGGTCGGCCAGCTCCCTCAGGCGGTCGCAGGAGATGAACGTCCTCGTCTTCGCGATCTCCTCCTGCATGGAGAGGACATTTGCCTCGGACACGTCCCCGTCGGCGGCGATCTCGGCCTCGGGAAGCAGCCTCACACCCATCATCCCCGCCGCCTTCGGCAAGGAGCAGTCGAGGATGTCCACGCCCATGTACGCGAGCAGGGAAACTGTTGACGGCTCCCCTATCCCGAGCATGCAAAGAAGCCTTCCGAACCCGCAGGCCTCCCTCAGCCTCGTCACGGCGTCGACGATGCGGCGGGGGTCGCGCCTGATCTCATACGCGTTCGGGACCACGACGACCTCAGCGTCATCCGCAGGAACGAAACCCTCCGGGATGGGGAGCCTGACGACCTGGATGCCGTCGATCGCGGGGGATACGAGCTGCTCCCCCGAGGACGCGGTGGTCAGAAGCCCGCTCTCCAGAGGCACGGAGGCATCCAGAAGGTGCAACGTCCTGCCGTCGACGCCGGTTTCGATCCACACGGGGGATTCCGCATCGAAGCCCGCGGCGCAAGGGGTCGTGAGAGGCCTTCCGCCCCTGGAGTATTCGCATATCCTGCCCCTCTGAGACCGAGAGACGATGTCCAACATGCCGCGGACGACGATGGGAGCGGTAATAAGGGTTTTGCATCAGACCGAGAGATTGGAGAACAAGATCGTCGAAAACGCCATCGTCATTGATACGGGCCGAGGCGATGACTTCGGACCGCAAGGCGGGAGTGCGGAGCCCGTATCTGAATGAATCCGAAGCGGCCGTCGAATTACCATGCTCGCGGACGCATGAATACGATTAACTATCACGGCGCCGATGCGGCAGCATGGACCTCTACGATAAAGACGTCGTTTCCATCAGGGACTTCACGAAGGACCAGATCGAGGGGATACTGGACCTCTCCGAGAAGATGGTGCCATACGCCCTCGGAGACAAGACCGAGCGCACTCTGGACGGCAAGATTCTCGGGAACCTATTCTTCGAGCCCTCGACCCGCACCAAGCTGTCGTTCGAGAGCGCCGCATACAGGCTGGGATGCGACGTCATAGACGTCTCGGAGATGTCCATGACTTCGATATCCAAAGGCGAGACCCTCGCCGACACCATCAAGATGGTCGACGCCTACTGCGACCTGATCGTCCTGAGGCATCCCTACGAGGGATCCGCCAGGCTTGCCGCGAAATTCTCGATCAACCCCGTCATCAACGCCGGGGACGGAGCCGGATCGCACCCCACCCAGACCCTGCTGGACCTCTTCACGATGAGGGAGGCCAAGGGAACGCTGGACGGCCTGAACATAGTCCTGGTCGGCGACCTGAAGTATGGGAGGACCGTCCACTCCCTCGCCGAGGCCCTGACGATGTTCGGAGCCAAGATAACCCTGGTCGCTCCGGAAAGCCTCCAGATGCCTGACGACACCGTATCCCTCCTGGAGGAGAAGGGATGCCGCCCCGTCAAGACCGCGATACTGGAGGACGTCATAGACCAGGCGGACGTCCTGTACATAACGAGGATCCAGAGGGAGAGGTTCCCCGACCCCGCCGAGTACGACAAGGTGGCCGGCACCTACAGGATAGACAACGCCATCCTGAGGGAGGCGAAGAGCGACATGATAGTCATGCACCCTCTGCCCAGGGTGGGGGAGATAGCCCCCGAGGTCGACGGGACCCAGCATGCCAGGTACTTCAAGCAGGCCTTCAACGGTGTCCCGGTCAGGATGGCGCTCCTCAACGCCATACTGGGAGGTGAGCTCCGATGGCGAACGAGCACGAGATCAAGGAGGTCAAGATTCCTCCCATCAGGAACGGGACCGTCATCGACCACATCAAATGCGGCCAGGCCTTGAACGTCATGAAGATCCTCGGCGTGAACGAGTACAACATAGACTCGTGCATAAGCATAGGGATCCACGTCCAGTCAGGCAAGGGGGACGCATGGAAGGACATAATCAAGATCGAGGACAGGGAGCTCGACGGCGACACGGTCGACAAGATAGCCCTCATCGCCCCGGACGCCACCATCTCGATCATTAGGGATTACTACGTGGCCGAGAAGTACACCGTCAAGCTGGACGACCACGTTATCGGCCTGGCCAGATGCAGCAATCCCAACTGCATCACCAACAAGGGCGAACCCGTCTCCCCGGAGTTCACGGTGGTCTGCAGGAAGCCCACCCAGCTCAGATGCCGCTACTGCGACAGGATACTCGTGGACATATCCAACAACCTGCTGTGATCGCATGAAGGCTCTGATAGTCGCGGGAATGCCCGGAGCGGGCAAGGAGGAGCTGCTGAGATGCGCTTGCGATATGGGGATAGGGTTCGCCAGGATGGGGGACGTCGTCAGGGACTTCCACGAATCCTCCGGCGCCGCCGCCGAAGGCCTGTCCGTAGGGGAGTTCGCCTCCAAGGAGAGGAAGATCCACGGGCCGGACGTCTGGGCGA
>JAFWTC010000062.1 GCA_017519045.1 Candidatus Methanomethylophilaceae archaeon
CAAGGACGGCAAGTCCTGCATGATGACGGCGGACGACGAGGGTTGCAAGGTCGGAGCGGCCGCCCTCGGGATGAACGAGACCCCGGACAAGATCCTGTCAGGCGAGTTCCATTACGGAGTCGGGATGCACGATTCCCCCGGAGCCGCCGCGGAGATGATCGCGAAGCGCGTGGAGATGCCGAAGTCCGTCGGCGAGGTCGTCTGCCCCTTGAAGGATGCGGACTTCGAGCCGGACGTCGTGGCGATAGTGGACGTTCCCGAGAGGATATACTGGGTAGTCCCCCTGTCCACGGCCGAGGGAGGAGGGCGCATGTCGTTCAGCACCGCCCCGTTCCAGTGCGCATGCGAGGACGTCACCGCGGTCCCGATGGCCACGGGCAAGCCCAACGTATCGCTCGGCTGCTTCGGCTGCAGGAAGAAGACCGGCATGGCGGCGGACGAGATGGCCTGCGGGATACCTTATGCCATGATCCCCGGATTCGTCGAGCGCCTGGGCAGGTATTCCGCCGGCGTGATGACCAAGGCGAAGCGCGACTGATTCGTGCTAATTCAAACCTCTTAATTATTACCATTTATGTTTTTGAGTCCGGGTTTTATGTTGGAGGCCTAATCCATAGAAAATTATAAATAAAATGACTTTTTGAAAAACACTGAACTGGTGCGTTTCCGCATCGGGTTTTGGCGCTTTTTCAGCAAGAAATACGTGAATTAACGCCGTTTCTGCTATGGTTTTATATTGGGTGAGGCGATTACCCCACTTGCAAGGGGTATGCGGGTTTTCGAGAGGATTCTCGCAAATTTATTGAACAAGGAGGTATGAAATGCCAAAATACGAGGACGTAATCGACTTGTATGACGACAACGGAAAACGCATTGCGAAAGACATTCCGCTGGAAGCCATCAGTCCGTTGCGCAACAATGCGATCAAGGAGATCGTTTCCCTCACCAAGAGGACCGTCGCGGTCAGCTTGGCCGGGATTGAGAAGGCCCTCAAGACCGGTTCCATGACCGGCGGAGGAGTCATCATCCAGGGAAAAGAGCTGGATCTCCCCATCGTGGATTCCGCCCAGAAGATCGCTGACGCAATCAAAGAGAAAGTCCAGGTATACGACGGAGACGGCACTGTCGTCAAGATCAAAGGAAAGAACATCGTCGTCGTTGTGCCTGAGGAGAGAATGAACGCTGGTGTCGAGTACACCACCGGATTCACCGCTACCGCTGCAGCCACCACCGAGGCAATCATCGACCTCTTCGATGTCCCCATGTACAAAGCCAACATGGTCAAAGCCGCGGTTTGGGGAAGATACCCCCAGACCATCACCTTCCAGGGCGCCAACGTCAAATCCATCCTCGAGGTCCCCCAGAACAACGAGGGTGCTGGTTTCGCGCTCAGGAACATCATGGCCAACCACGTCGTGTCTCTGGTCAACAGGAACGCGATGCAGGGTGTCGCCCTTTCCGCCATCTACGAGCAGTGCGGATCCTTCGAGATGGGAGACGCCATCGGAAACTTCGAGAGGGGCGCGCTCCTTGCCCTCGCCTACGAGGGACTCAACGCCAACAACCTCTTGTACTCTCTCGTCAAGAAGAACGGAAAGACCGGAACCGTCGGAACCGTCATCGAGAGCCTGATGGACAGGGCCATCGCCGACGGAGTCATCCGCGTCAAGAAGACCCTCCCCTCCGGATACAAGGTCTACACCACCGACGACCTCCCCCTCTGGAACGCTTACGCTTCCGCCGGAATGGTCGCCGCCGTCATGGTCAACGTCGGAGCCGCCAGGGCAGCTCAGGGAGTTCCTGGAACCATCCTGTACTACAACGACCTGCTCGAGCATGAGTCCGGTCTCCCCGGAGCCGACTACGGAAGGTCCGAGGGTGTCGGAGTCGGAATGTCGTTCTTCTCCCACTCCATCTATGGAGGAGGAGGACCCGGTCTGTTCCACGGTAACCACGTCGTCACCAGGCACGCCAAGGGAGTTCTGATCCCCGCCGTCACCGCAGGAAACTGTCTGGACGGAGGAACCCAGACCTTCTCCGCAGAGGCCACCTCCGGACTCTTCAAAGAGGTCTTCGGAGACATGGAAGCCTTCAGCAAGCCCATGCAGATCGTCGCCGCCGAGGCTAAGAAGGTGAAAAAGAAACTGTGAGGTCCTGTAATGGCAGAATCTACCGAACAGAAGCTCGAATACACCGGGAAGCCCCTTCCCGAGGTGCAGATCATAACCAACCGCCTCCTATCCGCGGAGACCACCGAGAGGCTCCTGAACGCGCTTGACGTCATTCCCGGCATCAGGCAGATCAACATGACCGGCGAGAGCCTTCCCAAGACGATCAACAGCGGTCCCGGCAAGGGGCTGGCCAACAACCATTCCGAGAGGAAGGTCATCGTCGTGGGAGGAAGGGAGGTCGAGCTCCGCTATCTCGTCGGAGCGTTCTACATAGAGCTGGAGGTCGCCGACGAGGACGAGCTGGAGGTCAGGCTGGATCAGATTAAAGCGGCGTGCAACGAGCATATCGAGCACGGATATTCGATGCAGGTAGGTAGGTACTCGAAATACAGGCCCACGCTTCATGATTATAGGAGTGCGTAAACATGGCATACAAGAGACAGTTCTATCCCGGAGAGTCCATCCCTGCGAAGAACAGAAGAAACTACATGGATCCCAAACACAAACTGAAGGTCCTCCGCAACGTCGCCATGGACGACGTCATCAGGATCATGGGACACAGGAACCCCGGAGAGGACTACAAGTCCATCCACCCCCCAATAGAGGAGGGAAAGGAGCCCGACTGCCCCATCAGGAAACTCGTCGAGCCCATCGAGGGAGCCAAGCACGGAGACCGTGTCAGGTACATCCAGTTCACCGACTCCGTCTACTTCGCGCCCATATCCCCCTATCAGAGGGCTTGGATGTACCTCTCCAGGTACAGGGGAGTCGACACCGGAACCCTGTCCGGAAGGCAGATCATCGAGGTCCGTGAGAGGGATCTCGAGCGCATGGCCAAAGAGTTCATCGACAACGAGACCTTCGACCCCGCCCTCACCGGAATCAGGGGAGCCACCGTTCACGGACACGCCTGCCGTCTCGACGAGCACGGACTCATGTTCGACGGCTGGCAGAGGTACGTCTGGGACGCCCAGAAGAAAGAAGTCGTCTACGTCAAGGACCAGGTCGCCATTCCTCTCGACAGGAGGATCTCCGTCGGGAAGCCCGCGTCCATGGCCGACCTCAAGAAGAGGACCACCATCTTCAGAGCTGACGGCGTCGACATGAGAGATGACAAAGAGGTCACCGAGTACGGACTCAGGATCCACAAGCTGAGGACCCTGGGCGGATACCAGCCTTGGAAGGTTAAGGGAGAGTGATTACCATGGCAGGAAAAGAGAAGCTGTTCATGGAAGCATGCAAAAAGAAGTTCAAAGAAGAGCCTACTGACATGTCCACCAAGTACTACTGCTATGGTGGATGGAAACAGTCCAAGTCCAAAGTCGAGTTCCAGAAGTCCGCGGAGAAGATCGCGAAACAGCGCGGCTTCCCCATGATGAACGAGGACATCGGAGTTCCGCTCGGACAGAGGAGCTGGATGCCCTACCAGCTGTCCCACACCGACATCTACGCCGAGGCCGATGACCTGCACTGCGTCAACAA
>JAFWTC010000010.1 GCA_017519045.1 Candidatus Methanomethylophilaceae archaeon
GCCGCCCCCGCAGCCGCCGCCCCCGCCGCCGCAGCGCCCGCCGCGGCCGAGGAGCCGGAAGAGGAAGCAGTCAGCGAGGAAGAGGCCGCCGCTGGACTCTCCGCTCTGTTCGGATGAACGGGTTGGTCTAAGACTGACAACACAAACCTTTTACCCCTTTTCTATGATTTCGACGGTGTCCCATGGCCGATCATGAACACGTAGAGGCGCCTAGGAAGGACGTCCTGATCGTCGCATGCGGAGGTTCCGGCCGCAGGGTGTTCGCCGAATCCGAGGACATCCTGGATGCGCCCGTGGTCTTCATCAATTCCAACGACAGCAGCACCATACCCCTCGTCCCGTCCGGGATGGAGGGATGCCACGGGGATCCGGAGCTGGCCTCCGCCATAGCCTTCGAGAACGTCGGCGCCATCAGGGAGGCTTTCCAGGGATACAAGGCGGTCGTGGTGTTCTCCATATTCGGGGGCGGCACCGGGACCGGGATGGTGCCGGTGATCCTCAGATGCGCCAGGGAGTGCGGCTGCAAGACCATATCCGTCATCGGGATACCCCTGTCCTTCGAGTCCGCCCGGCGCAAGCTGGCCCAGGGGGCCCTCGGGAAGGTCTCCGAGGCCTCCGACCGCATGTACGTCCTGGACGAGGACAGCGTCGTCAGGATGTGCCCCGACGCCAGGGTCAACAGCACGTTCCGGATGATATCCCATTCCATAATATTCACCGTGAAGTGCATCGCGGACCTTCTCTCGGGGCCGTTCTTCAGCACGTTCTTCGACAAGGTGTACACTTTCGCCTACGTGTCCGAGATGAATCCGGTCAAGGCGGTCGAGAAGGCCATAACCGCGTCCGGGGACGATCCCGCCGGCGGCATAGTCGTCGCCGTCAGCTCCGACCTGGGCGAGGCGGAATCGGGCGCCATCTACGACAAGGTCGCCGAGATGACCGGCATGGTCCCCGACATCGTCCGCAGGAACGACAGGGAGGACACCAAGATGGTGGTGTTCTTCTCGGTCTGGGGAGCCTGATCGCTTCTTCTCCCAGGGCTTCCCGTACTTGATGATCCTGGAGGCGTCCCCGAAGACCCCCATGATCGTGTTGTACTCGTATTTCGTGGGGATCGCCCTGCCCATCATTCTTCTGAACATGACCTGAGTCATCTCCCTTCTGGTGGGAGGGTACTCTATCGACTCCATCAGGTCGGCGAAGAACCCGAACATGCGCTCCCTCTCCTCCCTGTCCGCCGGCTCCGGCCTTCTGGGGACGTTCTCCGCCTGGAAGAACTCGTACATCACGATGTTGGCCGCATGCGACAGGTTCAGAATGGGATATTCCTCGCCGGTGGGTATCGTGATCAGGACGTCGCACAGGTTGAGCTCCTCCTGGAGGAGGCCTATGTCCTCCCTTCCGAACACGACGGCGATCTTCTCGGGGTATCCCCTGCAGTGCTCCGCGAACTCGCGGACGGGGACGGGGACGCGGGTGTAGTTCCTGTCGCCCCTGGTGGTCACGCCGCTGGTCCCTACCACGAGGAAGCAGTCCTTGACGGCCTCCTCGAAGCTGGAGACTACCTTCGCCTCGTCCAGGATCTGCGATCCGTGCTTGGACCTGCGATACGCGTCGTCCCCTATCTCGCAGGGGTTGACAAGGTACAGCTCCTTCAGGTCGAAGTTGGCCATGGACCGGGCTATGGCGCCTACGTTCCCCTCGAACTTCGCCCCGACGACGACTATGCGTATCTCAGGCATAGGCGCACCAATGCGCATTCACGATATCTTGTTTGCCATCGGGAATTCCATCGGAGTCTGTGAAACAGATAAAATACGAGTGCGTTGGTATAACGCTCCATGGACATCCCCGAGGACCATCCCAGATACAAGTCCTTGATGACGCGGGAGCGTCTCGCAGCGATGGTGGAGAAAGGCCTCGTCACGCCTACAGGCCTGATATCCCACGGCCGCGGCGAAGCGTACGACTACCTCATGGGCGAGAAGAGCACCGAGGCCGCCTTGAACGCCGAGAGGGCCGCCGCGGCCTTCCTGCTCAGGGCGGAGAACCCCGTGGTATGCATAAACGGAAACGCGGCCGCGCTGGACGCCGAGAGGCTGATCGCCCTTGCCGACGCGGTTCCCGCGAAGATAGAGGTCAACCTCTTCCACAGGACCCCTGAGAGGATGGAGGGCATCATCTCGTATCTCGAGTCCAAGGGCGCCAAGAAGGTGCTCGGCAGGGTTCCGGACCGCAGGATCCAGGGCCTCAACCACGACAGGGCCCTATGCACCGACGAGGGGATATTCTCCAGCGACGTCATCGTCGTCCCCATCGAGGACGGGGACAGGGCGGAGGCGCTGGTATCCATGGGCAAGACCGTCATATCCATCGACCTCAACCCGCTGTCCCGCACGTCCCGCACGGCTTCAGTCCCCATATCCGACGAGATGTCGCGCGCCCTGGAGAACATGATCAGGTTCGTATCCGAGCTCCGCGGGGACGACAAGGCCATCGACGGGCTCATAGCGTCCTTCTCCGCCAAGGAGTGCAGGCGCGCCACGGTCGAATGCATATGCGACTCGCTGATGTCCGAGTTCAAGAAAGGAGATGAGTGAATGGACGACCTTCTGAAGAAAGGGTCCCTCAGGCTTCACTGGGCCGACAGCCACATGCCCGTCCTGAAGGACGTGAGGAGACGTTTCGCCGACGAGAAGCCCCTGGCAGGCCTGAAGATAGGCATGGCCCTCCATACCGAGGCCAAGACCGGGATGCTCGCGGTGACCCTGGCCGAGGCCGGGGCGCACATCCGCCTGGCCAGCTGCAACCCCCTGTCGACCGACGATTCCGTGGCCCTGGCGCTCCGCGAGGAGTTCGGCCTCGAGGTGTACGCGAAGAAATGGGAGACGTCCGAGGAATACTACCGCAACCTCAACACGGTGCTGGACATGTCGCCCGACCTCATCATCGACGACGGCGCGGACCTGATTGCGATGGCGCACACGTCCCGCAGGGAGGTCCTCGGGAAGGTGAGGGCGGCCAACGAGGAGACCACCACCGGGGTCGTCCGCCTCAGGGCCATGGCCGCCGACGGGGCGCTCCGCTTCCCGGTGCTGGACATAAACGACGCCAAGATGAAGTTCCTGTTCGACAACCGCTACGGCACCGGCCAGTCCGCCTTCGACGGATGGATGAACGCCACGAACCTCATCGTGGCCGGGAAGAGGCTGGTGGTCGCAGGATACGGATGGTGCGGAAAGGGCGTGGCGATGAGGGCCAAGGGCCTGGGCGCGTCCGTCATAGTCACCGAGGTGGACCCGGTCAAGGCCATAGAGGCGAAGATGGACGGCCTGGAGGTCATGAGGATGATCGACGCCGTGAAGGTCGCCGACATAATCATAACGGTCACCGGCTGCAAGGACATCGTCACCGCCGAGCACATAGCCGTGATGAAGGACGGGTGCGTGATGGGCAACGTCGGCCACTTCGACAACGAGATCAACAAGGACGCCCTCAGGGAGGCGTCGGTCTCCTGCGAGAGGGTCCGCGACTTCATAGACGAGTACAGGACAAGGGACGGGCGCAGCCTCTACCTGATAGCCGAGGGGAGGCTGATGAACCTCGCCGCCGGCCAGGGGCATCCCGCGGAGATCATGGACATGAGCTTCGCCACCCAGGCGCTTGGCATAGTGCACATGTCCCGCCATTACAAGGAGATGGGCAATCAGGTGTACGCCGTCCCGCATGAGATAGACGCGGAGATAGCCACGCTCAAGCTGAAGTCCATGGGGGTGCAGATAGACACGCTCTCCGAGTCCCAGGTCAAATACATCACTGGGTGGGAGGAGGGCACGTGAGCCCCTTCCTGTCAGTCTACGGACACGTCACTGTGGACCAGATAATGACCGTGAGGAAGTTCCCCGAGCTGAACACCACGGAGGACGTGACCTCCGCCGTCACCACGCTCGGAGGGACCGGCACCAACATAGCGGTCACCGCGGCGAGGCTCGGATGCCCCACTGCCATCTGCGCCTTCGTCGGGAACGACTTCCCCGGCGCATATGAGAGGGACATGGCGGCCTCAGGACTGATCATGGACGAGTTCGTGCACGTCGGGAAGTACGAGTCCTCCAAGGCGATCGTCATCAACGACGCCTCCCTGAGGCAGAAGGTGCTCTTCTACCAGGGGCCGCAGGGATTCGCAGACGACTTGGACGTGAAGCTCATGAAGATGGCCTCGGAGTCCAGGTTCGTGCACTTCTGCACCGGCCAGCCCTCGTACTACATCTCGCTGATGGAGGACCTTCCGGACGCGTACGTCTCGTTGGATCCGTCCCAGGAGTCCCATCGCATCTGGAATTCCGACAACTTCCCCCGCGCGCTGTCCCTTTCGGACGCGCTTTTCTGCAACGAGACCGAGGCGGAATCCCTCAGAAGGTACGTCGGCCTCGACGACATCATGGATGCGCCGGTGGACCTGGTGGTCCGCACGATGGGGGAGAAGGGAAGCACGGCCCGCATGGGAGGCGAGGCCCTCAGGATACCTGCGGTCAAGCCGGACAGGTTCGTCGACGCCACCGGCGCCGGGGACTCCTACCGCGCCGGGTTCTACGCCGCCCTGTACCGCGGCTACAAGATCCCCGAGGCCTTGGTGATCGCGGCCTCGGTGGCCTCCTTCGTCGTCGAGGCGACCGGGGCCCTCACGAACACCCCGTCGTGGGATGCCGCCTTGGAAAGGGCGGAGCCTTATCTGAAGGAGATCTCTTGACGCTGGTGGCGATCACGGGCACCCCGGGCACGGGGAAGACGTCGGTGGCGGCCGAGCTCCGCTCCAGGGGATACGAGGTCGTGGACCTGGGGGAGCACATACGCTCCCACGGGCTCCTGGGGGACCTCGACGAGGAGCGGGACACGCACGAGGTCGACCTGGACCTCCTGAACGACTCGTTGGAGGAGTACAGGGGGAGGGATGGCCTGGTGTTCATGGAGGGGCACCTGTCGCATTACATGGACTGTAGCACGATAGTCGTGCTCAGATGCGAGCCTCGGATCCTGGCGGAGAGGCTCAGGGCCAGGGGGTATGTTGAATCGAAGGTCCGCGAGAACGTCCAGTCCGAGATACTGGACGTGATACTCTGCGAGGCCGCCGACACGGACATACCCGTGTTCGAGATAGACTGCACGTCCTCTTCCGTCGGAGCGTGCGCCGACGGCGTCCTGGCCGCCGCGGAGGGAAGGGGCGAGGGGCTCCTTCCGGGAAGGACGGACTGGTCTTCGGAGGTGGATGAATGGTTCTTGACGGACAGAGAGCGAGGGCGGACTTCGCGTTGGCGCCGGTGGCCAAGAGGCTCATACGCGTCAACCCCAACACGATATCGTGGATAGGCTTGATCCTGGCCCTCCTCTGCGGAGTGATATTCTACTACAGCGGGTACGACGGCATGCGGTACCTCCTTCTGGTCGGCGCGGCCGCCGTCATACTGTCTGGGTACTTCGACGCCCTGGACGGGAAGATAGCCAAGATGGCCGGGAAGGCGTCTCCCAAGGGGGACTATCTCGACCACGTGTTCGACAGGTACGCCGACGTCTTCATGATCGGAGGGGTGGCGGTCAGCGCCTGGTGCAACCCCTACTTAGGGATGGTCGCCCTGGTGGGGGTCCTGCTGACCTCGTACATGGGCACCCAGGCCCAGGCCATCGGGGCTCCTCGCCTGTATGCGGGCCTGCTCGGCCGCGCGGACAGGGTCGTCCTGTCGACGTTGTTCCCGATAATCCAGTACGTGGCGTCCGCGCTCGGATACGGGTCCTTCGAGATAGCCGGGTTCGACATCAACTGGATGGAGGTCATGATGATCTGGTTCGCCGTCGTCGGGAACCTCACCGCCGTCCAGAGGGCGATAATAACCTGGAGGAACCTCAACAAGGAGGGGCGACGTCGGCTCCGGCCCTCGCCGCCGTCCTTGGGGCGCCTGGCCCCCGACTTTATCCTGTAGTAGTTCAGCGGGTGGTTGACGTGCTCGCACAGGGCGTCGGGCTCGTGGCAGAGGCCGTTGGTCTTCATGGTCTTGCACTCAGGCGGGGTGTAGGGGTCGGTCCCGTTGAGCTCGCCGGTGATGTGCTTGATCTGGTATTCCGACTTCGACTCGTCGAAATCCGGGGATTCCGCGAAGATGCGGATTATCGCATCGTAATCCAGCCCCAGGGCGGAGAGGAAGGTCACCAGGGCGAACCTTCCGCTGTGGGGGAGGTTTATGCCCTTCATCGATAGCTCCAGAAGGTGCTTGACGCAAGGGGGCAGGTACGCGTCCTTCATCCCCTCGCCCCTGGTGGGGCTCATCTTGGCCTTGGCCTCGTCGAGGGCCATCTTCACGGCCGCCGCATCCTTCTCCAGGTATTGCAGGAACTCCTCCGGAGGCTTCAGGGGGAGCTCCGACTCTATCTTGTACTGGAGGGCGTTCTGCATCAGGCGGTTGAACTTGTCGCCGGGGAGCACCACCATCCCTGCTCTGACGTCGCTGTTGATAAGCTTCCAATCTATGCTCTTCATCCTGCTGGATAGCATGAGGTAGTCCGGGAACCCCATCCTCATGGTCCCGTCGGGGTCGGTCTCGGCGTGGAACCCCATCTCGTCCGACACCTTGATCATGGTGCGATGGTCCTCTCCGGAGAGCACCTTGTTCATCCTCACGGCTTCGCCGAGGGCGTACCTCTTGGTCAGGTAGCGGTCCCAGATGACCGACACGAGCATCCTGGCGTAGGGATACGACATGACCTCCATGAGGCAGTCGTAGTCCCTCATCAGCGGTTTGTATACGACCTCCCCGGAGGCAATGGCGTCAAGCACCCTCTCCCTGCCTCTGGCCCGGGCGGGGGAGAAGTTCTCCGAGGTCAGAAGGGACTCCAGGTCGGCGGAGTTCTCCTCTGCGAACTCCAGCGCCTCCTTGAGGAAGGGGAACTTGGCGGATAGCCTGGCGTCCATGCCTCGGCATCGGTCCAGGGATAGATTATCTTTTTCGGGGGAGTAATCGTGCGTGCACAGGCCGGCTCCCATCATGCATCCGTCAGCGGAACTCCACTATGTCCCTCAGCCCCTCGATGACGGCCGGGTCGTCTATGGCCCTGCGCAGGTCCTCCAGGTCCTTGTAAGGCCTTTCCAGCACGATCTTGGCCGCCCTCTTCTTCCCGATTCCCGGAAGGGCCTCCATGGCGTCCAAGGGCATGGAGTTGACGTCGAAGGGGTAAGTGACGCCGGTGATCGAGCGGAACCCCCATCCGGTGACGAAGACGTCATGGAAGCGTTCGGTCTCCAGCCTGTAGGGGACGCCGACCAGGAGCGGATAGGAGCCGATCTGCCTGCCGAAGGTGACGGACCCGTCCGCGAGCTCCATGTAGACGTCCTTGAGGACGGTCCCGTACGGGGCCACGCGCTCCAGCATGGCGCGGTCGATCTCCTCGCGCACGTCCTCCTTGAACTTCTTGAAGGTCCTCTGGTCGACCCTGGTCTTGAACTCGCGCCTCACCGGGAGGACCTGGCGGATGTTTATGCGCCTTATCATGAGGCCTTCGTCGCGGACCTTCCTGAGGAAGTCCAGGTCCATGGCGTAGGTGGCCCTGGTCTCCCCGTCGAGTCCGCAGATGATGTTGATCCCGGGAAGGAGCCTCGGCATGCCCCTGGGGCCCCTTTCCTTTCCGACTTCGTTGATCATCCTGACAGCGTCCAGGACCTGCTCAGCGGTGCTGTTCAGGTTGTTCTCCATGAACACCCGGGGGTCGGCGGACTCCATCCCGAGCGCGAGGACGTCGCCGTCGGTGCAATGGCGGGCTATGGACCCCAGTACCTCGCGGGACTCGTCCGGCCATGTGGATATAACCGCGGCGTCGGCGTTGTCCACATGGACGGTGTCGAACCCCAATGATTCCAGGCCGGAGAACAGCCTCTCGGCCACGGAGGGGTCCGGCCTGGGGACGGGCGAGTCGTCGGGGGACCCGTAGGACACGATGCAGGTCTGCCCCCCGATCCTGACGTTCCTGACGCCCAGCTCCCTGAGCTTGGAGGCTTCGGCGAGGACATCCTCGGGGGACCTGGACAAGGGCCTGCCTTTCAACGGCTCTATGCAATAGGAGCACCCTCCCGTGGCGTACCTGTGGCACCCGCGGTAGGTCTCTATCTCAGCCACCAGGGGCTGGGGGAAGTCCTGATGCTGGGCGACGATGTCCGCGCCGAGGAGCATCCACCTGTTCCATTCGTCCAGGGTGCGGAGCCTCTCGCCCACCTCTTTTCCGGAGATGCCGTCGTACAGGGAGGCGGCAAGGTCCTTCTTTATGGCGAAGTCGAACTTCTCGGCGATTTTGGAGTCCGCGGCGGATCCCCCGATCAGGCGCCAGCCCTTGAGCCTCGGGAGGAGGGAGTCCAGCTCCTTCAGGGACAGCGGCATGGAGCGGAGATACTTCCCGGGGACGGTGTTCCCGGAGAGGACGACGGACACGGAGGCGTCGGGAACCCTCTTCCCCTGGCGGACCATGTCTGCGGACATGTACTCCACCCTGTCCGCCCCGGCGTCCAAGGCGGCGCCCGCTACGGCGCGTATCATCGGGGATACGTACGGAGGGACGCCGAGGGCGGCCGGGTCGTCGATGTAGCCGTCGATCAGAAGGACGGAGATCTCCCTGGGCATGTCGAGTTATCGACTCCAGCGATTATAACGTATGGTCGAGGGTTCTGATTGTGTAGCGGTTTCACGAGGATGTGACAGCGGGGGACAGACCAGAATGGACCAGTGGCCCTACCTCCATTACGTGAAGTGTAGCAGAGCAGGAACCGTTCATGATATGGACCTGAAATATTCCAGACAAGTTTTTCAGGGCGCTGGCTTCGATGATTATCGTTCCGGAAATGCCATCCACTCTGGTGTCGTCGTTACCGTATTCCGCATATACTTCGTTGACGTCTTCGGCTTGCACATGAATGACGAGGTCGTCTCCGTTGGCTATGGCGCAGTGTCCTCTTTGGGTGCAATTCCATGTGTTCGATCCAACGCTATACTTGAAGAAGTCTTCAGGAAACATAAACTGGCAGGTGAAATTGGTCTTTTCAATCGTATTTACGTCCGTCTCTCCTATTGCATAGATTGTGAAGTTCTTTGTTGAATCCCCGTCCATTAGCGATTCCGCGAGCTTTCCTGAAATCGAGCCGTCCAATTTCATTCCGATTCCGTCAGGGAGCCCCACGGCGTAAAAGTCGTAAGCATCGCGAATGTAGGTGCCGCCTGTGTTGACATATGCGTAAAGCGCCGTCATGTCCTCGTCGAAACCTATCTGTATACCTTGTTCGCCGAGGGGGACATATTGTGAAGGGTTCTCTGAGAGGTATATCCCGTCGTTGAATGATTCAACGGCGCGTATGTATGCGCAGAAATGATATTGCTGGGATACGTGGGCCTGGTCAACCCCGTCCACAATCTCCCAGTCCTCGACGGTAACCCTTATTACGTATCTCCATTCGCCATCGGATTGCCCCAGATGGAACGATAGGCAATACGCGCCTATGGTTTCGTCATTGTTTCCACGAGAGTATGCTGCCGTGTTTCCATCTTCGCACGCTATTATGTGAGGCCCTTGGGTGTCTTTTATGAAGCCATAGGACACGAAGCTTCCATTTTCGACATAACCGACCTCAATGCATACCGTGGAATGGTCTCTGAAGGCATTTTTGTTTATGCCGACGGTTATTGGTATGTAGGAGTTGAATACCGCGATGTAGGGCGTATCGGATGTGCCGAGAATCATTTCTGGGTTTCCAACGCCGCCGTCTCCGTTGCCGGAGGACGAAGCTGGCATGCACATGGGTGCTAGCAGTATAACTACTGTCAGAACGAGTATGGCGCTTGTCACCCTCATGTTTTCACCGCCTTCGCTGAAGGCTCGATATGTACCGGCCACCAAGGGCATTCCGTTGGATTCTGAATGTGAACCATTCTCTTCCTCCTGCACCAGTTGGACATGCCGTCATCGGCAGTCGTACAGCTTGGGGATTACGTATACCTCCGTATTTATCACGAGTGTCTTAGCGCCTGGTCCGAACACCGTCACTTTCACAGGCACCAGGCCGAGCATGTCCGTCGCATTCAACGTCATCGACAATTTCCCGTCGGTCCATGACGATTCGAATTCCACGTCGGCTTTCTGGACATATGATATGTAGACAACTCCGTCTTTGAAGATTGCTAGGCCTTCCGGTGTGGTATCGGAGGAGAGGTCCAGTAGTTCCATGGTGTAATGGCCGTCATTCTGTGCGAAGGCAAAGCATGCGTGCTGACTCACAACTTCTGTTGAGGATCTGAGGGCGAGGTAAGGGCTCACCGTGACCAGATCCTGTGTGACCGTTATAACTCCGTCGATGTCGTATCTGACGCCGTTGACTACGATTGTGAATATCGATTCCGTGTCAGAATCGTAAGTGAACCCTGTGGTGGTGCCGGCTTTTACCCTATATTCCTCATAGTCCTGGTATTCGGTCTTGGATTTGTATTCTGCCGTGATTCCCATCGTGCCTATCTCGGGATTATAGATCCTGATTATTTGGTCATAGGCCGTGCTCATGGTGTTGAAGACGGAAGCATTGCCTATGACGTCCATTTGGCATACAGGGGAGGTGTCGTTGTAGAAGGTTCCTTCTCCGATTCTATCCCATTTATAGAAGGAGTATTTCGACCCTTCTTTGAAATGGTATGTGAACTGGAGCTGGTCTCCATATCTGACTTTTACAGGAATGTTCGATTCTCCAGCTGAAACGCTTCCTCCCGTGTAGCTTTCTCCGTCTGCGCTCACGACCCATTCCCAGGATATCCTGCCCTCGTAAGGTGCTTGGACTTCGACCGTGTATTCTATGTTTTTCCATATTGCTGTAAAATGCACGGTGCTGGGGACTATGACGTATCTGGAATCGGAATAGTACAGGACGTAGCAGTCCACGGGGTCCTCGTCTTCCATGTACCTCCAATGGTCCACTTTGACAATCTTTCCCATCGGCAGGATTACGTTCTCGATCACCGTGGTGCCGTCGACGGTTTTGCTTTGGGCATACTCCCAGCCGAGCAGGTCATATCCTTGGCGAATAGCGTCGCTGAAGTGGAACATATAGCTCTCGCCAGTGGAGAACGTCAGCGTTTGCATAGTGTCGGACTTGACGAATACTGGCATGAACTCGATGGTGGTGTGGCCCTTGTAGCAGTGACTGTATATCTTCTCTCCGAGCTGATGGAATTCGTACATGTCTGTACCTTCGACGGAAGAGGAGTATCCTACTAGCACATAGTCATCGAGGTCTTGTCCCTGTATGCTGAAATATGATTTGTCAATGTCGGGTGCCATGAACCATTGATCCACCGCGGTAGACGTCGATATGAAGTATCCTCTTGTGTTCTTGCTGATCTGTTGTTGGATCGGGTCGGCATCTCCCCTTCCGCTTTGAATTTGTATGGCCGATTGAGGGGTGTTCACGTTTATGCCGCTTATGTACATATTCACGTTGTTGCGAGAACAATTGACTGCTATGAACGTGTCTGACGCATCGATTACTTCTATAGGCGTTTTGCGTGGGTACCTCTCGTCGGCGCCGTAGTATTTCTCGCCACTGTTGAGGGACATCCATTGGTATCCAGACTCTAATTTAATGCCTGTGTTTGTGGGAGATGGGATGAACTTGTCTCCAATCTGGCAGGTTATGGTGTTTTCGTTCGTTATGGTGTTTCCATCGCTGACGATGAACCTCAGGGTCGCCTCCGCATTTTTGTATATGGGGGTCATGAGGACGTTGCCGCCTTCGTATACGTTGAAGCTGGTGCCTGCGTACGTCTTTCCGTTGTAGCTCCATCCGACGAACTCGGCATCCACCGGGGCATCCGGAGGGGCAGGCGGGAGAATTATCATCTCTCCAATCGTTCCGCTTTTAGTGATAGGGTCATCAACTTCAGGATAGGCCAGGTATTTTTCCGGAGGTATCACTCTGCCGCTTTCATCGGCCATCAGTCCTGAATCGCCGATCATCCATCCTGCGAACCTCAGGTTTCCGATCGGAGCGACAATTGGAAGATCAACGACATAGCCGATCTTTGCGTCGTGTGGGATTGTTCCGACCACGGTGCCCTTGCCTCCCGTGGTGAAGGACAGCGTGGCGGACTCTGATGATCCGAGGGTAACGAACTTCGCGATAAGGGTCTTGGTTTCCGAGGACGTGAACGTGTAGTCCTTTAGCAACTGGTCGTCGAGATACCAGCCTATGAACTTGTTGTTCCCTTTTCCGATGACCTTGGGAAGAATCATGACGTCTCCCACTTTACCTTGCACAGGCGTTCCGTTGGGATAATCAGGCATGCTGCCTAGGTTTTCGTCCATTGAGAAAATCACATATGACACGATATCTGATTTTTTGACGGCTACGAAGTTTATGAACTCCTCTTCCGTTCCCGATGTGAACGTGTACTTGTCTTTGTAGAGTATGCCGTCGCTAATCCATCCTACGTACTTCCCGGACGGAAGCATTATCGTACCGCCGACGGTTGATGTTACGGAACCGACGACCTCGTTGCCGTCCCAGAACTTGGCTTTTGCGACCATGCTTTCGTCTATATATACCGCGACGAATTCAATTGGGTCGGAGCTGATTGGTACATACTGCTGTCCAGGGGACAGTTCCACCGTTATTGCAGTGTTGGAGGCATCAGCCAGCAGATACAGAATGAGCACATTCGCCTCCTCACTCACCACGTTGTTGAAGTTGGGGACTTCGAAAGTGTCGCCTTCGTATACATATCTCCCGATTCCGTCAAGTGCTGAGTTTTGTAAGACGGCGACTTCCCAACGAACGTTGGCGTCGTGGAAATTCAATTTGCAGTATTCGGAAGCATCGGTGAGGAAGCTTCCGAATTTCTCGCCATACCTCATGTCGGTGTCGAATTGATCCAGGACGTCGTTGCCGTGGACCAGTCTTACTTTGACCAGGATGCCTTTCCATTTCAGATGATAGACAGAATCGTCCGTCAGATGTTCCTCTTCCAAGACATTATCGAACTTCTTTTGCTCATAGGAATCGTACCAAACGCCGTCGCTGGTATAGCCTGGATTGGCGGATTCAAGAATGGCATCGCTCAAGACGAGCTTGTGCAACGGGCTGTAGTCGTTCAAAAGGCAGTAGCGGTCGCCGACATCATAGACGCGGCCGTCTATCAGCCAGCCCTTGAAGCCAGCCGATTCCGAGGGTTGGGGCAGTAATATGGTTTGACCGCTCTTATAGGTCTGTGTCGGAGAGCCGTCACGCTCGTGGGTCTCTATCATCGCACTACGCCCGGTGTCGATGACGACAGGCTTGTTTGAATCCTTGATGGCTGCAGAAGGGGATGGCGTGATGCCGTCAGGCAGACGAATCGACTCATCGGCCTCGTAAAGCCTCCCTTCCCAGAGCCATCCGGTGAAATCGACTCCGGTGGAGGGTTCGAAAGTATAAGTGTAGCTGTTGTTTTCGTACAGCGGGACGAATTCTACAGTCTCGTCGGTGTGGATGACGTATTCGTCGCCGGGTTCGTAGTTCTTCCCTTCAGAATACCATGATACGAATCCGGTCTGGATCGATGGCTGGGGGAATTTCATGATTTTTCCATACTTGGGGCCCTTATGGTCCTCGTCGACTTCTTCGACTTCTTCCATCTCGGAGCCGTCGGTGAAAACCAGGGTGACGTCAATCATTTTCTTCTTGTCGTAATAAACGGGAATCGCGAAGACGTTGTTCGCATAAGTGACGGTCATCGTGCAGACTTTCCGCCCTTCGACGTTTTCGATGCCATAGAAGATGTTGTTTATCATCCAGCCTCTGAAGTTTTCGTCTTCAGGCACAGGTAGGCTTATATCCGCACCCTGGCTGGTGACTATCATTTCGCCGTAGGTTATGGATGCCAGCTTCTGTTCGTTGAGCATCACGGCGATGAAGTTCATGCCGTCGGGCAACACGTGGACCGTAGGCATGTATCCTTCGGATTTTTCGAACAGATGGCCACGGAAAGCCCACCCAACGAAGGATTCGCTGTCGTTGCCAGGATATTCCGAAAGCTGGATTGTATCTCCGACCCTTTTTTCGACAATGGATATAATCGTCCCGTTCTGGTCTGCGAACTTGACCTCTACGGTTTCGCTGCTCTCGTCAGGTCCCGGAATGGCAATGAACGACATGGATTCCTGATAAAGGACGACAGTTTCTCCGACACCGTACTCCATTCCGTTGAAGGCCCAGCATACCGCGCCAGTGGGGAGGGCGGGAACATGAACCAGGCTACCTATGTGCCCGTGTACTACATAATTGCCGAATGCGGCCTTCGCCGCAACGCTCGCGTTCTCGTAGACCGCTTCGGCGTGGGCCGAGTTCCTTGTGGTCACATCTACAGGGACGACCTGGTCGCCGCTAGGGATCTTGAACGTCGCTTTGAAAGCGTATTTGGCATAGAGTTCCAAGTTCTCTGTCACCGAGGTGGTGGTGTCGAAGTACCTGGTGCAGCCAGGATCCCTGTACCATCCAGAGAAGTACTCGTACGTCATGGGGTATTGGGATCTGGCTATCTGGTCCCCGTGGGAAACCGTTATCGTCTTAGCGAGGGTGTAGGGAGGCACAGGTATCGTGACCTCACCTCCTGCCTGTAGGCTGTCCAGCATAGGGTAGTCATAACTCTGGGCGTAGAATCTGACGGTATACGACGGCATCTTTTCGAGATGAATCGTGAGAGAGAACTTGTTGGTCGTTCCATCGTTGATGACGAAGTGCAGTTTGGGCGCCTTGCTGAGGTCCGAGACTCCGCTTACGTCGAATCTGAGCGTGGCGCTGAATGCCCCGGTGAGTGCGAAGTCCTTGTGGATGCAACTGTTCAGGGTTCCTCCCTTTCCGACGGTCCCTACCCAGCCTTGTGATCCGTAATCGTTCAGGTCCGTGTGCATTTCTACGAGGATGCCGCTGTAGTTTTCTACGGAGTCCAGGTTCAGTATGCCGTTTTGGTATCCGTACGGTATTACGAAGGTCCCGTAGCCCTCATAGGTCAAAGGCATCGATATGGATTCTTTAAGCAAGATGGTCATATCATGCCCGATTTCGGTAGCCCCGGCGAAAGAACTCTTGGATTCGGAACAGTATATTCCCACACTGACCATGTTAGTGCACACGGGGACTTGCACCAGGATTCCGCCAATGTTCATTGTCATATATTCCTGGAATTCCAGGACGATTTCGCCTATGCGGCCCGTGTAGCTCTGATTGCCGTAATATTGCAGGCGTATGTTGATTTTGTATGCGTCCTGTCCCCCGGTGCCGTCGCATGCCTCGATGGTTCCGCCGACGATGATGCCGTCGACTTCGTCAAATGTTAGTACGCCATCTCCTGAACCGAATCCGAAGGATAGGAGAAAATCGTCTGGCCCTTGTACCGAATTTACAGAATTGACGAATGTGGTGCTGGTCTCATTCATGACGATGCTCGCTCCGGTATAGCGTATGGCGCTACCGTCCCTTACACGGATAAGCTCGAACGTGATTGGCGATCCGTCGACGTCGGTGCTTAGGACGTCGTCGCTTGAATCGCCGGTCGCCACCAGAGACACTGTATGTTTCATAGACCCTATCATGGTCCACAGCTTGAATGCGTCGTGACCAGGCCCTTCGACTTTGTCAACGAACGGTATGAGCTCGAGGAGACCCTCTTTGTATTGCATGAACCGCCCTTCGGAGCCGAGATACCCGTATGCGAAAGCGCCGTAGAAATCGTCTGAGATGTTGTGCTCCAGGATTGTGTATCCGCGGATGTTCCCGTACTTCTCCAGATTGCCTCCATGGTCGTCCACGCTGTCATAGGCGGTGTTGAACATCACGCCGGCGCTCAATTTGATGGA
The DNA here is from genome assembly GCA_017519045.1 of Candidatus Methanomethylophilaceae archaeon. Taxonomy (GTDB): domain Archaea; phylum Thermoplasmatota; class Thermoplasmata; order Methanomassiliicoccales; family Methanomethylophilaceae; genus Methanoprimaticola. The sequence goes on from JAFWTC010000010.1 coordinate 15,904, forward strand.
GTTCATCGGATTGGACATCGATGTTTTTGCCATCGTGCTGTCGACGTAACTGCCGTAGCCCTTGACGTTATGCATGTCGGAATAGAGGTCGAGCGAGGACCTTCCAATGAGCCTCAGGTCTTCTATATCGTACAGCGACATCATGTCGGAGGGAGATGGGTCCGAACTGCTGGCTCTTCCTGAAAGGGCTATTGACGAGCGCACAACGTCGACGACGGAGGCACCTTGAATGGACTCCATGGTATGGGCGGGCTTGTAGTCCTTTATCGTCACGGTCCTCGTCCCAGGGATGAAGACGTCAGACTCTTCAGTTCCAACGAGACAGGAATTTCCGGCTCCCATCACGCTTTTGCCCACGTATGCTCCCTTAGAGCCGTCAAACACGATGCTGGAATTACCGTAAACTAGCACCTGTGTGGAGGTGACAGATTCGTCCCTGACCCCTATGTCTCCGCCGCCGTAAATCGAGTAGCCTATCCACGACTTCCCTTCTATGGAGATGTGGGTGTCGCCTGTCATGTATTTCATAAGCCCCCCACCGTATACGGATCCAGCGATTTGTACCCCTTTGTTGTTTTCAGCTGTAGTGCCTTCTACGTCGACGTAAGTGTTCCCTTCAACTGGGCCTCTTGCTCCTGCGCCGTAAACGCATGATCCTATTGTCGCATTGTCTAAGATGTCTACGTGTATCGCTCTGGCTGTGACCTTGGCATAGTCTTCATAATGATCTACTTCGTCGTCATACAGGAATTCATAAGTGAGTGTGGTGTTTTTGTTGGTGAACCATTGAGCGTATATCTTATCTCCTGACGGGGATATGAGTATGAGGTTTGTGAAGTCTTGCTCGTCTCCTCCGACCAATGTTTTGTTAGAGGATAATTTGACTCCTCTTCCGGAACCGAACACGTCTCCGTCGATTACGGCATTTTCGCATACCGTCACAAAAATCTCGTTGCAATCAGTAGTCGCCACGGGGCCGCGGTCCACCATTCCCGTTACATCATTTGAGGTGATGTACCAGTTGTCCACGGGTACACCGTTGTATGACGAAATAGCAGGGACGCTTTTGCCTCCGCCGTAGACATTGCCCTCTACGTGGGCATTTCCAGATACTGTCACATTTATATCGCCACTAAGGTAGCAGCGACTTCTTCCAGTGCTGTCTGGGAAGCTTTTGTATGGATCTAGACGTTGTCCTTTGTAGTCGCTGTGTTTTTGTTTTTCGAATCCCCCGGATCCTCCGCCGTAAACGCTTCCGAGTACTGTTCCGCCGGATATATCTACGGTGATGCTGTCTATGGGCAGGGTGTTCAAATCATCCATAAGGCCGATCGTCGACCTCATTCCTCCGCCGTAAACGTCGCAGACAGTACCGCCTCTGATCTCTACTTGAATTTTTCCTCCGTCTATCATCGAGGCGTATTTCGATTCGACGTAGGTGTCGTACCCTCCACCGCAGACGGTCGCAGCGTTCCCAGAATCTTTTACGATAAGGTGAGTTCCGCCAACACTTTTGTAGTGCTGTTTATTATTGGCATCGGTATTGATTCCGCACATCATGTGGGTGATCGTGGAACAGCCCGACAGTTCTACATTAGCGGTACCTTTCACCTCGGCGCTGTAGACCCTTCCGCCTCCTTGGACATCCCATGCCAATGATTCTCCGGAAACATATAGGTTGGAGTCGCGGCACACGATAGCTTGGGTTCCATGTCCTGTGCTTCCTCCGCCAATCGTTACGACTCCCTCAGTGATATTTAATCTATCATAGTTGGTGCCTTGCGGCTTTACATTGACCTTGTAAGGCCATTCTGGCAGGATCGGAGCTGTTTTTGAGATTTTGAACGGAGTGGGGTCTGTGAAGGACTCTCCGGTAAGGAAAGTCATTGCATAACTATTCGGTACCATGTAGGAATTGACAATGTAGGAATGCGTAGAACCGCTGATACTTGATGCATTCCCGGCTGAGCCACCTGCAAATGTATCGAGGACTGTGGCGTTTTTCAGTACGGTGTAAGTGGAGCAATAGTCTTTTGGCTGAGTTTGCGATATGTACTTCGTTGTAGTGTTTGGTCCGCTTTTGTATTTTAGTTCTGGACCTTTGTTCTCAACTTCCCCGATGTTTCTACTGAAATTGCCGCCGCTGACATTGTACCAGGTTCCGCTATGGATGAGCAGGAGGGTACTAATTTTTTCTTCATCTTCTCTGTAAGGAAAAACGTTCACATTTTCGTGGTCGTTGTTGATAATGTCGCTGGTTATGGCTCCACCTCTCAGTACGGCATACCCAGACGCTGCACCGCCGTTGTTAAACGACAGGATGCCTGTGCCTATGATTAAGGGGTACCCGCAGCCGGCTATGCCGTTTTGAGCATGTCCGTGTTTTCCGTCACTCTTGAAGTTGAAACCTATGTCGTCAATTATTGTGGCTCCGCCCATTTTGAATTCATATTTAATTTGGAGGGTTCCATTGTCATCGCATCCTTCGATGCATCCCACTTTGCCAGGTCCAGGCTCTGAACGTATCGTCATAGGTTTAGAGGTCGTGACGCCGGACACATGAATTGAATCGCCGTGCTTTACAAGGAGGATATTGGTGTATGGGTCATTGCTAAAATAGTTTTGAACGTCTCTCAGAACTTTGCTATGGGTGTCTGTTTCTATTTGTATGCCGTCTAATGGGGATGTCGATGTATGGACCGTGGCTTGCAACAGATTAGGCTCTGGATTACTGACAATTGCCCAGTTATTTACAGTGCTCCATGTGGCGTAGATGTGCATTACGTCGTTCTCGGAGACAGCCTTCTTAGTTGTCCCGTCCATGCGGTATGACGTATACTTGCCTGCGCTGTTTTTTTCGATAAATAGCATGTTGTCTTTCAAGTCGTTCTCGGACAGTACTTCGCCAGGGTAATGTACGGGGACGTCGCCTGCATCTTTATATTTCCATCCGGTGAATACTACCGTGTTGCCGACTTTGTAATCCTTGATCTCGAGCCAGTTCCAGTTAATTCCTTTTGATGATGCTGTATCTTCCGAGGTGGGCGTGGTTATTGTGCCTTTCCATAATTGTGGGTTATACTCTGTGGAGACTATGCTGCCGTAGTAGATGACATCGACGTATTCTTTGTTTGAATTTACATCGTTGTAATCGCTGCTTTTGGGAAGAGTGTAATTTAGATGGTACCTTACTACGTGGTACTCCCCGACATACCCATTGTTGGGTTTTAGAACGGCACCTGAGGTCTGGTTCGATATTGGGAAACAGGACACTAGCAATATGGCCACTGCGAATACGGCTATTAACGCCATCGTAGACTTTCTTCTAGCGCTGGGGGAAGTCTTTTTAGATAAGGGCACGGCCATGCAATCACCTCGTGATATCATCATCAGCCTGTTGAAGATTTCTTTGTTGTGTTAAAAAATTTTTGGAGCATTACAGGAGTTCTGATGGCATGACATGCAGTCTATGACCTTTGCAGGAATTGTGGGTTTTTATTGCTGTTGACGAGGTTACGGATGTTTTTGATTCTTATCGTTAACCTCAAGAAAATATTTCGCTTGGCGGGATTATTGAGGGGATATTATGATAATATGCAGGTTGTGGGATTGCATGGACATGTTTCAATCATGTTTGTTGGAGCAGCTAAGTAAGATGCAAGGCTCTTTTTATCGTTCAAGACTAGTACATGCTGATCCATGTCTTTCAAAGTGGATTTCTGTTGTTGGTAGATTTTTTTTTGTTTTTGAACAATCACCTTTTTTATTTATAATTCCACATTTGTTAATTCTTCAAGGGCGTGTTTGAAATTATTGAAGTAAACAGTATAGCAACAGTCTGGTGTATACGGTTGTTTCGATCAAATTGAATGATTTTTGGTTTTCGAGGATCATTCAGCTTTGGGCGTCCACCAGCGGGCCGGCTATGAATATGAACGCCTTGTACCATCCGATCAGTCCCTCGTTATTGTCATGGAGGGTCACGGTCGCAGGGAGGGTTCCACGATATCCGACCTCGTCGGTGATCTCCATGTTCAATACGTTGCCGCTCATGGTCGCATCTATAGCGATTCCTGACACGTGGGCGGCCACTTCGACCGTTGCCGCGGATCTTGGAATGGTGATGGATGCGATGTATCTTCCGCTCCGGTCGTCTGGGGTCGCGATGTACAACGCGTCGGCGGATGAACTGCCTCCGGTGTCAATTGTGTGGCCTTCCACTTCTTCCACGGGAAGCACGGTCATGTCCTTGGTGACCTCTATCGGGACAAGTCCAGCGACGGCTGCTTCCATCGTGCCGTCGACGATCGCGCCTATGAGGCTTCCGTGGCTATGGCTGCCTCTGTAGGCGACATATACGTTCGCTCCGCCCTCGACGGTGTATGTCCCGCTATTTATCGCCAGGATTGCGTTAGAGTCGTCTTCTTCGTCGATTATCAATTGGAACCTGTCGCTCTTGAGCAGGGTGACCTCGTACGTGACGTTCGCATCTCCGTCTGAGTCCTGCGATGCGGGAGGCGATACGATGAGCGACGTCAGGATCACAGCGATAAGCGCCATGACGCAAACGATGTGGTTCGAGACTGTTTTAGAAGCCATTCCTGTCGCCTCGGTATGTCGTTATCGCAGGATTCAGGCCGGAATGAACGATCGGGCCGACAAGCATCACGTGGATGGTCGCGGACCTATCGCCGTCCGATATCCTGATTCTGATTATCCCGCTGTAGTCGTCGTAAGGCTCTATGGTCATGGTGCCGGTATCCGGGATCGCCTCCGTGACCATGCCGGAAGCGTCAGGGTACTCTACAGTGTATCCGGAGCCTTGGACGCCGATGGTGATCTCTTCCGTGTTCTCTATGCTTATGTAGCTGTCTTCGCTGGATTGGCCGGAGACGCCGTTTACGGTGTATCCGAATGCGTCCGCGGCTATCGTCAGGGCGTAGTTCTAGGACACGCGGTTCGTGGTGTAGTCCTTGGCCACCGCGTAGATCGTCATGGTCACCGTCGAAGCCTCGGCGTACCCTGCCAGCTTCCCCTCTATGGTCCCGTCCGATTTCATGTTCAGGCCGTCCGGGAGGCCCGACGCGTAATAGACGTAGTCTCCCCATTTGGGGTCGATTTCCCATCTGGGGCCGACGTTAGGGTCCTGGCTGTCTATTTTGACTACGACGCGGGCCATGAACGGACCGATGTTCTCGTGATGCTGTATGTTTATCGTTGTCGGGGTGGTCACGATGGTTTGTCCGTTGTTGTAGAACAGGCAGATGCCTTGGGCCTGGTTGATGATGATGTCCTCGGGGGTCAAGCCGCTGCTGCCATGGCCCTGATAGCGGTTGTTGGCTCCGAAATAGTAAGGATCGTGGTCGTAGTGGTTGTCGGCGTCCCCCTCCTTGACGACGACCTTTATTCCGATCAGGAAATATCCGTTGCCGGTTTTGAGCGGCGGCTTTCCGCTGAATGCGACCACATAGAATCCGTTGAGGGGGTCCACTTCCTTGATGGACAAGCTTCCTTCGGACGATATCGCTGTGAGCCCGGCATGTTCCGGCCAGGAGTCGACCAGTTCTCTGGTGTTCCCGTTCCAAGCATATTTGGCTGTAAGGACTTGTCTCCAATTCTCAAATCCCGCCCAGTTTCCGCTTCCGCCGCCTCCGCTAGGATTGCTGTAGTTGTATGCCCTGATCGTTATCTCCACTGTGGGGTTGAGGAAATATTCCGTGTTCAGATCGAAATAGGTGGGGATTTGATCGGAATTGTTGTAGAAGTTGACGGAATCGTTGACGGTGCTGCCGCTGCCCAGCAACATTATCGGATCGGTCAATGTGCCGGTGCCGCTCTCGGACCATGTCTCAGGAATTAGTTGGATGCACGGGACCGCCAACAGGGTTGCGACGATCAGCGCGATCCGCACCGCTTCAGACCTCCGTCTGGACAGGCTGGGGGCAGGGGTCCGGCGCCCTCCCTCCGACGCGCCGTCGTCTTGTGGACGGCTTCCGGAATCGGCAATCCCACGGTGCATGTTTCAACGTACTAATTACGCGTTATCTGTATATTAATGCACCAATGAATCCAACTTCTGTTGAAAAGTAAAGTAAGGTTGCCGGAGGATGCCCTCCGGCTTTTTCAATAGGTTTATTCGGATACGGCGTATCTGAACTCGCCGGAGCAGACCGTCTTGTTGGAGTCTCTGGCTATCGCGCGGACGACGAAGGAGCACGGGTCCTCGGGGGACGGCTGGGACGATATCTTTCCGGTTATAACGCCGTCGTCACTCATGGACAGGCCTGCGGGGAGCCTCTCCGCCTCGAACCTGTATCCGTCCCTCCTGTAGGAGTCCTTGCCGATGACGGCGAACACGTAGACGGGGTCCATGTCCCTGCTCTTGGAGAGGTCCAGGAACTGGTACGCCTTTCCGGAGAAGTCCCTGGATGCCACCGGATGGAACGAGCCGACGGACGAGGACAGCATGACGGCCTTCTTCTTCCTGAGCAGGAATGCCATCGCTATCAGCAGGGCTGCTATGACCGCCCCCGCAAGGGCGACGATCCACCAGGGGAAGTCGCTGCCAGGCTTCTCCACGTTTTTCCCGTCGGCGAAGATGTAGACGTCGCCGGTGAGGTTCGGGATCCTTATGTCGTTCCCGGAGACCACGTTCCCGGTGACGTTGGCGCCTCCCATCCACACGGTGGACTCTATGGCGTTGAACTGGGAGCCGGACGGCAGCGACAGCGTGACGTTCAGGGAGCCGCTTGCCGGGCTGCTGTACGGCGTTATCCTGATGCCGTCGTGGAGGGTGTCGTGGATGTAGTACATCCTCTGCATCCCGGTTAGGATGATGGTGGAGTCCTGTTCGACGTTTAACAAGGTGAACTTGTAGCCGTCGCCGTCAGGCGTGCGGTCCAGAGTGCGGCCGTCGGTCACGCAGAGGGATCTGGATCCGGACAGGTCGTAGGAGTAGCCCTTGAACGCGGTCGCGGTGTATGTGAAGTTGGTCCCTTTCGGGATGACCAGGCCGTCATAGGTGAACTTCAGGCCGTCAACGGGCTGGAGATCGATCTTGACCATGTCGTACACGGGCTGGGACGGGTCATAATCCCACTTGGCATAGATGTGGGTTATGCGGCTGGCATCGAAGAGGTGGTAGTAGCTTCTGTCGTAAGGGGTCTCGCAGGCGGTGTCAACGAACCATCCGGTGAATTTGTATCCCGGTCTCACTGGATCTTTTGCCGGAGGGTCGACCAACAATTGGGTGCCGTACTTGTATCCCTTTTCGGAGGTCACGGGGGCGTTGTAATACGTGGTGTCCGTGCCGTCGTTGTACATGAACTTGACGTAGCGCACGTAGGACGACGGGTTCACCAGGACGGTGAGGTCTTCGGAGAGAGGGGTGCCGCTCACTACGGCGTTCTCCCTCACGTAGTAGGTGATGTAGGTGTCGTCCGCACATATCTCGAAGGGCACGTTGAATTCCAACGCCACGTTCTTCACAGGGTCGACGATGTCGAGGTTGGCCTTCACGGTGGAGTATCTCCATTCGATGGAGGAGTACGTCTTATCGTCGTAGTTGTGGTCCCTTATGCTTATGTTCCTCCCGTAACAGATCCATATGTTGGAATCTATGGGTTCCTCGTCGGCATCGGAGTCGAACGAGGCGATCTGGGTCGGAACCAGCAGGGCCGCGATGGCCAAAAAGGCTGTCAGGACAATCGCGTTCCTATTCATCGTATCGCTCTATGGAGAAAGAGAAGATAAATGGTTTGGGATGAGAGGGTCGGAGCCCTCTCGTTTATCAGGCGGACTGTACAGCGGGATCAAGTCCAGAATGAACGAGAGGCCCGACGACCATGACGTGGATGGTCGCGTTGTACTTGCCGTCGGTTATGTTGATCTGGACGATGCCGGTGTCGTTTGCGAAGGTGTTAGCTGCAATTGTGAAAGCACCATCGGTGAGCCCGGTGACGGTCGTGGGGATGGCAGCAGCGTAGTACGTCATCTTGTACTTGCTGTAGTTGGCCGAGGGAATAGCCTGGCTATTTGCTTTGAACACTTTGATAGTCAGACCGTCAGTGTTCTTTATTGCCGTGTAGCCGACTATGCTGTAGCTCACAGGGTTATCATCGTTGCCGACAATCTGGTACGTGAATGCGTCGCTGGTGTCGATATCGACTGTGTATACAAATTCACACTTCAGGATGGTCTTGGAAACGGAAGCCTTATTTACAGCGTACACGGTGAATTTGGTGGGATCGGTTCCGGATTCACTAACCGGTACATCAGAACTGAGCTTTCCTGCGATTTCTCCAGTGCTCTTCATGTATATTCCGGATGGGAGGCCCGTGGCATAGAAGTCGTACTTATCGGATTCGTACTCAGTGGATCCGATTTTAACTTTTGCGAATGCGTTTCCATAATCTTGGCCCTTGTAGAAGGTGAAGGAATCGCCAGATCCGGTGTGAGTGGTGGTTCCTTCCTTCACTATGACGGTGGGTGCGTCGGCGGACCCGACCTTGACGTTTATGCCGTAGATGTACTCAAGATCTACGTAGTCAGTAATAGCCGGGTTGCTACCTACAAAGGTGACAGTATCTCTAACAGTTAGGGTGATCAGCCTCATGGTGGCAGCATCACTTGCCGTCTCAGCTGCGCCTTCCACGGTTAGTGTGTAGATTGACGGATCGCTCGTTGCGGCTGCGGTCACTTTAATGTCGGTCAGGTTAACTGTCGTTCCAACCCCGTTTGTTATGAGGCTTGAATTGCCAATCTTGGCGTTGACGTAATCCGTGGTACCGACCTTGATGGCGTCGTATGCTTTGTAGTTGAAGTCAATCTTCGTTGTTATCGTGTTCCCAATGCCTATAGCGAGTGCTGTGTTTTCGCCGGCAGGATCGTGAATCAATACCGTGGCCGGCGTAGGATTTTCGGCTTGGACCGGGACGATTACTGCGAGGGCCGCCATGACCATGATCGTGGACATGAGCGCGGCCAACACTTTCTCTTTCATGATATCACTCTCTTTGCGATATTCCGCCCGATGGCGGAAGCTAGCGGAAGTACCTACATCGTACTGGTTATTAATACTGATGGATGAAACGTTCGAACGAGTTCAAATGCCGAGGTCGAATCTGGGCCCGTGGCTGGACATCGGAACTGGATGAGAGCCTGTGGTCAGAAGATAACACGGGGCCTGGGGCCCCGCAATAACCGGTTTCAGGAAGAGGTGACGACGGGGTCGAGTCCGGAGTGCACTATGCTGCCGACGATCAGGGTGGTGACCTTGTGCTGCACGGTGACGTCTCCGACGGTGTTCTTCATGATGATCTCGACGACTCCGGAGTCATCAGGCCCTGACGTGTAGGTGTACTTCCCGCCCACGAGGCTGATGGGGACTTGGGTTCCGTCGGGTCCGGTGTAGAACACCTTGACGTTGGGGTTGAGGGAGCCGTCGCTCTTCTCCGGCTTGACGGAAATGCTGGTCCCGGCCTTGATGATCTTGGTCACGTCGTCCTCCTCGGTCTCGGAGCCGTCTTCGGTCTCTACCACGTAGGAGAACTCGACGTCATTGAGGTAGACCCTGAGGGTGATGTTCTTGGACAGGATGTTCCCGTTGGCGTCGGCGGCGTTGATGGTGACGGCGTAGCTCTTGTAGTTCTTGCCCTCGTCCGCCTTGATGTCGTGGATGACCTTTCCGGTGATGACGAACTCGTGGTCGGCGGCCACGTCGACCTTCACGGCGAGTCCCGCGGGGAGGCCGGAGGCGTAGAAGTTGTAGGTGTTCAGTATGGCGGCCTTGGTGCTGTCCTGGGGGTTGTACGCCCAGAGCTTGAACACGGGGACCTCTCCCTTGACGACCTTGAGATACTCGGCGCTGCCCTCCTTGGATACGGGGTCGACGGCGATCTGGTCCTTTCCGGTGTCCTCGTGTCCAGAGGCAATCGAGCGCACGTTCGCGCCGTAGTAATAGTCGAGGGTGGTGGTCTTGGTCTTGTATTCCGCGGTGATCTCGACCTTGATGGTGAGTTTCGTGGTCTTTTCCTGCGTGGCGTATTTGAGCGTGAACTCGTAGACGCCGGAGTCGCTGGTCGAGCTGATGGTGACCAGCGCGCCGCCGGAGTTGACGGACGTCTGGCTGCCGATGGCGATGTTCTGGTAGGCGCCTCCGGTGCTGTAGCTGAACTTCACGCTTCCGCTGAGCGTGTACGCGGCTTGGTTGAAGTCCATCCTGGCTTTGAGGCCGTCGCTGTCGCTCTGGTACAGGGCCGCGGACGCCTTCTCGCTTCCGATGAGGTAGTAGGGGTGGTCCGCGTCCCCCTCCTCGGCTCCGGCGGTGGGCGCCGAGATTATGAGCGCGGCGACGGACATGATGATGGCCATCAGGATCGCCACGAGCTTGCTGTTCATTGAATTCCTCCTTGTTCGGTCATCCCGCTTCGCGGGCGGGAAGTCGCCGTTACTTCAAACATGAGGTTTCCACGTTTAAAATGCCATCGCCGTCATCCAGAGCCGGACAGTCGCCCCTCATCCGCCCCGCATTTTCGACGCTTTATTGTACTTCGTCGGCAGATTACCTATAAATACAGTTATCTGTATGTGCAGTAACATAATTCGAATAGAATTCTACGAAATTCGTAATCAGGTGAATCAATGGCAGCAGATAAGAAGGATTACAAGGACCTCACCCCCGAGGAGAGGCTCGAGAGGGCGCAGAAGCCCGGCAAGGATGCCATGGCCATGCACCCCTACTACGGCGGAAAGATCGAGGTCGTTCCGAAGGCCTGCGTCAGGGACTTCAACGATTTCGCTATCTGGTACTCCCCCGGCGTCGCGGAGCCTTGTAAGGACATCGCCAAGAACCCCGAGAAGGTATACGAGCACACCTGGAAGTGGAACACCGTCGCCGTCGTCTCCGACGGTACCCGCGTCCTCGGCCTGGGCGACATCGGCCCCGAGGCCGCCATGCCGGTCATGGAGGGCAAGGGGATGCTGTTCAAGTACCTCGGGGGGGTGGACTGCGTGCCCATCTGCCTCGACACCAAGGACCCGGAGAAGATTATCGAGACCGTCAGGCTGATCGCCCCCTCCTTCGGAGGGATCAACCTCGAGGACATCTCCAACCCCAAGTGCTTCGACATCCTGGACGAGCTCAGGAGGGACTGCAAGATCCCGGTCTGGCACGACGACCAGCAGGGGACCGCCACCGTGGAGGTCGCCGGGGCGATCAACGCCATGAAGCTCGTCGGCAAGAAGCTCGAGGACTCCAACATAACCATCATCGGGGCCGGGGCCGCGTCCATCGCCATCGCCAGGCTCATGCTCGCCACCGGGTTCAAGCCGGAGAACATGTGCATGTGCGACTCCAAGGGGATCCTGAACCTCGAGAGGAAGGACGTCGAGGGCAGCTTCAGGCAGAAGTGGGAGATTTGCAAGAAGACCGACGGGGCAGGCAAGACCGGCGGAATGAAGGAGGCCTTCAAGGGCGCGGACATAGTCATCGCCGCCTCCAAGCCCGGGCCCGGCACCATCCCGCCCGAGTACGTGGACCTCATGGCCGACGACCCGATCATCTTCGCCACCGCCAACCCCATCCCCGAGATCTGGCCCTGGGAGGCCAAGGAGCACGGGTGCAAGGTCTTCGCCACCGGCAGGTCCGACTTCCCCAACCAGGTCAACAACTCCATGGGATTCCCCGCGATCTTCCGCGGAGTGCTCGACGTGAGGGCCAAGACCATCACCGACGAGATGTGCATCGCCGCCGCCAGGTCCCTGGCCAAGACCGCCGAGGAGAAGGGGATCAGCGAGAACTACATCGTCCCGACCATGTCCGAGACCGACGCCTTCATCGAGGAGGCCGTCGCCGTCGGAATGAAGGCCCAGGAGCAGGGAGTGGCCAGGCTGAAGATGTCCGCCCAGGACCTCCGCGACAAGGCCGCGTTCATGATCAACCGCTCCAGGAGCCTCACCTCCAAGATGATGGAGGACGGATTCATCAGGAAGTACGAGTGATCCGAGGGGGGCTTCCCCCTCAAACCCCTTTCTTTTTCTTGTCGGACAGGTAGTCCCTGTAGGCGCAGCAGGGGAATCCGGCGGCGCCCTTCCTCCTCCCTTCCGGGGGAGGGGTCATGTAGTCGCCGTACGTGCTCGTGAGGATGCGGTCCCACTCCCGCGGAAGGGGCATCTCCTCATCCTCGAAGACGTGCGGCGCGGGCTCCCCGAAGAATTCCCGCGGGAAGATGAAGTCCTTGAACGTGGTGGAGCGGACGGTGACCTTATCGCATCCGGGCCCGGCCGCCATGTCGGCCAGCTTGTAGAAGAACCGATGGGTCCAGCTAAGCATTCTATGGATTGAATCCGATCTGATGCGGTCCAGGACGTGTATCGCGACGTTGTCCCCCTGGATCGCGGCGTTCTCGACCGCCTTCCTGAAAGCTCCGTCCGGATACGGCTTCAGAGGGAAGATGTCGATGAACAGCGCGGTCCTGTCGCGGACCGACTCCTCCCCGCCCGCCATGCATATCACATGGGGATGGTCGTCGCAGGCCGGCTCGTGGTAATAGTACAGCCCGGGATCCAGGTCGGCCTTCAGCGCCTGCGCGACGCGGGGGAGGTCCTCCTCCCATACGATCAGGTCTATGTCGTCGTCCCAGGGGATGAACCCGTCGTGCCTGACCGTCCCCAAGGCCGTGCCGAAGCCGCCGTAGAACCTGATGCCGTGGCCGTCGAGGGACCTCTTGATGTCCACGTACATTTTCAGGAGCCTGCTTTGGACCTCGTTCATCTGACGCCTCCGTCCAAGGACGCTTTGCCAACCCTTTATATGGGTTATGGCATTAGTAAAAAGCGGTCGCATGAGGTTGTTCACCGTCGGTCCAGTGATGATGTTCCCAGAGGTCCTGGAGGCCTCCGGCAGGCAGCTGCCGTACTTCAGGACGGAGGAGTTCTCGAAGATGATGCTCGAGTCGGAGTCCATGCTCAAGGGGCTCCTCGGCGCCGGGCCCGACTACAGGACCGCCTTCCTCACGGCTTCGGGGACCGGCGCGATGGAGGCCGCCGTCGCCGGGCTGTTCTCGGCCTCCGACAGGTTGCTCGTGGTCGCCGGAGGCGGGTTCGGGAGGCGCTTCGGGGAGATATGCGACGTCCACGGCATCTCCCACGACGACATCGTCCTGCCCTTCGGCAAGAAGCTGGAGGCGTCCGACCTGGACCCCTTCCGCGACGAGGAGTACGCCGGCCTGCTGGTTAACATGGACGAGACCTCCACCGGACAGCTCTACGACATCCGCATGCTCTCGGACTTCTGCAGGTCCAAGGGGACGCTTCTCGTGGTGGACGCGATCAGCGCCTTCCTGGCGGACCCCATAGACATGCGCAGGGACGGCATAGACGTGCTAATAACAAGCTCCCAGAAGGCGCTCTCTCTGGCGCCCGGGATCTCCATCGTCGTGCTCAGCCGCGACGCGTACGAGGGGAGGCTGCTCCGCAACGACTCCCATCTCTACTATCTGGACCTGAAGCGTCACATCAAGGACCAGGAGAGGGGGCAGACCCCGTTCACCCCCGCGGTCGGGACTCTGATAGAGCTCAACGTGGCTCTCCGTTCGATTCGCGACGCCGGCATAGACGACGTGGTCGCCCGCACCGCGCGCCTGGCGGCCTACTTCAGGAAGGGGGCGGCCGAGAGGGGGATAAGGATGCCGGACTATCCGCTCTCCAACGCGGTGACCCCCCTGATCTTCGATTCCGGGGCATACGGCGTGTTCGAGAGGCTCAGGAAAGAATACGGCGTCACCGTGACTCCCAGCGGAGGCGACCTCAGGGACAGGCTGCTACGCGTGGGGCACATGGGGAATCTCTCCGAAGAGGACTACGACGTCCTGTTCAAGGCCTTGGACGACGTCCTCGGCCGTCGATTCTGGATGCTCTGACATGTCGGGCGACGGCGGATTCTTCGACAGGACGCTGGTGAACACCGTCACCAACGTGATCAAGACCGTGGTGATGGCGGTCATCGGCGTCATGATGGTGCCGTACTACCTGGACGTCCTGGGGATGTCCACGTACGCGGTGATACCGCTGGCGGCCACGATGACGTCCTACGTCATGATAATGGCCGAGTCGCTCACCGAGGCCTGCTCCAGATACTCCATAATGGCGGTCGGGAAGGGCGACAGGCGGGAGTCCCTGAGGACGTTCAACTCCGCCTTCTTCGGCATCTTGAGGGTGTGCGCCGTGCTGATCCCGGTCGTCCTCCTCCTGTCTTTCGCATCCCCGTACGTGTTCGACGTGGGCCCCAACGCCGCGTTCGAAGTGCAGGCGCTGTTCCTGTCGGTGCTGCTGTCGTCCCTGATAGTGGTCGTGACGTCCTCGTTCTCCTTCGTCTTCTACGCGTTCAACCGCATGTCGCACCTGTTCATCACGAAGATGCTGTACTCGGTGGTCCAGGTCGCCGGGGTGTTCCTTCTCTTCAGCTTCGGCACCCCTTCGCTGGTCGACGTCGGGATATCGTACCTGGCCTCGGCGGCGGTCTTCTTCATGCTGACCTACGTCCTGGCCAAGAGGACGTATCCGGTCCTCAAGGTCAGGCGCCCCTGCTACGACGGCGGCCTCTTCAGGAAGATGGGTTCCCTCGGGGCGTGGACCATCGCCCAGAAGGTCGGAGGCCTGCTGTACATCCAGGCGTCCATAGTGATGGTCAACGTCTTCGTCGGCGGGGAGGCGGGAGGGGGGTTCGCCATCGTGGCTTCGCTGGTTTCCATGATGCATACGGCCAGCTATTCCCTGACCGTGTCCCTGGAGCCCTCGATATACCGCCTTTACTCGGAGGGCGACATGGAGGGCCTCCGCTCGCTTCTGCGGACCTTCGTGAAGCTCGTGGCGCTGTTGTTCGCCATGCCCACGGCGTTCCTGCTCGTCTTCGCCCCGGACGTGATGACGGTGTGGGTGGGGGAGGAGAACGCCGGCCTGGCGGACCTGTTCCGCGTGGCCATGGTCGGCGATCTGGCGGTCTGCGCCTCGACGGTGGTCGAGTGCGTGCCGATCGTCATGCTCAAGGTGAAGAGGATAACGGCCTTCACCGTCCTGGCGGGGCTCGCGAACATAGCGCTGTCCGCCGTGCTGATGTCCCTGGGATGGGGGTCCATGTCCGCGATGTGCGTCTGGACGGTATGCATCACCGTCCTGGCGGTTTTCGCGTTGGCCTACGTGGGCGGCATCGCCGGAGCCTCCCTGCTGTCGCGCGTGGGGGCCGCCTACGTGCTGTGGGCGGTCTGCCTGGCGGCCTACTGGCTGGTCTCGACGTCGGTGGACCTGAGCTCCGGATGGCTGATCCTGTTCGCGGCCGCGGCGGCTGCGATGCTGGTGCATATGCTGGTGGTTTCGCGCCTTCTCGATCGCGACGAGAAGGACGAGATCTCCAGATACGTCCCGGACTCCGTGAGAAGATACCTGGACATGATATGGCGACGTCGGTCCAGCTTCTTGTAGAGGACCGCGAACCTGAAGGCCGCCCCGATCCCGAAGCCCGCTCCGTACAGGAGGACGAAGAGCCACATCTGGTCCATGATCGCGAAGACGACTATCAGGGACATCATGTTCGTGAACGTCAGGGGGTTGAAGGTCATCATCCTGCGGAACCAGCCTCCGATGGCCTCCCCCTCTATCTCCGCGCTCGATCCCACGCTCTCCGCCGGCTTCACCCTGCGGTAAAGGGTGGGCATGAGCATTATCAGGACGCATCCCAGCCCTCCCGCGACGCCGAGGGCGATGTACGCCTCGGGCGGAAGGATGTCGAACCAGGGGCATCCCCCCGTCCTCCACACGCCGATCCCGGCGCAGATGAACAGCAGGGGGTAGTTCACGGAATGGTTGATCAGATCCATGAACGCCCCGCGGGTCGACCTCATCCCCTTGAGCCTCGCTATCCCGCCATCGGTATAGTCCAGGGCGTACCCGAACAGCCATCCGAGGCCGGCCGCGATGTTGAGGACCCAATTGTTCTAAAGAAGGAGGAGGGAGGAGGCCAGCATCATCAGGCCCCAGGCCCAGGTTATCTGGTTGGGCGTGACCCTGGTCTTCACCAGCACCCTGGCCATCTGGTAGCCCAGGTATGCGAAGACGTGCTATCCGGTGAAGTACTCCCCTTCGCAGTTTATGGAAGCCTTCACCTCCTCCTTGGTGAATGCCACGCCCTGCCTTAGGCGGTATTTCCTATAACTACTTCCGCATGTTTTCCGATACCATTTACTATCGCCTAGGGCATGGATAAGACGGCGGGGAGGTGTCTCCCTGCGCCCCGGAGGACGTGATGTTCAGGAGACCAGACGCCGTCGCCGTGATGTCGGCGGCCCTTTGCGGGCTGATACTCGTGGGGGCACTCGCATCCTGCATGCCGGGCCTGTACACGTATGGAGCGGATGCGGAGTTCTCCGACGGGAAGTGCCGTTTCACCGTGGATTCTCCGGGTTCGCAGCCGTATTCCGCCCTGGTCCTGTCGCACGGCTCCCTCCCGGCGGTGGAGGACCTCCGCATCTATCTCGATCCAACGCATGAGGAGTACTTCCGGGACGCCTACAAGGGCAGCCACGCATACGGCCTCAGCCAGGAGTACTATGCCGAGCAGGCGGTCAAGATGGCGTCCGTCAGGGGGTTCCACGGGGCCTCCACGTGCGGTCCCGCGGAACTGTCCGCGTTCCTGAAGGAGACGCTCCCGGATCCCTCAGGATGCGGAGTCCTGGTGATGACCTATTCCCTTCCGGCCGATGTGTACAAGGGAAGCGGGTCGGACCCCATCCTCGAATGGGTCGAGGCCGGCGGGACCCTCTTCTGGATGAGCTCGGAGATCGGCCGCTACTACGTCGACGGCTCAGGGCTCCACGAGGTCCCCGGCGGGCAGGGCCTGTTCCTCGGGGACAAGAAGGTCAACACGTCGTCCAGGACATCGGACAGGCCGTCCTCCGACCTGACCGGCGCGCTCTCCATGCGGAGCAGCAACCTCATGTTCTCGATACCCTCGGAAGGAGGCCTGGCCCTGGGATTCGGCGACGGGGAGTATTCCAGCATCGCCTTCTCTCCGCTGGGCGAAGGCGCGGTCTGCGTCCTGGGGGGAGGGTTCGACATGAACCAGCTGGACGACCTGGGGCAGATCCTCGGGGCGGGGGTGAACCTGGGGACGTCGTTGGTGTCGGTCAGCGAAGGCACCACCGACGGCTCCGGGGAGCTGGAGATGGGCATCGGGGACTCGGTGTACATCTACATCGGAGGGACGTATGCGAGATTCGGGGAGGATTTCCATGTCCGACGCCGTCGCGTTCGTCAAGAGGCACCCGCTGGCGCTCCTGCTGGCCGTCGGAATCGCCATCCGCCTGCTGCTGTCCCCCATTGCTTTGCCGTACGACATCGACTACTGGGCCCTGACCCTGCGCAACATGCAGGTGGGGGAGGGCTTGTACGGCGTGGAGGGGTACTTCTACACCCCGGTGTGGGGATACGTCTTGGGGCTGTCCAGCCTGTTCCAGTCGTTCATCCTGGACATGGGGGAGACTTCCGAAAGGGTGGCGGAGGCTCTGTTCACCGAGGACATATCGGGATTCAGGCTGTCCGCCACGGTGCAGTCCGTATCGTTCAACCTCCTGGTCAAGGTCCCGCTGATAATATGCGACGTCCTCCTGGCCCTGTCGGTCTTCTATCTGTCAAAGTGCCTGCTGGGCGAGGAGAAGGCCCTGAAGGCGGCCGCGCTGACCTTCCTGTGCCCCCTGTCCATAGGCGTCACGTCGTTCATCGGCATGCCCGACACGATCTCGGCCCTCTTCTCCGTACTCACCGTGATCCTCCTCATCGACAGGCGGTTCTTCCTTGCGGGGATGACCTTCGCCGTGGCGGTATGGACGAAGTTCTTCCCGGCTTTCCTGGTGTTCTGCCTGGTATCCTACGTGATCATCGTCAGCGGCGACAGGAGGACGGCGATGAAGGGGGTGGCCATGGCGGCCGTCGGATCGGTGATGATGACCGCGGCGCTGTTCCTGCCCCAGATCGCCGAGGGGAATCTGGACAGGTGCTTCCAGTTCATCTCCGACAGGGTGTCCGTGTCGGCGTCGGGGACGATCCTGGACGTCTTCGAGTCGACGTCCCGCGTCGCAGTCTACCTGGCGGCGCTGGCCGGGTCGTTCCTGCTGTCCATCAGGCTGTTCCGTGCCGGGAGGGAGAATTGCGACCAGAAGCTGGTGAAGTACTGCTTCGCGGTGGTGCTGTTCTGCCTGCTGTACCCTCCCGCGCCCCAGTACGTGGTCCTGCTGGTGCCGTTCCTGGCGTTCATGGCGGCTCAGGACCGTCGCTACATGCTGCCGTGGTGGATGCTGTCGATCTCGGCTTTCGTGTTCCTTACCCCGACGAACGCGGACATGCTCCTGCCGATAGCCGCCTGGACCGACCTGTTGAGCGTCGAATCCGTGATGGACGTGTTCAACGCGTTCAGGACCAGCCTGGGGCCTTTCACCGTGATGGAGCTGCATTACGCGATCGGAGGCATCATACAGTATTCGTCGCTGATTCTGGCGCTGCTCACTCTGCTTCGCCTGATTCCGTGGAAATCTGATGAAAAAGGGCAAGAAGGGGGACGGTCCCCCGTTTATGTCTTCAGTAGACGGTCTGGGAGACGCACTCGACGCCCTCGATTCCGGCGATGGACTGGAGGGCGCTCTCGAGCTTTCCTCCGACGGTCTCGTCCGAGTCGTCGATGAGGAATCCCGCGTTGATCTTCATGAGGCCGAAGGCGACGGGCGCGATCTTGGTCTCGAGGAGCTTGACTCCGGCGGGAAGGACGGAGGGGAGGCTCTTGATGATCGCCTCGAGGTCGATGTCGGTGCTCTCGGGCATGAGGTCGTAGCCTGCAACAATCTGTCCCATCTCAGCACCTCACGGTCCGATGAATCCGCATTTCTTGCATTCGTAGGAAACGCCCTGGTCGCGGCACTGGTCGCACCTTCCGATCTCGCATTCGCCGCACTTGGGGCATTTGAAGAAGGTGTTGCCGTGCCCGACGAGCCTCTTACCGCATGAAGAGCATATTTTGTCGGCTGCCATGAGCGTGCGATATTAGTCATTGTATATAAGAGGGACGTTCAAGGGCATGGCCCTTCTCTCCTTTCGGACCATGCGAGGCTCATTCCAGCAGGAAGTCCATTATGTTCATGACGGTAACCCCGTCAGCTTCGGTCTTTTCCACAGGGTCGGCTACGATGAGCAGCCTGTCGCCGTTTCCGGTGACGGTTCTAAAGGGCATGAGCTCCCTTTTCCTCACCTCCTCGTCCACGATCGTCTGTGACACCTGCACGTATCCATATCTTCCGTTCCTGACGGTTACGAAGTCGATCTCGTGCTTCCCGTTCTTTCCTGCATAGACGGAGAACCCCCTGCGTAGAAGCTCTAGGAAGACGATGTTCTCCAGCACTCTTCCGTAGTCCCGGTCGCCGATGATCGGCTGGGTGTTCCTCAACCCCGTGTCCACGCAATAGATCTTGGGCATGGTGGACAGCACTTCTTTCCCTTTGACATCGAACCGCTCGGCCTTGTAGAACAGAAGCGAGTCCATGATAAGAGACAGGTACTCCCCTGCGGTGGACGTGCTGATCTTAAGCCTGTTTGCCAGGTTTTCGGCGGATAGCGGGTTTCCCGCCTCCGAGAACATGTAGTCCACCATCTTCCTGATCTTGACGGAGTCGATTCTTTCCTTACGGTTGCAGACGTCCTTCAACAGTATGTCGGACTTTATCTCGCCGAGGCGCTGAAACACAACGTCCTCGTCATCCCCAGGCCGGATGAACGGCATTCCGCCTAGGTGCACGTATCTTGAGAATCTTTCAGGGATGCCATGGAGCCCCTCAGGCGGATCGAGCTCCAGGAATTCTTTGAACGACAGCGGGAGGATCATGAAGGATACGCTTCTGCCGGTCAGCAACGTTGATATTTCAGTGGACAACAGGTATGCGTTGGATCCCGTCAGGTATATGTCGCAGTCCATGTCCGCTTTCAGGGAATTGACGACCCGTTCCCATCCGCGTATCATCTGTACCTCGTCTAGGAACACGTATAGCCTGCGTTTCTTACCGATTTCCGATATGTGCCTGTATAGAACCATCCCGTCCTCGAAACGATGGTTCGAAAGCGACTCCATGTTTACGTAGACGACGTCTTCTTCGGACACACCCTCGTCCAGCAGCCTTTGGATGTATTGCTTCATTATGGTGGATTTTCCGCACCTGCGCACTCCTGTCAGAATCTTGATGACGTCTTGATCCCTGAATTTGGATATTTTTTGGAGATAATTCTCTCTTATGACGTCGTTCATGCTGTCGGGAACGTCAACCTATTATTAATTAATTCGTTTAATCGAATTTATTTGATTTTTTATGATTAAATTCGATTATTATGGTGTTATTTGGATAGCAATCTGCATCTTTTCGAACCTGGACCATTCCTTCTTGGACAGGGATACGGTGGCCTGACAGCATTTCCGGCATCGGGGCGGCGAAGGCAGGGCAATGGATTCCGCATGCGATCCCGCTTGACGCGTCTCTGCGTACTGTTGATATCCGAGTAGGACGTTTCCATCCCAGGTGCATTGCTATGAAGATCCACGCCGACTGCGTTCCTTGCCTGATGAAACGCGTCCTCTTCCAGTCCAGGCTGGACGGGCGCTCCGACGACTATGCGTCCGTGGAGGCCGCGCTGAAGGCCTTCGCCGAGAACATAAGCCCTGACAAGACCACCGTCGAGGTGGCCACGGCCGTCCATGCCGCCGCGTACTCCAAGCTCTCCACGGAGGATCCGTACAGGAAGCTCAAGGTCAACGCGGATGCGGTCGCGGACCGCCTCACCCCCCGCGCGCAGGCGTTCGTGGACGGCTCCGAGGACAGGATCGGAGCCGCCCTGCTGGTCTCCGCCGTCGGGAACATAATGGACTTCGGGTCCAACGCGCAGGCGATCGACGACCCCGCGGAGTTCGAGCCGATGTTCGACAGGCTGGTCTCCGAAGGGCTGGGGCTGTACGATGCGGATGTCATATCCTCCCTGATACTGGGCGCGAGGAGCATCCTCTTCGTGTTCGACAACTGTGGCGAGTCCCAGATGGACAGGATCCTCCTGAGGGAGCTGCGCAGGAGCGGGAAGCACGTCACCGGCGTGGTCCGCGGGAGGAGCATACTCAGCGACGTCACCGTTGCCGACGCCGAGAGGTCCGGCCTGGCGACGGATCTGGACAAGATGGTGGACACCGGCAAGTTCTTCGTCGGCGTGGACTGGAGCGCCATGCCGGACGAGCTCAAGGCCGAGGTCCTCGTATCTGATTTGATAATAATGAAGGGCATGGCGAACTACGAGGGCGTCTCGGACGTCCAGATCCCCATCCCGATAATCCACATCCTGCGCGCGAAGTGCGCCCCGGTGGCCGCCTCCATAGGGGTCCCGCAGGGCACCAACGCGGTATTCGCGGTCCTCAACGGGCGGAGAATGGGCGAATGAGGGTCCGTCAGGCCGTCGTCATGGTGGGCGGGAAGGGGACCAGGCTCCGTCCGCTCACCGAGAACCGTCCCAAGCCCGTCCTCCCGGTGGCCGGCAGGCCTTGCATATGGTACCTGCTGAGGTCCATGGCGAGGGCGGGGATCGAGGAGATAATCCTGGCCTGCGGATACCGCTCGGAGATGATCAGGGAGGCGCTGGGCGACGGGTCCGACCTGGGCGTCAGGCTCGTCTATTCGAACGAGGACGAGCCCCTCGGCACCGGAGGGGCGCTGAAGATCCTGGAGGGCTCCCTGGACGAGGTGTTCCTGGCCGCCAACGGGGACGTGTTCGCCGACATAGACGTCACTGGGCAGGTTGAACGCCATTTCTCTTCCGGCGCCGACGTGACCATAGCCTTGGCCTCCGTGCCCAACCCCTGGGAGTTCGGGGTCGCCAGGGTGTCCGACGACGGGTTCATCACCGAGTTCAGGGAGGGGATGAAGCCCGACGAGGTCTTCTCCGACATGATCAACGCGGGGGTCTACGTCGTGAACAGGAGCGTCCTCTCGTCCGTCCCGAAAGGGGTCTTCTACGACTTCTCGAAGCAGCTCTTCCCCGAGATAATCGGGAGGGGCGGAAGGCTTGCGGGATTCCGCATCCAAGGCGTCTGGATGGACGTCGGCCGCCCGTCCGATTACATGAAGGCCAACGTCCTGGTCGCGTCGAGGGAGACCCGCGTCATAGGGATGGCGTGCGGAGGGTCCCTCGTCAACGTCTACATAGGAAACGGGGCCGCGTCCGTCAATTCCCATCTGGACTCCGTCTGCCTCATGAACAGGGCCGTGGCCACCGGTTGCGTCATGAGGTGCGTCGTGATGCTGGAGGGGAGCTCGGCCGATGATGCCGTGATCGAGGACAGCATCATAGGCCGGAAATGCAGGATAATGCCTGGCGCGAAGGTCAGGAACTCGGTCCTCGCGGACGGCGAGACGGTCGGCCGGGGGGAGTCCAGGGACGACGGCCGCGACGTCGGAGCCTCTTCGTCGTGCCGACGGGGTCCCAGATGTTCATGTCGTGCTTCCCTTCGGCGACGTATCTCTTGGCCTCGGAGCGGGCCTTGGACTCCAGCCTGATCGTGTAAAGCATCTTGAAAGGATGGAATCCCAGGTCGTGGATGGTGCCCTTGGCGGCCTTCAGCAGGTATTTCCTGTTCCATGTCGGGATGTCGTAGTCGAACTTGTCCTTCATGGTGCACTCGCCGATGTTGACGCGTATCCTCTGCTTGAGGAAATCCTCCTCGGTCTCCGGGCCGCGGTTCAGGACTATCGCGTCGGGGGCGTACGCGCAATCGTATCCGGCCTTCTCCAAGGACATCCTGATGATGTCCTCGTCCGACTGCTGCTCCACCGTCAGGCGGGTGCCTATGTCGCGGAAGGCCACAAGCTCCCCGATCTTCGGGTAGATCAACGCCAGGTTGTGATGCATGGTCCAGAGCATGTTGACGGCGAACCCGACCTTGTCCTCCTTGCCGTTGGTGGGCACCGGGTGCCCCCCGACCATGCCCATCCTGTCGCTCTCGAAGGGCTTCACCAGATGCCATAGCGAGTCCTCCGTGCCTAGGACGTTGTCGGCGTTCAGCATGACGACGATCTCGCAGCTCTTGGCGTCCAGATAGGCGTTGATGGCGGAGTTCTTGCCCTCCCTCTTCTCCTGGCGGATGAGCGTTATGTTCCCATATTCCTTCTGGAGGGACCTTACGATGTCGTCCGTGCCGTCAGTGCTTCCGCTGGATACGACTATCACCTCTTTCACGACGACGTCGCGCGTGTTCTGGGCGTAGATCGAGCGAATGCTCCTTTCTATGTTCTGCGCCTCGTTGTACGCGCAGATTCCCACGGTTATATCCATCGGACCGAACGGCCCACAGGTTACTACGATAAATAATCTTACAAAGGAGGCCCAGTGCTCCATCCAGGGGATTCCAGCTACTCTATCTATTTATATGGTGAACAACTTGGGTTAGCCGATTCTGTCTGTTCAGGATGGGGGTCCGTGCCGTTGGGCGCGGGCCAGGCAGAGGGTGAATTGATGAGAGGCATGCATTTCAGGGCCAGGGCGCCACTTAGAATCGGACTCGCGGGGGGCGGAACCGACGTAGACCCGTACGCGACCGAGAAGGGCGGAGTGGTCTTCAACACCACGATCAACAAGTTCGCCTACTGCACCGTCGTCCCCACGGACGACCATGCGATGTCCGTCCACTCGTCCGAGTACGGGGATTCCAGGGTGGACCTGGGATCGGGCCCCCTCCCTCTGGACGGGAACACCAGCCTGGCCAACGTGGTCGCCAACCATTTCGACATCAAGGACGGGTTCTCCATGACCCTGGAGTCGGAGGCCCCCCCGGGGTCCGGGCTCGGCGGGTCGTCCACGGTCATAGTCTCCATAATCTCGGCCGTGTGCAAGTGGCTGGACAAGAGGATGAGCGGGAAGGACCTGGCGAAGCTGGCCTACGACCTGGAGCGGAAGGAGCTCGGCCTGAAGGGCGGGCGCCAGGACCAGTACGCGGCGGTCTACGGCGGGTTCAACATAATGAGGTTCAAGGGCGACGACGTGACCATAGACTCCGTCCCGGTGGCCCAGGACGTGGTGAACGAGCTGCAGGCCAGGACGCTGCTCTGCTATACCGGGAAGTCGCGCGAGTCCGCCGACGTCATCGACTCCCAGGTGAAGGCGTACGAGAAGGGTTCCAACGAGAAGGCCCTGGACGCCTCCAAGAAGATTGCGCTGGACATGGCCAAGGCCGTGGAGAAGGGGGACATAACCGAGGCGGGGGAGCTCCTGCACACCTCCTGGCAGTACAAGAAGGACTTCTCCAGCAAGATATCCAACCCCATGATCGACCGCATGTACAAGACCGCCATGGATGCCGGCGCGATAGGCGGCAAGGTCTCCGGAGCCGGCGGCGGGGGGTTCATGTTCTTCATCTGCGAC
>JAFWTC010000011.1 GCA_017519045.1 Candidatus Methanomethylophilaceae archaeon
CACATGCGTGGGGACTACGCGGACATCAGGGCGACCAGGACCTTGCGGACGGGATCACCCCCACATGCGTGGGGACTACCGCCCGGTCCTGCGGTGCTGGACGGCCATCCAGGGATCACCCCCACATGCGTGGGGACTACGCGTTGGTCCCCATGATGATGCTCGACATCGTGGGATCACCCCCACATGCGTGGGGACTACATGGGCAGGGTCATCGCCCACGGGTACATGCTGGGATCACCCCCACATGCGTGGGGACTACGCGGACATCAGGGCGACCAGGACCTTGCGGACGGGATCACCCCCACATGCGTGGGGACTACGGTTTCCTAGCCCTGTGTGTTCTCGCTGCGCCGGGATCACCCCCACATGCGTGGGGACTACACAGGCGCGGAGACCGTTGCGGGGGTCAAGACGGGATCACCCCCACATGCGTGGGGACTACATCGTCATGAGCCCGATGTAGGTGCTCAATATGGGATCACCCCCACATGCGTGGGGACTACAATGAGATAATCGGCACCTCCTCCGATATGAGGGGATCACCCCCACATGCGTGGGGACTACGTCATCACCAAGCCGTTCAACGGCATCAAGACGGGATCACCCCCACATGCGTGGGGACTACGCCACGATCCTGATGTAGCAGCTCGAGAAGTTGGGATCACCCCCACATGCGTGGGGACTACGAATTCAATATCACGGAGCCCTCGTCGAAGAAGGGATCACCCCCACATGCGTGGGGACTACAGGAAGTCCACATCGGCGGTGACGTCCTTGATGGGATCACCCCCACATGCGTGGGGACTACTCCGCATCGTAGGCGACGGTCATGGCGTAGTCGGGATCACCCCCACATGCGTGGGGACTACTCGATGCTCGTCATGACAACGGTCTCGAAGCCGGGATCACCCCCACATGCGTGGGGACTACGTTTACTTCGCACTCGGAGACGGTTACTATTCGGGATCACCCCCACATGCGTGGGGACTACAATTCCAGACCGACGGACTTGATTCTCAAGTGGGGATCACCCCCACATGCGTGGGGACTACTACGAGCAGATAATGTCCAGGTCCATAGAGAAGGGATCACCCCCACATGCGTGGGGACTACTCGGAGACCACCTTCTGAAGATATGCCTTCATGGGATCACCCCCACATGCGTGGGGACTACGAGGGCGTATATCGGCACGCCCGGGCAGATGCGGGATCACCCCCACATGCGTGGGGACTACACTAAAATACCGTATTATCCAGATGTGGAAACCATGATATAGAATTTATCTCTAATCAGAAAGTGCATTCAGTTTTCGGTTTCATGGGCCTCAAGAGCATCCTGAAACCGTCTATGTCACATGGGGTACGGCCCGCATTATGCACTTTCAAATCGAAACCCTGCTCATTATTGGTGGTGAAAACCATGGTAGCTTTACCGGTATTCCCGCATTCGGATACTGTCCTTTCCCAAAGCCTATCCCTTATACGTGCACTAACGCGGCCAACATACAAATTAGTCGAAACTTCAAACAACCATTTGGTTAAATCGCCTCTTAGTGACGGCGAACATGTGGATAAAACGATTACAATCATCGACAATCACCCTCCTTGTATGATACGGCGCTTGGCAACACACCATCAGGATCCCAAAGCATTACCTCGTCCGAACAATCTTCATCATCATAAGTCGAACCTGACAGCAAATACCGTATATCTTTCGACATCCTTTCCAAAATATGTTTCTCGCGTATGCGCTCTTTCATCATTTTTCTGGTAGATAACCAGACATTCTCTGTTCCAGAAGAAGCCACATCAAAAGCCACAGGTATGCTGGTCTCCGTTTTATACAAGTCAGATACGTCGAACACGAAAGACCTCTCGTGCCCCGTGTGGACAAATCCCAACCCAGGAGAACAGCCCAAGGTCATTATGACAGAGAACGCCACGCCATAAAGAAACGAATTCGCCATAGACAGCGAAGCGTTCACAGTATCAGATGCGGAACGGTCCTCTACGGCATATTGTCTCCCCGACCATGGAACCCCTGTCCGCTCCGACTCCTTGCGATAAGCCGAACGAACACGGGAGCCTTCACGCCCACGCAATTGCTGCATCGTCAGTTTTGACACGTCTTCTCCTGGAAAACGAAGCTGATACATCTTCCTGGCTACCCCGAGCCGGAGCCTCTTGTTGGAGGCGGCCTTAGCCTGTTTTTCCAACAGGCTAGATGAATGGGTGAGTGATTTCCCGTATGCATAGCACTTCAACCCCCCATCTCCCACCCAGGAAACACCAGTTCCTGCATCTCCTATGAGCTCCATGGCCCTATGCGTCACGGTAGTGCCGGGACCCAACATGATCATGCTGAAAGATGCCACAGGGAGTTGAAAGGACCCCCTGGACTCCTGCACGCAGAGGCCAGAGTCGTCCCGGCTGAGTTTACAGTGTTCTAGATACACATAGGACATCCTATCCCCGATGCGTGGCAGCTCCTGTATCGCTGGACGCGGAGCCCCAGGTACACTCATGACTTCGCCACCGTCAACATTCCGCACCCATATGCCTTGGCACGGCCTATGCCGTTGACCATGGATTCCCTAAACCTATCAGCATCTGTAACCTTCAGCAACCCTTCGAACGTGACCTATTGTATGGTGACCTTCTTATTCTCACGTTTGAACTCCACCAGATCACGACTGACTATATCGAATGCGAGTTCTCCTTCCCTCTCAGGAATGACGAAGCCATTACGCTCGCTTCTGCCAATAAGCCAAGCCTTCTGTTGGGCCACCGTAACATGTGCGGCCACCATCTTCCTGCCATCCTCAGTAATCTTGCGAACAGGGTTAGCCACTAGCCGAAACCTTAATACTTGCCCGTTGGAAATCTTGCCAAGAAACCCATCATATTCTATGGAATCCCACTTCTGTTCCGAAAGCGGCCATCCAAACTGATCTACTATATGAGAGAAATCCGGCTTTACAGGACTTTGGACTAGAACATATGTGGATGGCCCGATGGAATCCACCCTCCAAAGCACACGCTCGCTGACATCCTGCCCCAGACACGGGAATGAAGACATTACTGCGGCATGCATGACCTGCGGTGACATCAAAGCCCTCCGGGTTTCAATGCGATAACGATTGAGTTCTACACGGGAGAGGTACGTCGGGCATCCCTCCTTATCTCCGACATAGCGTCATGGGTCGTCTCGAATCTGCCTCTGGAGCCGTGTTTGTTCTCCACCTTCACGCCGTTCAAATCATGTCTGGCCGAACGAAGGGCGTGCCTGCGATAAGTTTGGTCGAAAGAGAGAGGACGATCCCTGACCATCACATGGCCTTCGTTGACACCTGCATCGGAGATTATCTCCAGACTCACCTCTGGACCACACTTCCTCTTGTACCACTCCGAGGCCATCCACTCATGTCTCCTCAAGGCATCGTCCAAATCGAAATCGACGATCCCTAGCGATACTGGATGAGTGGGGGGGCATGACCTCCGCCCTAAAAACAAGGGAAAAACAGGATTGCGAACAGCTCTGTCTATCTCTTCAAGCATTGCTCTACCTCCCTCCAGACCGACAAGAAACACCGCATCCGCAAGATAGTAGCGCGTTGTGACAAACGGATCTTTCTGTCCGGTCATGTGAGCAGTCTGATAATCTTTGATCAAAGTCCCATTCTGATCCTTCCTTACTCCAAACTTCAACTCCACAAGATCCTCCAAGGAATCGCTTCTTTCACGGCCCATGGCAGCGGCGATCATACCGATTACCCCGGATTTGCTAGGCTCAGACCCAGTCATGCGAATATTGAACTTGCTGGATACACCCCAAGCCTGCAGAGGCGCGGCAAGCCTGAGCAACAATGTTGCCATGGGCTCACTCCTTGAATACGAATTCCGAAATATTGGCAAGAACGTCTTCAAGACTTCCGTGCTTGCCCATACCTTCTATACTCATCCCAATCTGCCACTCTTTCGCTGGCTCTGAAACAAAGGAAGAACAGACTACATCCTTATATTCAGCAAGTCTTTTAACGGATCTTTCCGAATATCCCTCAGAATCAGATGGCTTCACCGGCTTCTCAAAAGCAGCCGCAAAATTGACAGGCTGATCATTTCTGATACAAATGTAAACAAAATCAGGCACCACGCGATTAGCAAAAGTGTTCTGCTTTCCAATGGGCATGGAAAGAATAAACGCCTTGGCAAACTCAACCACTGCCTTGCGTGTAGCATCTGGAGAGCCCATGAGATTCTTATAAAGATCGTGAACTGCGATGGTGGCATACCTATACAAGGTGGATGAGTTGAACTCGACCGTACCCATCATTCCAGCACCGGCGTTATCATCGGACTGAAGGTCGTCCACAGCCGTATAGAAATCGTACTCCGTATCGACTTTATGGGTAGATATAGCATGGGCGACCTGCGAGGATGCATCCACATTAAGAGACGGGTCGTCCGCCAACATGCGTCCGAACAAAGCGATGTCCGCACAATTGTTGTTTCCGAGGGCTGCTTTGACATCTTTCTTATCAATTTTTTCAGACAGCGCAATCTTGGCCAATGCCTCAATCTGCTTCGGAGAAACGAACATGAGCGCTCCGGTCTGCAAGTTTACCTCCTCGTCCTTCTTCCCTTTCTTGCTCTTGATATTGATTCCACCGGCGTCCAGAACTGATTTGGCTTTGTCCTTGGCATCGTCTGCACCCACTGAAGGATTGATGCGAACGATCTCATCTGCGATCAATTCTATTGCACGAAGGGTGCGAATTCCAAACTCCTTGCTGTCGGACGACTCGCGGAAATAATCCCTCATGGCCTTCTTCCAGCTCTGCGATGACACTCTGTTGCGCTTGACCCCGCCATATGTACAGGATTTGGGCGATCCGGTGTCGTCACGATTCACGCAGCTAGGCGGAACGGTCTGTATTATGTGAAAGTCTACGTACATTTTGTCGCTCATCGTAATCACTCCTTTCTTTCATCATTAGAATCGGTTTCATTTCTGTGTTTGTAAAAGTCTTCACCCCAGCGTATGCGCACATCAGAGCGCCATTCGGCATTGGAATACAGGTACAAATCCTTGGCAAGAGCCCCATAATCCAGACCTATGCCAAATGAACGCATCATTTGTACCAAACCACGCAAATGATGACTTAGCTCTTTCATGTCAGAAGACGTTATCAAAGCGCCAAAACGTCTCTTCACACCTTCTTCATTACCCT
The DNA here is from genome assembly GCA_017519045.1 of Candidatus Methanomethylophilaceae archaeon. Lineage (GTDB taxonomy): Archaea > Thermoplasmatota > Thermoplasmata > Methanomassiliicoccales > Methanomethylophilaceae > Methanoprimaticola. Next base: position 5,235 of record JAFWTC010000011.1, read on the forward strand.
TCGCGGAAAACATCAACATTCTAACACCGTCTCCCACCGAAATGCCGGGACGATTCATCGACTCGGTATTGCCCTGCTGATGCAAAGCATACAACGTAAGGGCCGTGAATATCGCAGTCTCTGAATCGCTGATGACATAACTGTCGCCCCTGTTGAATCCAAGCATTCCCTCCGGAATATCTGACAGAACGGCTTCCCAGGTCTCGGGACATTCTGTAATCGACTTCCCAACTCCACGGCGGAGAATGGCCAACATGGCCGTTGATCTGGAATCGCCGATGGCAATCCTAGCCACCTTCGAGTCAACATAGCTTTTGACATCGTTCGATATTGTCATTTCTGCCTCCCGTTAATTTAAATATGGCGGTTTTGAACTTTCTCAACTCATCCAGAACGCTTCCATCGCTGTCCTGCTTATGAACCGAAAAGGACCGAAGATTGGATTCGTCTATCGCCCTGTTTCCAGCAGCCATCATTATTGGTCTGAGCCTTCCTTTCAACCAAATATTCATCTTGGACTCCATGTCATCATTGTCTGGATCGATCGAGGAAAGCCAAGAACGGAACGCCCCGTCCATTTCATAATATATCTTCACCCGATCTTGCTCGACGCGTCCCTTGATGGAGTCCTTTGCTCCTTCGCTGATTCCGTTGAGCACGAAGACCCTACGTCTGAATCTACTGTACGCCTCCATGCATTCCTCGGTCGTTCCAAGAACCTCCTCTATCCTATGGTTCCATTCATAGCCGAAATCGGACAACAGCCTCGAATTGATACTTATGGAATCTTCCATAGCATCATCTATAGAGCTCATGTTGCCCCCATACTGAACGCCAACCAAGGATATTATGAGATTCTGCTTTTCTATGAAACCGTTCTTTTCGAGAACAGAAGCCCATCTTATCACGCCTGGGATCAGTTTTTCATCACCTCTTACCAACAAAGATGGGTAATCACGCCATGCGGACTTCGATGGATCATGAATCTTTGGAATCCACGATCCCGAATCCTTGTCTTTCTTCCACATTGTCATCTGTTCAATATTTGAACAAGACTGGTCGAAAATGTCTCCAGCAACCACCATACCTCCGATGACCTTTCCGCCTTCCCTTTTCAGTTTTATTCTACGAAACTGAACCGTCAATAATTCAACAGGACTGCTAGGGACCGATATCGTCACACGTTCTCTGGTACTAACTGACTCTTTCTCCCAAATGGCCTCACCATCTTTGAAAGGCTCACCAGTTTTGTCGGTCAGCACCATGTTATACATCAAAGTCTCAAACAAATTACGTCCAGATATGCACACGTACCCAATCCTGCCTAGCCACCCGACTTTTGTAGGCCGGCTGCCATCCGACTTGTCCTGTTGCTTAGCCGCAGCATCATCAAATGCATTGATGTTTAGTATCCATCTAGCACTCTGCGAATAGGACATACTTGTCAAACCTTCACCTGTTACAGAAGCGAATAATCTCGGCTTATTGGCACTTTGATATAATTCACCTATCAACTTAGCCACAGCATACTCCGTTCCCTTCTCGATATTCGCTTGATAAAACGGCCTCTCGGGATGGAACAGATAAAACCTATCATAGTGACTGTCAAAATAATCATTAAACAGGTCGATATTGAACTTGCGTTCATCCCAAAGACTTTTCCAATACCTCGCTGCATCGTTCTCATCCCAAAGATCGACAGCATTGCCGTTAGCATCCTTGCGAAGATGCACAGCATACAATATGGCCAACAAAAGACGAAGGATTGCCGCATTCTGGGTCTCCATCTCCCCAGCTAGGGATTTTATCTCATGGGCCCTAGAAAACACCTCCCTCAACCCCATCTCCTTGCGTTCTCCTGTAACCGTGTACACCATAATCCAGGGCTCGTCAGTCAGATTGAATTCTTTGTCATTCATCACCCATTACCTCCAATCCGTTTCTCTTATGATAACGGATTCTCCAACCTTTGACACTTGCCATGTCATAATTATCAAGAATCAAAAACAATGAATTCCTCAACCAAGCGTTATCTTTCCAACTTGCGGGAATGTCGACATTCATAAAACTCAAAGCAGACAGTGTAGACTCCATCTCATGTTTAGAGGACATGTAAAAAGGAAGACTGATGCGACAACCTGAGAGGTTGAACGCGTCTTCCTCACTCAGATTATATGAAATCTGTTTCCCATTCAATTCGTCGATACAAGAAACCATGGAAAAACCGCTATCCGTCTTTCTTACCAGGACGACCTCCAAGGTAGGTTCGATGTCACGAACTGAAGCTTCACCCAAAACCTCTTTGCTATCGTCTGGATCGTTCAACCAGTCAACAAGGTCACTATTAGGACTCGGACTGCGTATCTGGTAATCCTTTGCAGAAACCTCCTTGTCATTCATCTTCCTCTCGTACTCTTCCTTGGACCTGTTATAATCCTCCTTTATCTCCCCAGATACTTGCCTTTCAAGGTCGTATGCGGCCTGAACCAGCCCAGGCACATCTTCTGGCACATTCAACGTCTCGGGAAGGAGATCGCTGGCATTCAAAAGAGAGAACCGCCCGTACACGTATTCGGAGGCACGGTCGTCTAAATCTGTACCCATAACATAGCAAATCGGCTCACGTAATGATGAGGGCCGAACGTTTCTATGCCTGTGCAGACGCCCGATACGCTGTATCAGCAGATCCATAGGGCATAAATCAGTGATCATCACGTCGAAATCCAAATCTAAAGATTGCTCCAAAACCTGCGTTCCGACAATAAATTTCCTAAATGGGGGGCCTTTGCGTCCAGACTTAAGGTTTTCCATCAACTCGGACTCGCGATAACTGCGATCCATGTTCGTAAACCTTGAATGATATAACGATACGCAATCTTCTCCGTATTGCTTCCCTATAGCTGCCGTAAACTATTGTGCACGCTTCACGGTGTTCAGCAATACAGCCACATATCCCCCTCCGGACGAAACTTTATCCAGAACACTCATGAATTCTTCTTCGGAGATCTTCTTTATACTAACAGTCATGGAACGTTGTGAATGCGTGCATGACACCTGATGTGTTTTCTCTCCATCAGCATATGTGATCAAGGGATACTCCACTGCGTTACTTTCTTCAGGCTTCAGCCTTATTCTTTGACCTTTGAGATAAGCAGCTACGAGCTCCCTTCTGCGCTTTGAAGGAAGGGTTGCTGACAACAATACCACCGGAACATGATACGCCCCCAGCCACTCCAGAGCTTTTTGAAGATAGCTGCCCATGTACGAGTCATATGCATGGCATTCGTCCACGATGACTACTTTCTCCGCCAATCCCAAATGCGTGAGCACAAGATGCTTTCTCTTGAGACCGCACATCAACACATTATCTACGGTACCGACGACGAAATCTGATAGAAGACTGCGTTTCAGTCCGCATAGCCATTCGTGTATCACTACACGATCCTCGGACGACTCCCAAGACATCTTGGGGACCTCCCTGTACTCCTTGTTATACTTGGACTTTCCATGAGCCAGATTTATGGTGCGCGTTCCATCTGAAAAAGTGTCCAGCCACTTTTTCATTCTAACGAAAATACGGTCGGCTGTAGTCTGCGTAGGCAAGGCGAAATACAATCCGTTGTACCCGAAACGATCAGCTAATATCTCCGACATCATCAACGCCGCCTCGGTTTTACCCTCGCCCATCGGCGCTTCCACCACTATTATCCCAGGCTCGGACATTTTCAAAGCAACCTGTCTGGCCATTGATTGAAAAGGACGAGGACTAAATCCAAAACGACTCTCGTATGTACTTGGATTGCCGCCACAACTTGTCCAGACTTTGGGAAGGTTTAGCATGTGCCATCCCCTCTCCGCTCTTTCCAACAATACTTCGTCACTATAATCATAACGGTGACTTAAAGGGAAAAAGACTTCATTACTGGCGATCCAGTCTGCTAATATCACTATTCCTGTCAAAAGAACCTGCGTAGTGTCACGTAGCTTAACACCATTCAGCGAATCCATAGAAACTCCGGAAATCCCAACGCAATAATTTAGCAAATCTTTCCTAACGGAATTCCACGCATCCGATTGCAACCCGACGTTATCCTTGTATGCTGCAACGGCTTTCAATTGGCTGTTTGACGGAGGACAACCGTGATGCCCGCCCGCTACAACTGCAACGGTACGGTTCACACCCAATCTTTCCAACAACCATTCTGATACTTGAGAATGCTTCACTTCATCCGGCGACGATAAGTCCGTTCTGAAGGGCAGTCCTATAGATTGTAAACAGCCATGAATCTATCCTTCGCTTCCACCTTGAACTTTCTTGATTTGAAAAGCAGGGATAGCCTTCCCCAAATCATGGATTCCACAGACGAACCCCACCAGATTCCGAGCCCCTACTCCCTTCACGTCGGATTCTATGTATTTTTTTAACGAACCAGATAACCATAAGTCCCATAATCTGACGCCTACTTCGTAGGAATCACGCATATGAACATAAAGAGGGAGCCACCCACCATCTGATGAGATCTTCCCCCATAATCTCTTGGTTCCCTCCGAAAGCTCCACTTTATCCCGGTTTGACCATGCTCTATAGATATTTGTATATTTGTTTGTTATAACTGTTATAATAATTATTATAGTTATTTATTGTCGCCAATGTTATGCTAGTACTAGAATCACTAAACTTTCAATCATCTACAGTAAGGGCAATGAAATTCACAAGTTGCCCCAATTCAAAAAAAAACACCTGCCTCTGCAGTTGATTCCACCAGTTCGTCCCCTCATCGCTGAAAATAAGATGTGTGTAAAAATCAATATCTTAAATAGGTAAATTTACTAACTTCATCTATCGATTTTTACCAAGATTTATAAACTACTATGAAAATAATCCACTATGGAGATAGAAGGCTACCTGCCGCGTCTCATAGAGTCTGAGATATGCGACACGATGAAGGTCATGGGCGCGGTCAGCATCGAGGGACCCAAGGCCTGCGGGAAGACGTGGTGCGCCAGACGCCTAGCCAACAGCGAATACTCCCTGGTGGATCCCCGCAACAACTTCTCCAACCGCCGGATGGCGACGATCGACCCCTTGCTCGCGCTTGAAGGCGAGAAGCCGCACCTGATAGACGAATGGCAAGACGTCCCTGGAATCTGGGACGCGGTGCGCTACTCCGTCGACTCCGACAGCAAGAAGGGAAAGTACATCCTGTGCGGGTCGTCATCCGCGGACAAAACTAAGATGCTGCATTCCGGCGCCGGGCGCATCTCTAACATCAGGATGCGTACGATGTCCCTGCTGGAATCCGGCGAATCAAACGGCCGCGCATCGCTGTCAGGGATGTTCGACGGCCGCCTCGAGACCTCCGGATCCAAGGATTCCGACGTCGGGGGCATCGCATCCATGATAGTCCGCGGCGGATGGCCCGGGATGCTGGGCGTCGACCCCGACAGGGCGTCGCTGGAACTGGACCGCTATCTGCGGAGCGCCTGCGAGATAGATGCACAGCGGATCGACGGCCGGAGGCGCAACGTCGGATCACTCATGAGGGTGATACGCTCCCTTGCCCGCAACGAGAGCACCGTGGCGTCCAAATCGAAGATAGCCTCAGACGTCAAGGAGGACGGCTCCAAAAATATAGCGGCGGCAACGGTGGACGACTATCTGGACGTGCTTTCACGGCTGTTTCTGACCGAGGACCAGCCCGCGTACTCCGCATCCTTCCGCTCATCGCTGCGCGTAGGCAAGAACCCGAAGCGGCATTTCACCGACCCCTCCTTAGCCGTGGCGGTGATGGGCATCGGGACGGAAGGGCTCCTATCCGATATGAGAACCATGGGGTTCATGTTCGAAGGACTGTGCGAGCGCGACCTCCGCATCTACGCCCAGAACATCGGCGGCAGTCTGTTCCATTACCGCGACTACAAGGACCATGAGATAGACGCGGTCGTGGAGGTGCCTGGGAAGGGATGGGGCGCGTTCGAGATCAAGCTCGGGTCCGACTCCGAGGACACGGCCGCGGAGGGCCTGCTGAGAATCAGAGACCTCATGAAGAACAACGAGATATCAGAGCTCCCTAGGTTCCTGTGCGTCATAACCGGGACCGGCGGCCTCGCATACCGCCGCGACGACGACGTCTACGTAGTCCCGATAATCTCTCTCGGCCCTTGACCATCGGTTACAGGTCCTTCGCCATGTACGGCAGGTCCTCGGAATACCCCAGCGATCTGTAATACCCCCTGACCCCTACGCCGCTGGTGACCCTGATCCTGGGGTATCCGCCTTCCCTGGCGATCCTCTCCGCCTCGGCCACCAGGCCCCTTCCGAACCCGCGGTGCTGCCAGTCCTCGCCCTCGTCCCCTATGGACGCCACCCTGCCGAACACCTTCAGCTCCCTTATGGTGGCGCGGGAGTCCAGCCTGAGCCTGACGTATCCTATGAGCGAATCCTCGTAGACGTACGAGATGAACAGCTCCCTCCCGCCGGAGGCCTCGTACTCCAACGTCTCCAGCCTGGTCTTCCCGGGATCGTCCAGGGAAACTCCGGAATGCCCGACCTCCCTGCAGCGGATGCACCTGCACCTCCTGCCCTCGGCGGCCATCCTCGCCTCGACTATCTGGCGGATGTTGCTCTTGGTTATCCCCGCCGCGATCTGAGGGACGGGGATGTCCCTCTGGATCCTCTGTATGCGCACGTACTCCGGGACCAGCGCCTTCATCTCGCTCAGAAGTTCCGAAGCCGTGTCCACGTCGTAGGGCTCGTACTCCCCCGCCTTCCACATGTCGTACAGCCTGGTGCCCTCAATGACCAGCGTGGTGTAGAACTTCAGCATGTCCGGCCTGAAATCGGGGTCGTCGAAGCACCTGCGGAAGCATTCCAGGTCCTTCTCCGGAGACGATCCGGGAAGGCCGGGCATGATGTGGTAGCAGATCTTCAAACCGCGCTCCCTGCAGTCCCGGGTGCATCTGCGTACGGCCTCTACCCCATGGCCCCTGTCCACCCCGGCGAGCACGTCGTCGTCCAGGATCTGGACGCCCAGCTCCACCCTGGTGGCCCCCAGCGACATCGCCCTCTCTATCTGCTCCGGGCCGAACACGTCCGGACGGGTCTCCACCGTGAGCCCCACGCACCTGCAGGCCGAGGACTCGTTGGCCTTCTGCGCCTCTTCCAAAGTGGCGGAGTCGAATCTGTTCATGGCGTCGAAGCACCTGCGCACGAAATCCTCCTGGTACTCGGGATCGCGGCTGGTGAAGGTGCCGCCCATGATTATCAGGTCTATCTTGTCAGTCTTGTGCCCTATCTCGGACAATTGACGTATGCGGTCGGACACCTGGAGATAGGGATCGAAGGAGTTCCTCCCCGCGCGCCTGGCCGCCGGCTCGTATCCCGTATAAGACTGCGGAGAGCCGTTCCCGACGCCTCCGGGGCAGTAGGCGCACCTGCCGTGGGGGCAGTCGTGCGGGGACGTCATCACGGCGACCACGGCGACTCCGCTGACCGTGCGCGTGGGCTTCTTCAGAAGAAAAGGAGTCAAAAGCTCCCTGTCCTCCGGGGACACCTCGGCCAATATTGACGAGTTCGGCGGGACGTCCTCCAGACCATGACTCTTGCAGAGCTTCAGCTTGAGGTTCTGAAGAGCGTCCCTGTCCCTGACCCTGCCGCCCTTGACGGCGGCTATGACCTCCGCCGCCAGCGCCGATACCCTGGGGTCATCCATAGTAGGCGTTCCCCGGCTCGGATGCCCCCTCCTCGGCCGCCGGGGGCTCGATAAGGTCCATGTACTCGATGCTGGACGAGTTGATGTAACGGAGCGTCCCCTCGTCGGTCTCGAACACCAGCGCGGTTCCACCCCCTAGGACGGAGACCCCCTTCAGGACGCCCTCGGTGACCCCGTTCTCGCCGTGACGGACGCGGAACCTTGAACCGGGGACGGCGGCGTACACGTCGGTCATGCCTGCCCCCTCCCCGAGACCAGGTCCTGGAAATGGACGACGGTCCTGCGGTAGTTCTCCATCGCCATGGTGACGTTGGACTCCACGAACGCCCACGCCTTCGAGAGGTCACCGAACCTTATGCGGTATCCCTTGCGGGCCTGGCCATCGCATTCTACGTCCATCGACTCCAGGAGGTCCATCGACTTCAGCTTGTTGATGTGCCTGTAGATCGTCGGCTTCGTCGTCCCCAGGAGGGACGCCAGCTCCTCCGCGGACCACGCCTTGGACGGGAACGCCATGAAATAATCCATGAAAAGGCGATACGGGACGCTGTCCCTGACGCCGGTGGCGCCCGTCCTGGACTCGTAGCCTCTCGGGAGGTACCCTATCTGAGTGAGAAGGGTCTCCGCCACTATGTCCGGGTCCGACTCCCCCACGAGGGGCGTGTTGCTGACGACCTGCATCTCGAACAATTGGAATCACTGCCCTCTCGAATGACACTTGACGTTTTATTATTTTAGTTTGTGACGTAACGTGCGCGCACGGGGACCCGTTATACGTCGCGACCGGAAATGAGTGGGCATGAGCACCAGATGCGTCATTTGCCTCGAGGAGGACGGGAGATACAAGGGGGCGTACTGCCGCTGGGACGGATACCCCCGGGATGCGGGGATGATACTTCTCAAGGCGTACAGCGACAGGACGCTTCTCGACAGGCTGATCTCCCTCGGGGGGATCAGCACCCTCCACGTCTCGATAGACGGGACTTCGTTCCTGGGCGACGGAAGATGGCCGAAGACCGCCGAGGATCCGGCCGACCTCATGGAGGACGTCGGGGCGGACTACGCCTACGTGTTCGGAGAAGACGAGAGATGGACGATGCGGAGATACGGGGTGCCCGAGTCCGCCGACCTCCTGGCGGTGCTGCGCGAGGAATGCCCGTCCAGCTTCCGATCATATGGAGGACAGCAGGCGGTCCATGGCCAGGATGACGCTGTTCTTCGGTATGACGGTGGAGACGGGTATGGAAAGGATCTTCTCCACGGTGGGGGCCACTATGGGGGCGCAGACTACGCCTAGGGCCCCGTCCCTCTCGGCGCGGACGGCGGCGATGATCGCATCCTCCAGAGTGGACACTGGATACTCCCTCACATGCACCTCCATCCCGTCGAAGTCGACCGACTTCGGAAGGTTCTCCATGACGTTGGTGAAGGCGATGACCGCGATGAAGCGCTGGTCGTCGGCCTTCATTATCACCTTCAGGGCCTTGATGACCTGGCGGACCGTGCGGAGGTTGGGCTCGCGCTTGTCCTCCAGGAGCTTGTACATGGTGCTCTGGGAGATGCCCGATATCTGGCAGAACTCGTTGAGGGACATCCTGAGCTCGTCGTCCAGGATGTCGCGGAGGGCCTTCTGGAAGCCCCCCTCCTCCCTGAGCATGCCGGCTATCAGGTCCGGGACGGTCATTCGAGGCGCCTCGCATAGTCCGCAGCGGACATCCCCGCGACGCACCCCTGGCCCACGGCCTTAGCGACCTGCCACGGCCTCCCGGTGACGTCCCCGCATGCGAAGACGCCCTGGACCTCCGTGGAGCAGTCGGCGCCGATCCTGATGGTGTCGTCGATCTCCGGCATGACCCCCAGGTCCATGGCGATGTACGCGGACGACCTGGCGCCTAGCTCGATGAATACGCCGTCGGTCGGAATCGACTCGCCGTCCTCCAGGACCAGCCTCTCCACCTTCCCGTCGCCCTCGACGGCCTTGGGCTTGGAGCGGTGCTCGACGGCCCCGGCGTCCAGCGCCTTGGACGCGAGCCCGGGGTCGGCGGCTTCCTCCCAGCGGACCCAGTGGGTCTCCGACGCGTAGGAGGTCATCAGGCGGGCCGAGACGGCGGCCTCGGAATCGTTCCCGACGACCACCACCTTGCGGCCCTTGTAGAAGTTGCAGTCGCAGACGGCGCAGTAGCTCACGCCCTTTCCCAGGAGGTCCTTCTCCCCGGGTATCCCCAGCGCTTTCCTGGATATCCCGGTGGCGATCACGACCGCCTTGGCGGAGACCTCCGTGCCGTCCTCCATGACGAACCGGAACCTCCCGTCCGCGGCCGAGGCGGATATGACGTTCATGTCCAGGAAGGATGCGCCGAAGGACTCGGCCTGCGCCCTCCCCTCGGCGAGGATCTCCTCCCCGGGGCGGCGGGAGACTCCGACGTAGTTCTCGATGACCGCGCCGTACGCCCCGCTGGAGGCAGCCTTTCCCGCGACGGCCACGGAGGCCTTCTTCCTGGATGCATGGATCGCCGCCTGGAGCCCGGCCGGGCCGCAGCCTATGACGAAGACGTCGGCTTCCATGCTCACTGGAACCCCAGGGCGGACAGGAGGTCCTCCTTGGGCCTGAGGCCGACCAGGGTGTCCACGAGGACGTTGTTCCTGAAGACGAGGATCGTGGGTATGGCGTTGATGTTGAACCTCACCGCGATGGCCTGGTTCTCGTCGGTGTTCAGCTTGGCGACGCCGGCCTTCCCCTTGAGGTCCTCGGCGAGCTCCTCGATTATGGGCCCCATCCTCCTGCAGGGTCCGCACCAGGGGGCCCAGCAGTCGATGATGGCGAGGCTGTTGTCGTTCACGAAGCTGTCGAAGTTGGATTCGTTGAGTTCGGTTACCATTCACTACACTCCGGCATGTATTCGCATCACGCCGATAAAAAAGCGACGGGAAGCAGGGCGGGACCCCGGCTTTTCCCATCTGCCGGAGGAGGGGATCAGCACTCCTCTTCATCTGGGACGCACTTGAGCCTGGGGTACTCGCCGAGCCTGTCCACTATGGAGTCCAGGTCCTCGCCGTACAGGTCGGACAGCTCCATGTGCAGGATCTCGATCCTCTCCGCGCCGCGGAAAGCGCCCTTGAAGACCAGCTTGTTCACCGAGTGCTCGTGCGAGACCACCCTGTTGTCGCTGACCATGTTGTCGGCGTGGGCGACTATCTTCTCCTCCAGGGTCGACGGCATGTAGTCCCCGGGAGGAAGCCCCAGCTCCTCCACGTCCTCCGCGTCCAGACCGGCCCCGGTGTGCTTGCGGATGATCTCCACCAACTCTACGGGCAGGCCCAGGCGCTCCGCGATCTTGGAACCTATGTAGGCGTGCATTATCGAGTGGTCCACGGACCTACCTATGTCATGCAGCAAGGCGCCGGCGACCACCAGGCCCATGTCGGTCTCCTCTATGCGGGAGGCGATCTCCTCCGCCACGGCCCTCACGGTGCAGCAGTGGACGACCACCCGGCGCTTGCAGCCTTCGTCGATGAGAAGCCGCACGCATTCGGCGTCGGTCGGGATTCTCGACAACCGTCTTCCCCCTCTCGTTAGGCACGACAGTCAGCTTCCCGTGGCGGTCCGAGTACAGCGCCTTCCCCTCGGTGAAGCGGTCCAGGAATATCGCCAGGGCGGCTATCTCCGAATGGGGCTGGTTCCCTACGGAGACGTTGAAGTCGGCGCGATCGTAGACCTCGCGGGGGACCTTCTCCGCGCCCACGATTATCATGATGTCCTCGTCGCGGGGTATCTTGGGCAGGGCCTCGTCCACCCTCTCGCCGTACATGGTGAGGTGGACGACCTTTCCCTTGAAGCCGCGGGTGGCGTCCTGCCACCTCACGCCGGTCTTTATCTCGTAATCGCCGCCGAACCTCTCGGCCACGCTGCGGATGTTCTGCTCCAGGACCTCGTCGTAAGTGTCCACGTATATGCCTCTGGCTCCCAGGGCCCTGGAAGACAGCGCCACGTGGGTGGTCACCCTCTTGTCCCTCTCGGGACGGTGGCCTATCCTCATTATCCAGATGTCGGACATCGCCTTACTCTTCGCGTATGAGCTCTATCCTGTGCCCACGGTAATCCATCTTCACGGATCTGCGAACGAGGCTCTTCAACATCGTCGAAGAGAGGCCGAGCGCCTCGGCCACGTCCCCGGAGAACCTGCCGTCCTTGCCGACCTGCTCCAGTATCTTCCCCTCTATCTCCCCGTACTCCTCGTCTCCCATCATGGCGGCGGTCAGGACGTCGCTGATCTCGTAGACCGGCCACTGCGCGTTGATGTTGAAGGAGGTGTAGTAGGTATGGTACGACTTCTCGGGGTATCCCCCGGCCTTGGCCGCCCACCTCGTCTCCACGAGCTTCATCTTCTCGAAGAAGACGATGGCCTCCCTGCCCTCCGGACCGAACTTCTGCTCGATGTCGTCGGCGGTCCTCCATTCCAGGGTGACCTCCTTGAGGACGTCTCTTTTCACAGGGGTGTCAACGGACCTGAGCATCGGGACCAGCTCCGATGGCTCGTTGATCACCTTTATTCTATTCATGCTTGGTTCAATGAGGTAGAAACTATATATAAAATGGCAGAAGTACGAGGTTTTTCCTTGTGAAAAAACATGGAATTCGAACAGATTGACGCCGCATTTCCCATGGCATACCCATCCAACATTTCCGCTAGAACATGCCGGCTGGATGCCTCGCGGGCATAAACGCTGAGAACCCAAGTTTTATTAATGCGCCTATTAATCAACGAACCAATGAAAGCAGAGAAGAAGCCCGAACTGGCATGGAAGTGCCTCGACTGCTACAAGACCTACAAGGGTCCTGACGGAGAGCAGAAGGCGCTGAACTGCTGCAACTCCATAGTTCAGGGCGTTTGGATCAACTACAACAAGTGGGGCAAGCACAAGTGGTACGGGCGCTGAGCGTCCGATCGGTCTCACGACCGTCCGGCAATTCTCCCGGGCGGTAACATCCTCATCCTTCAGCTTGGGCTTTCTTTCTCAATCCATATGATTTCCGACGGCGGAGACTTGTTCTTCAGACGACGTCGTCCCTTTCCCGGACGCTCCCCTTTGGAAATACGGAGCAAAAGGTCGGCCACGAAGTCCGACAACGCGGTGCTCTTCACGTACGGAGGGAACTCCAGACGCTCGGCCTCGCGGATCTTGTCGCAAAGCTCGGAGATGTCTCCCACCACTACGCCTCTACCCATCCTCCGGACCTTCTCCGCCACGATCGCCTGCTGGTCGTCGTTGGAATCCGAGACGAGAACGGTGCGCGGAATCAGGACCAGAGGCTTGTTCCTGGTCATGCCGCCCAATATGGACCCGACCCCGGCATGGCAGACCACCAGGCGGGATTCCTCGTAGTAGGCCTCTGCTTCCTCCTTGGATTTGAACGGGAAGGTCTCGGCGTGATTCGCTTCGAACATGGAACGGCCGATCTGCATTACCACCCTCTCGCCCGTCTACCCCGCGTAGGCGTCCATCGCCTCGAACAGAGGGTCGAACGGGAAGTCGTTGAGGCCGACGGTGACGTAGATCAGAAGGCTCCCCCCTTGTATTCCGCGCCGATCTTGTCGGCCAACTCCTCCCACTGGACCAGGAACCGGTCGGCGAAGCGTCTGACGACGTTCCCGGTGCCCGACAGGTGGTCTACGTTGGCCGCCGATTCGATATAGACCGTGTACGCCCCCAGGAGCTTGCAGAAGGGGAACGCGAACATGTCCACATACCCCATGCCCGTGCTCAGCACGACGTCCGGCTTGTCGAACAGGATCTTCAACAGGGCCTTGGAAAGGGTCCAAAGACAGCGGGTGACGCTCTTCCAGGGAGGATACACCAGCATCAATTCGCCCATCCCGTCCAACGGGCGGTCGCTGACGTAGGTGAGGATCGTGTGGTCGTATGGCTCCCAGGCGTCCTTCAGCTCCATGAGCTCCTGGAGATGCCCGCCCCAACTGCATAGCAATAGGACTTTCATGGGCCCAGCATCCCCAGATTCTTCCTGGCGGCCTCGTTGCCCCTGATTACGGCGGCCACTTTGTCACAGGAGCCCAGATCGGGGCATTCGCCGCATGTCTCGTATTCTCTGGCGATTCCGCACTTGCGGATTCCGCACATGGACTCGCAGTACGGCGTCTTCGGTCCATCCGAGCGGCATCCGAGGCAGTTGATCATCCCGGGCGTGATGTCCGCGCCGTTCAGCTCGCTCCATTCCGCGGCCACCTTCCTGCGGAGGCATTCGTCGTCGTTCACGGTCGCTATATACGCCTCGCAGGCAGAGCAGTCGAGCCCGCAGTATGCGATGTTCCTATCCATCGTGGTTCCTGCGGATGGATGGACAGCCCGCCGTTATAGTTTGCGACGGGACGGTCGAGGAAGCGCCTGGAATCCTTCGGTCCGTCAAATCCGTTGATCGTCTTCTAAAAAGGGATTCCAATTCGCAAAGGAGATCGGCGATCTCCCTTCCCTTCGGAGTGAGCTCGACATATATCCTGAACGGCTTCGTAGTCTCGCGCGTCTCCGTGACGAGGCCGGAATCGACGAGGTCCGCGACGCGGGACTGGACTGTGGCGGTCCCCTTCGCTATCGCCCTCGCGAGATCCCCCTTCACCATGCTTCCATTGTCCCTCAAGACAAGAAGTATCCTGATGGCGTGGGTGTTCTCCAATACGTCTATGCCGCTCATGTTTTCCTCGACCCGAGTCCTCTCCGAGCCATGCTATAAATGTTGTCAAAATAAACAACGGAAAATCGGAAGACGAAGGATGACGACCGAGAAAAGGATGATATCCGCAAATAAACGTCTCGAACCCATGACCGGTCAGGAGGAAGGGCCTGTCCTGTCGAGATGGTTCCTAGGCGGCCTGAGGAAGGGGGAGCCCTATCTCAGGGTTCATTCCATGATCGAGGCCCTGGCGAAGGACCATGGCACCGATGAAAGCCTCGCGGAGGCGCTGCTGGAGCTGGCGGAGCAGGGGGATCCTGACGCTCAATACGTCGCAGGGATAGCCGTCCAATACGGCATCGGGACGGACAGGTCCTACGAGAAGGGCTGCGAATGGTGCTGGAAGGCGATAGGTCAGAACCATCCCCTCGCCTGTCTGCACATGGGCGAGCTGCTGGAGCTGGAGCCTAAATCCACCAGAAAAGCCATCAAGCTGTACAAGAGGGCCTCCGAATCCGGTCTTGCGGAAGCGTCGAAGAAGATAGCGTGGATCTACAGCGGCTATCCGGGACTCAGAAGCACCGACCCGAAAGCGATCGAATGGTACCTGAAGGCGGCGGAGCAGGGGGACTGCGACGCCCAGAGGGATGTCGGATACAAGTACGAGTTCGGACTGGGAGTCGATCAGTCCTACGAGGAGACGTTCAAGTGGTACCTGAAGGCGGCGGAGCAGGACGGGGAGGATGTGCAGATCAGGCTGGGCCGTCTGTACGAATGCGGACTGGGGGTCGAACAATCGTACGAGAAGGCAGCGGAGTGGTATAGGAGGGCTGCCGAATCGGGAAGCGCCGTAGCCCAGTACAACATGGGCAACATGTGCAGCCTCGGCCACGGGGTGGAGAAATCCCACAAAGAAGCGTTCAAGTGGTACCTGAAGGCCGCGGAACAGGGCGACGGGGACGCCCAGAACAACCTGGGATACATGTACGAACGCGGCATGGCCGTGGAGCAATCCTATGAGAAGGCGGCGGAGTGGTACCAGAAGGGAGTCGATAACGACAACGCGTTCGCCATGTTCTATCTCGGACGCCTATATGAGACCGGAAGAGGCGTCCCCCGCTCGGCCAGGAAGGCCTAGAAGCTGTACACAGATGCGATGGAGGCGGGAAACGAGAAAGCCGGAAAGGCCCTGGACAGGGTCTGTGCCGACTGGAAGGACGAAATCGAAGACGATGGAGCCAAGGATGACGAGGAACGATTGCACAAGTATTTTATATAAGACGTACAATCGCCAACTCACAGGCCGCTGTAGCTCAGTAGGTAGAGCGTGTGACTGTTAATCACAAGGTCCTCGGTTCAAATCCGTGCGGCGGCGCCATTCTTCTCACAATCCGTACATTCTTCTCCGAGCGCATGTCCTCTCTCGGAAGCATCTGAATCGACCCCTCTACAAACCGTCGAAAATCAGAACAAATTTCGCAAAAGTCTGAGGCCCCGCTCTTGATTTCAGGACGACGAATATGGATTCTCACGAACCCGAAAAATCTACAATGCGAAACGGCCTCCCTCGTGGGTTCAAAAGCGGAAAACATAATTTATCCTTATATGAAAGGATAAAATCAGAATTTTAACACAATTTATCATCTCATATAATAATAAAATCGTAAAATCTAAGCCGGTGATGTATGAAGTCCTATGGATGGCCTTCTGGTGCCACGTGACAGACATCTCTCTGAAATCGAACCGTCCGTCGGTAACGGCAATACCAAGGTGATAACCGGCATACGCCGTTGCGAAAAATCGACGATTATAACGGAAAAGAGATCGACGTGGTGACCATCAGGGACGGGTCGAGACTCTATGCCCAGGCATGTTCCATGATCGACAGTCAAAGGCCTTCGACAGGGAATTCGGAAAACTGACCAAGATCCCGGACAGCTTCCCGAAATACGTGGTGACTATGGAGCCAGGAGCTTACCGCGGGGTCACCGACACCGGGATGATCTGCTGTTCGCTCAAAGAATTCCTAGAGAAGAGAGAGCTACTAAGCCGCTACAGGGATCCATTCGGATTTCGAATGCAAGGATACGTGCTCTGCCATCATGATCGCCTTTCGACGTAGGTAGCGACTAAGATAACCGCTCATGATTAAGTATCGCGACACGCATCCCAGAGTGGTACGGTAAACATTAGAGACTATAGTGACACCCGTAATTCCGAACCCCGCTGCTGCATCGTGTTCTTCTCAGTCCCCGGAGAGACCTATGTCAGAGGAGGGTACGAGGAACGCGATCCGGGCAACACCAAGGTCGCCGCCACGTTCCTGTCCGAGATGCTTTCCTGCCCAGTCATGGAGATCGTCCCTAAGGAAAGGTATCCGCGCGACTACGGAGGACAGGTCGAGAGGGCCAAAAAGGAATGGGAAGGCGCCCTCAGGCCCGAGCTTGAGACCTGTCCCGGCGTCTCGGCGTACGATGACGTGTACCTGTGCTACCCCAACTGGTGCGGCACGATCCCGATGGCGGTGGCGACGTTCCTGGAATCCAACGCATGGGTCGGCAAGGGGATCCATCCCCTCTGCACCAACGAAGGGAGCGGCATGGGCTCCAGCGAGTCTGCGATATCGAGATCCGCCCCGGAAGCGGTCCTCGGCCCAGGACTGTCCGTCTGCGGAACGGACGTCAGGGAATGCCGCCCGCTTCTGAAAGAGTGGATCTCCCGAGCATCTTCCCCCTTGTCTTCACGAAGATGCGCCCTGATTTCTAACTGGATCTATCCTGATGAAGGGAACGTCTGGCCATAATTTATTTTAGTTTTAACTAAATAAATTTAGGATAACCAAAATATAAATAAAACAAGTTGTTAACAAAACGTGATGTTGCAAATCGCGATCTATGGCAAGGGGGGCATCGGAAAATCGACGACCTCCTCCAACCTATCCTATGCGCTGGCCGGGAAGGGACTGAAGGTCCTTCAGGTCGGATGCGACCCCAAACACGATTCCACGAAATACCTCATAAGCGGCAAGGACCAGACCACGGTCCTCGACTACATCAGGTCGACCGCTCCCTCGGAGAGAAAGCTGGAGGACATCATGGTCACGGGGTCCGGAGGGGTCATGTGCGTCGAGGCAGGAGGTCCTGAGCCCGGGATCGGCTGCGCCGGGAGAGGGATCCTGACGACGTTCGACACCATAGAGAAGATGGGGATAGCCGACATCGAGAAGGATGTCGTCCTTTACGACGTCCTAGGCGACGTGGTGTGCGGAGGGTTCGCAGTGCCCATGAGGAACGAGTACGCCGACGCCGTGTACATCGTGACGTCCGGGGAGTTCATGGCCATCTATGCGGCGAACAACATCCTTCGCGGCCTCTTGAACTTCGGGACTTCCCGCCCGAGGGTGGCGGGGCTCATCCTGAACAGGCGGAACGTCGACAACGAGCGCGAGCTGGTGGAGCGCTTCGCCAAAGGCGTGGGTCTCCCCATAGTCGCGGACATCCCGCGCTCCAAGGAATACATAGAGGCCGAAAGGCTGGGGAAGACCGTGTCGGAGGCGTTCCCCGATTCGGTCCCCGCGTCCATATACAGGCTGCTGGCCGACGACGTCGACTCCATAAGGGCCGGCTCCAGGCCGCTGTACATCCCCCACCCGCTGAGCGACGACCAGCTCAACGACCTCGCCGCGGGGAAGGAGATAGCCGTCCTAGGTGACTTCACCCGAGTATCCTGCGGCTGCAACAGGATCCGCAGAGGAACCGGTTCCTGCGCCAGCCGCGGAGCGGTGTTCGCGGCAGGGAGGGTGAACGACCTGCCGATCATAATCCACGGCCCGGCAAGCTGCGGCTACGTCATGTCCCATACCCAGGACGTCCATTTCCTGACCGAGATGGGCACCAATCCCAACACCGTGGGAATCCTGAGGAACAACATCTCCTCCACCCGCATGAGCAACGACTCCTCTATCTTCGGCGGCCACGAGGATCTCATGAGGATCATACGCTCGGAGGCCGGAAAGGGCAAGAGGACGATGATGGTGATAACCACGTGCGTCCCCGGCATGATTGGGGACAACCTCGACCTTATCAAGAAGAGGGCGGAGGGGGAGTTCCCGGGACTGAACCTCGTCGTCGTCAAGGCCGACGGGAACCTCACCGGCGGCTCCGAAGAAGGGCGCCTCATGGCCATGAAGGCGATAATATCCTTCATAGACGAGAACCTCAAGCCGACCGAAATGGAATGCAACCTCATCGACGACAACTTCATCGTCTATTCATCCGGAAGGAACGGCGAATGGACGGAGAGGCTCATGGGAATGCTGGGATTCTCCAAGGTCCACAAGATCATCGACAACGTGTTCCTGGACGAGGTCGTCGGGTGCAAGAAGAACATCCTCAACGTCAGGACGTTCGACGACCCCACCGTGAACGGGATGGCGGACGTCATGGCCGAGGAGAAGGGCATGAGGATCTTCGAGGATCCGCTGCCCAAGGGATACTCGGAGACCCTCGCATGGGTGGAGAAGGTCGGAAAGGAGTACGGCCTCGTGGAGCGCGCCGCGGAAGCCTCCGAGACGATAAAAAGGGAGTACGCCGCCGCCTTGGAGCGCCACAGGCCCTTCCTCGAAGGGAAGACCGCCGACATCATAGCCGGGATACTCGGAGACGACGACTGGATCATCGAGGTCCTTCTGGACGCCGGGGTCCGCATCAAGAACCTGTTCGTCCTGAGGATGAGGATGGGCGGAGGCCGCGGCCCCGGACCTGCATTCAAGTCGCGCTACGCTGACAAGTTGAACGTGCGCGAGATGTCCAACCCGATGGAGGTCAAGGCCGCCGTGGAGGAGGACGCCCCGGACATGGTCGTCGGAGGCGTGATGATCGGGTGGCACGGCCAGCAGTTCAAGGAATTCAGCCGCGACTACCAGTGCTTCACCCACTACGCCTCGATAGAGTACCTCGACTACATGCACACGATGATGACCAGCGCCCCGACGATGGGATGGAGGAGCTGGGGCGGAGCCGATGACGGAGGCGCCGCCGTCGGGCCGGCCGTCCAGAAGCCGATGAGGATCACGCAGGCCCAGATAGGCGCCATCAAGTCGAGGATGGGCGGAATTGTGCCTCCCAGGATGGAGGCGGCGCTGAACGCCATGAAGGAGGGGAGGACTCCCGAGGGGGTCCCTCCGGAGATGATCGGGATGATCAAGACGATGACGGGAGGCAGCTGACATGCTGGTCAAGCCAGACGGATTCTTCGGGGTGACCATGGCGATAGAGGGGGTCAAGGACTCCGCCGTCCTGATGCACGGCCCCGAAGGATGCAGGAAGAACCTCTGGGCCCTGACGATGAAGGTCTTCCCGCGCAGGGACGCCTCCGTCAACATGAGGACGCCCTACTACATGGGAAGCCCTAGGATACCCTGTACGGACCTGGAGTCATGCGATTACATCTACGGGGCGTACGACCGCGTGTTCGACGCCTTGCAGCACGTGAAGGAGCGCGACCCGGGGCTGGTGGCGGTCGTCTGCTCGCCTGGCGCTTCGCTGATCGGGGACGACTGCCAGAAGGCCGTGGACGAATGCGGGCTTTCCGACAAGGCGCTGATCCTCGACGCCGACCTCAGCTCCAAGCCCATCAACGTGGGCATCGACCTCACCCTGAGAAGGGCGGTGGAGAAGCTGGCGCCCCCCGTCGAGAAGAAGAGGGAGGGGACCGCGGTGCTTCTTGGAAACCACGTCCTGCAGAAGGACTGGGAATCGGTCAACGAGGAGATGTCCAGGATCCTGGGCCTGATGGGCATAGAGGTCATATGCTGCCTTGGAGCCGGATCCACCGTCGAGGAGATCCGCAGATCCTCGGAGGCCGAATTCGCCGTCGTGATATGCCCAGAATACGCAATCGAGACGGCCGAGCTCTACCGCGAATACGGGGCGGTGACGGTCGTCCCGGACTTGTCGCCGATAGGCTTCGAGGCCACCGACGCCTGGATAAGGCTGGTGTCGGAGAAGACCGGGCGCGGATGCGACGCCGCCCTCGGATACGTGGACGGGATCCGCAGGAGGGCGTACCGCCGCATGCTGGCGGCCAGGTTCGATACGGACGCGTTCAAGTTCTGCATAGACGCCGAGCCGTCGATCTGCTATCCCCTGGCCAGGTTCTTCTACGACAACCTGCAGATGGTCCCCGCCTGCCTCAGGTACGACGGCGTGTCGTATCCTCCCGCCGAGAACCTCATGAAGGAGTTCCTCGGGAGGATCGGGAGGGGCGAGGCCCTTGACGGGGACGTCCCGGATTACGTGGAGATCCTGTGCACCGACGGAAACACCGCGGACATGTACATGAGGTCCCGCCACTGCCTGCGCGGAGTCGACCTCAGGTTCCCCTCGATGATGAACACGGAGTTCCTTCCGCAGCCCCTGTTCGGCGCCGTCGGAGCCCTGTATATCCTCGAGAGGGTCGTCAATCGCTTCTGAGTGGTCATATGGAATCGACTGGAAAAGAGACGGGGGTCGTGCATTGAGGCTGTTTCCGCAGCGCAGCCCCGTCGCGGAGGGCGGAGACGCCGGCTTCCGCGAGGAGTATCGGAACTACGTCTGGCGCAAAGTGCTGTTCATACTGGTCCTCGCTCTGGCCATGTTCGTCCTGCTTGGGTATTCGGTCACCGTGAGCGGACGCGACATGACGTTCTGGGACGGCATCATGGCCATCGTCGACCATCTGGCGGGGGTCACGTACGACAGGCTGGACGACCCCGTCAGATTCTGGAACGACTACATCGTCTGGAACAGCACCATGCCCCGCGTCCTGGGCGCCGTAGTGTGCGGGGCCGGCCTGGCCGTTTGCGGGGCCGCCATGCAGGTGGTCCTCAACAATCCCCTGGCGGAGCCGTACACGCTCGGAGTGTCATCCGGCGCGGTGTTCGGAGCATGCCTGGCCATAATACTGGGATTCACGTTCGGCTCCCTCGGCACCTACGGGATCATCGGAAACGCGTTCCTGTTCGCGCTGGTTCCGTGCGCGATAATCATAGTCCTGGTGGGGATCATGAAGGGTCTCTCCCCGGTCACGATGATCCTGGCCGGAACCGCCGTCTCCTACTTCTTCAGCGGGCTGACCACCCTGATGATGGTGAGGACGGACGACGAGACCCTGACGTCCTCGTTCCGCTGGCAGATAGGAAGCCTCTCCGGCATCGGATGGGACAACCTTTGGATAATATTCGTAGGGACGGTGGCGTGCACCGCGGTCCTGATGGCCATGACGAAGTACCTCAACGTCCTGGCGACGGGAGACCGCTCCGCCACCAGCCTCGGGGTAGACGTCACGAAGGTCCGCTACACGATACTGATAGTGTCCTCCCTTATGGTGGCCGTGATATTGTCGTTCACCGGCATAATCGGGTTCATCGGGCTGCTGGCGCCCCACATGGTCAGGACCATCCTGGGGGCGGACAACAGGTACGTCATCCCGGCGTCAATGTTCCTAGGGCCTCTGATACTGTTGTTCGCGGACACGATATCCAGGCTGCTTGCGGAGGTGGACCTGCCGGTGGGCATCGTGATGATGTTCGTGGGCTCCCCGATATTCCTGTACATCCTGCTGGGAAGGCGCGGAAGGAGGATGATGTACCGATGTCGGAGACTCGTCCCGGCCTCGATCTGAGGACGGGGTACCGCTCGTTCCTGAGAAGGCAGAGGCTCGTATGCATAGGATTCCTCGTGCTGGCCGCGGTCGGGGTCGTAGCGCTGTTCGGTTTCAGCAACAACACGAGCCAATCGTATTGGACCTCCTACGCCGTGCTCGGCCACCATCTGTTCGGACTGGACGCGCCCGACGGAAGGTTCACGGACATGATCTTCTGGGACAGGCTCCTCCCGAGGGCTATCAACGCCGCCTTCGTGGGCGGAGCCCTGGCCATAGGCGGATGCGTCATGCAGATCGTGTTCCGCAATCCGCTCGCCGATCCGTACACCACGGGGATATCCTCCGGAGCGGGATTCGGAGCCACGATCGCCATCGCCCTGGGAGTGTCGCTGGTCCCCGGCCTTACCGGGAACTGGGCCATAGTCGTGAACGCGTTCATCCTGTCGCTGGTGCCGATGGCCGCCATGATAGCGGTCATGGTGGTCCGCAAGACGTCCCCGGCGGAGCTCATACTAGTGGGGATAGGGATCATGTACTTCTTCGGGGCGGCATCCACGGTCTTCATGCTCTGGGCCAATCCGTCGGACCTGTCCGGCGCCTTCAGATGGGGCCTGGGACACCTGGAGAGCGTAGGATGGGGCAACATGCCCCTCGTAGTCGGCGCGACCGTCATAGGAAGCGCCGCCATCCTCCTGATGGCCGACAAGCTGAGCGTGATGAACGCCGGGGACAGGGGCGCCTTCACCATGGGGGAGGATCCGAAGAGGGTGCGCTTCGTCTGCCTCCTGATGACCTCGATGATGGTCGCCGCCGTCGTCTCTTTCACGGGGACCATCGGATTCGTAGGCATCGTGGCCCCGCACATCGTCCGCCTGACGATGGGGACCAACACCCGGTACATGCTCCTCGGCTCCTTCGCCGTGGGAGCGGTGCTGCTGCTGGCATCGGACGCCCTGGCGAAGGTCATGTCCCTGCCCGTAGGCGTGATAATGTCCGTGGTGGGGGGCCCGCTGTTCCTGTTCATACTGGTGAAGCAGTACAAGCGGGAGCACATGGTCTGATGAGATGACCGGATCGAACATCCTGACATCCCACGCATCTGGAAAAATTTCGCTTAACCTAAATATATTTAAATAAACCTTAAAGGAGAAATCGAATGAACGGAAAGATAGCGGCGCTGATAGCGGCAATCATCATAATCGCCGCAGGTGCGGGAGCGTTCCTCCTCCTGAAGGGGGACGAAAAGCACGACGCCGTCGGGAACGCCGGCGGCCGCCTGCAGATCTACGGCAACGCCAACAACGATGATTACATGAACGCGGCCGATGTCGGCCTCATAAAGGACATCATCAGCAAGAACAACGACCAAGACGGATCCAAGCACGTCGACTGGAAGACCCTCTACCCGTACGCGGACGCGAATTGCGACGGCAAGGTCGACTCCAAGGACGTGGACCTCGCCCAGTCCCTGGTCGAGCGCAAAAAGGGGACCACCGTGTTCTACCTTGACGGAAACGGCGAGAGCAAGAGCGTCGAGTACCCCATAAGGAGCATCTGCGTGCTCGGAACGGCCACTTTCACCGCCGCGCAATCCCTGGGCCTCTCGGACATCGTATACGGACGCAGCGGCACCGCCCAGACCAACGACGTCATCTACAAGGACATCTGGTCGAAGCCGGCCGTGAGCTCCTCCATGATCGACTTCGACCTGTCCCTGTTCTCCAACGTCTCGGACAAGGTCGCCGGCGGAATCGACGCCGTCGTCCAGAACAACGGGGGCATGGGCGCGCCCATAAAAGCCGAAACCGCCGCCGAGCTGGAGAAGCTGGGCACTTCCACCTTGACTATGAAGTTCGATGTCAAGGGCGAGGAGAACTACTACCTGACCCTCGGATTCCTCTGCGATGCGGAGGACGAGTCGCACAAGGTCGTCGGAATCATCGACGGCGTCTATTCCAAAGTCAAGGCCGCCGCCGAGAAGGCCGGAAAGAAGCCCTCCGTCCTCTGCTGCTGGGTGACCGGAAGCATGGGGACCGGGATGTATGCATCGTCCGCAGCCTCGGTGGCCGCGTTCGTCTCCGCCGCAGGCGGCGACCTGATCCAGATACCGGACGACAGCATGGACATCTCCGAGAACACCGTGGGCATCCTCGACGACAAGTACGACGGGAACTACATTCTGGCTCCCGTGAGGACCTCGGTCAGCTACCTGGACAGCAAAGACAGCTGGAAGCCGGTCTGGGAAAACGCCACCGGAAGCTCCAGCACACTCCATCAGATGACCGCCTGCCCCGATGACACCTATCTGCTGATGTACGGTATGCCTTTCATCTGCAAGGTCGCCTACTCCGCCGAGATCCTCTACAAGGGCTCCGTGGGGGAGGGATACGGAGACGGCATCAACCAGAAATGGGTCGAGATGTGCTACATCAAGAACCTGGGAAGCGGATACAAGGTGTCGGAACACGGATTCTGCATCGGCTCCAAGGACTTCGGAGGAAGCTCCGATCCCGACAAGACGGCCACGTCCATCTCCATGTTCGAGGATTCCGTAGAGCTCAAGGCCGGCGAGACCAAGACCCTCTCATACGTCACCTCCCCCGCGGGCTCGAAGGCCTCCGGAAGCACCTATTGGAGCACCAGCGATCCGTCCGTAGCCACGGTCGATGCCGGGACCGTGACCGCGGTCTCTCCCGGAACCGCCAAGATCTCCCTCAAGATAGGGT
Source organism: Candidatus Methanomethylophilaceae archaeon (assembly GCA_017519045.1). GTDB lineage: Archaea > Thermoplasmatota > Thermoplasmata > Methanomassiliicoccales > Methanomethylophilaceae > Methanoprimaticola. Next base: position 30,002 of record JAFWTC010000011.1, read on the forward strand.
CGCTTTCCACCGAATGCGCCGTCAAAGTCGTCGGCGACGAAGAGGAGGAAGGGCATGGGAAGACCGTGATCGGCGTCGGCGCCGACAAGATAGCGGCCTCCTTCGTAGCCACATACAACGGCCCGTACGGAAAGTACGCGGTGGACCCGAGTGCGACTTCCGAACGCGCGACTGCGACCTGCACCAGCGGCAGCAGGACCATGACCATCGTGTTCGAAGGCAACACGGAGGCCAAGGCGATGTTCGAAGAGGCCGTCGCCTCCGGAACGATAGAGGCCCCCCTGGGGATGCCTGGAGAGAAGACGACCGAGGTCAAGTACGAATCCGGCCTCGACGGATTCAAGGCGTACGCCCACGAGGCCTCCTCCATGGCGAGGTTCACGGCGCTCAAGCTGGCCGCGTACGAAGGCGACGTGTTCGTGGACGGGTTCACCTCCTGGCAGTACAGGCCCTCCGACCTCGCCACCGATTCCGAGACGGAGGCGCTTCTGAACGCCATCTCGATAGTCCTCACAGGATCCGAAGGCAGGATGGCGACCGACGGCCCAGCCGCCCTGGTGCTATCGTCGAAGGCCCTCCAGCTAGTCTCCGGTCAGAACGCGGAGCTTGCCGTCAGCGCGATGCCTCCGACCGCCGCGCTGCCACTCCCGGTCGTGTGGTCCACCAGCGACGCCAAGGTCGCTACCGTGGACGAGGGCAAGGTCCTCGCCGTCGGAGAGGGGACGGCGATCGTGAAGGCCTCTGCCGGAGGGCTGTCCGCCGAATGCACGGTGAAGGTCTCCGCGGCCGCCGAGAAGGGCGCCGACAAGATGGCGGCCGCCTTCGTCTCGGCCTATTCCAAGGCCTCCGCGTTCGGAACCATGGGCCTCGCCGAGGGCGCGACCGGAGCCTCCGCTACCGCGACCTTCGACACCGGCTCCAAGGTCGCCCCGATAACCAACGTGGTCTTCATCGGATGCGACGACGCCTCGGCCCGCTTCGAAGCGGCCAAGTCGGCCATCGACGCCGCGGTCGCCGAAACGGGGATGACCGCCAGGGATGTTCCTTCGATCCCCGCGCTTGACGGCCTCTATGGGAAAATGGTGGACATGAGCATGGGCACCATGTCGTTCACCATGCTGTACTTCGCCGCATATGACGGAGGCGTCTACGTGGACGGATTCTCCACGTATCAGCTTCACAGAGGGAGCCTGGCCACGGATGACGAGGCCAAGGCCTTCTTCGACGCCCTCGCCGGATCCATGCAGGCGAGCTGATCCTTTGGAAAAACCCCTTATCCGCCTTCCGGAGGGAGGGCGGAAACCTCGAAAGACAAAAGACTCGCAGTGATCTGATGCACATAAGAATCAACGATGTGGATTTCGCATACGGAAGCGTACCGGTGCTTCATGGGATTACAGCCGACCTCACAGGACCGAAGTTCGTGTCCATCCTCGGCCCAAACGGAGTGGGGAAATCGACACTCATCCACTGCATCAACAAGGTGCTCTCCCCCACCGGAGGGACCGTGATGCTGGATGACAGGAGCGTCTCCGACATCAGCATAAAGGAGATGGCCAAGATCGTCGGGTACGTCCCCTACTCAGCCAACGACACCTTCCCTCTGAGCGTGGTGGACACGGTGCTCATGGGAAGGCACCCTCATAGCAAATGGGGAAGCCTGGACCAGGACCTGGACATAGTCCGCGAGACGCTGGAGATGCTAGGCATATCCCACCTGGCCATGCGCTCCTTCAACGAGCTCTCCGCGGGACAGCATCAGAAGGTCATGCTTGCCAGAGGCCTGGTCCAGCAGCCGGAGGTGCTCCTTCTGGACGAGCCCACCTCCAATCTGGACGTCAGGCACCAGCTGGACGTCACCAAGATGCTCAAGCGGCTCACCGAGGAGAAGAAGATACTGGTGATAATGATAAGCCATGACATCAACATCGCCGCGAAATACGCCGACGAGATCATAATGCTCCATGGAGGCAGCATCTACGCAGTCGGGACCCCTCGCGAAGTGATAACTGAGGAGAACCTCCGGGTGGTCTACGAGGTCGAGTCGAAGATCATCGACGACGACGGATGCCCCCATGTGATACTGAAGGACGCCGTACCCATGAACGAGACGTAATTCCTGCCCATCGATGCCGGGGGGTCATCGTCGTGAATCCGATGCGTATTCCGAAGTTGTCGCGAAGCACCGACCTCAGCCCGACGTTGATCATCCCGTGAGAAAGAAGGTCGGAATCCTGCAAGGTCACGGTGTGCGTCGCCAAAGACGTCAGGAACATGTTCACCATCCCGGAGATCACGACCTCCAGCACTCCGGCGGTCCTGTCGTCGCGCTGGCTGTAGCTGATCTTAAGATGCTCGAACATCATGTCCTCCAGATACGAGCGATAGCGGAAGGAGAACTCCTTGTCCCCGTATTCTATCACGAGGGGCACCAGATAGCGCTCGTTCTCGTTGAACAGCTCCTGGAATGCAGGTATGAAGGCTTTGAAATCCACGTCCTTCCCCCCGGTGCTCTCGAACAGCTCCTTCAGCAAAGACATCTGCCGGTCCTTGATGGATTCGAGAATCGCGTCGACGCTTTTGAAATGATAATAGAAGGTGGACCTGTGGATCTTGGCCGAATCGCATATGCTGTCGATGGTGATCCTGCCCGTCTCGCCTTTCTCATACAACTCCCAATACGCATCCTGTATGGCACGTTCGGTCCTCGTGCTAGCCTTCTCATACCTGCCCGTTCGAATCCCTCGCTAAATTAAGACAATATAACCTATTTTGTTCTAATTCTATATAAACAATATCATATTAACTTATATATTGTCAATAGAATGACAATCGGAGGTTTTGACAATGGCCCTCAAGAACTTATTCGGAAGAGATGACGCCCCCGCCGCCTGCGGAAGCGCTTGCGGCTCCGGCGACAAGAAATCGTCCGCATGCGGCTCCGCCTGCGGATCGGGAGACAAGAAAAACTGATTCCCCGGCCTCCCGCGAGGAGGCTAGGCCTCTGCCATGACCTACTTCGCATTCCAGTGGCACATCACCGAGGCCTGCGACCAGAGATGCAGGCATTGCTACATCTACGCCCTCGGCAGTCGCGCCGAATTCAAGGAGATGTCCTTCCCAGACATGGAGAAGGTGGTCGAGAACATCAAAACGTTCTGTGCGAGGGCGAACCGCGAGCCGTACCTGTACATAACCGGCGGCGACCCCATCCTCCACCCGAGATTCTGGGATCTTCTCGAGATGCTGAAAAGAGAAGATATTCGCATCGCCATCCTCGGCAATCCGTTCCATCTCACCCCGGAAACGTGCAGACGCATGAGGGAACTGGGCGTGGTGAAATACCAGCTGTCGCTGGACGGACTCAAGGAGACGCACGACAGGATCAGACGGCAGGGCTCATACGATTCGACGATGTCGGCCGTCCCCATGCTCCGGGAGGCGGGAATCGACGTCGCCATAATGTCCACGGTCTCCAAATGGAACGTTTCCGAGGTGCCCTCGCTGGTGGACGAGGTGGTGAGGAACAAGGCGGACATATTCGCCTTCGCCCGTTACTGCCCCTCCGCCTCGGACCGCGACTCGGTCTGCTCCCCCGCCGAATACAGGGACATGATGGACGAATGCTGGAAAAAATACCAGCAACACAAGGATTCCGGAACCACGTTCAACTTGAAAGACCATCTCTGGACGCTTTACCGCTATGAGATAGGCGATTTCGACCCGCGCGATTATCCAGACGACGAATACGTCTATGACGGATGCAACTGCGGGAACTCCCATCTCACGATCCTTCCCGACGGGGGCGTCTACGCATGCAGAAGGATGGAGAGCAAGGTCGGGAACGCCCTGGATGACGATCTGTACGACCTGTTCACCGGTCCGAAGATGGATGCGTACAGGGTCTACGAGAACTTCGAGAAATGCTCCGGATGCGAACTGCTGCGCTTCTGCCGCGGATGCCCCGCCGTGGCGAAGGGATACCACGGGGACATGTACGCTCCCGACCCGCAATGCTGGAAGGTGATAGGGATTGATGATGAGAGCCGTAAGAATCGACGGAGTCACGAAGGCTGAGGACGTGAGGATCACGGACGTCCCGATTCCTGCCGCCTCCCCCGGCTGGGTCCTGGTCAGGATTCGCGCATTCGGCATGAATCACTCCGAGAAGATACTCCGCCTGGAGGAGATAGAGGAGGATTACATAGAGAAGCCGGTGATCCCTGGAATCGAATGCGTAGGCGAGATAGAGGACCCTTCGGACTCGACATTCTCCAAAGGGGACAGGGTCATGGCCATGATGGGCGGGATGGGCAGGAGCTTCGACGGTAGCTATGCGGAATATGCCGCGCTTCCGACGCATCACGTATTCAAGGCGGACTGTGAGATGCCATGGGAAGAGCTCGCCGCCGTGCCGGAGACGTATCTGACCGCGTGGGGGTCATTGTTCGAATGCCTGCAGCTGAAGAAGGGCGAGACCCTGCTGATACGCGGGGCCACGTGCGCATTGGGATACGCCGCGATGGACATCGCCGAAGCCCTCGGGTGCAGGGTCGTGGCGACCACCCACAAGGAAAGCAAGATGGCCCTTCTCGAAGAGGCGGACGAGGCCCTGATGGACGACGGGAAGCTTAGTGGCAGGATCCAGGTGGACAAGGCGCTGGACCTCGTCGGCCCCAGAAGCCTCCTGGACACGCTCCGCTGCGTAAGAAAAGGAGGGATAGTCTGTGACACGGGCATCTTGGGAGGAATCTACTCCTTGGACGGGTTCGACCCCATCAAAGACATACCCAACGGGGTCTACCTGACCGGATATTTCAGCAACTATCCGACTCAGGAGACGGTGGATTCGATCTTCGCATTCATGAAGGAGCACGACCTTCATCCGCGCTATGCCAGATGCTTCCCGTTCTCCGAGATAACCCAAGCTTGCATCGCATTGGACGGCGGGAAAGCCGGCGGGAAGATAGTCGTTCGCCTCTGAAACGACCTCCGGCCCGTCATGGTCGGCAATACTCCTTGAGGATGGCGTCGAAGCTCTTCCTCAGCCATGACTCCGTGTAGTCCACGTGGTCCTGCCATGTGCCGAAGGCCATGAGCATGAACGGGTTCATGTCCACGTGCTTGTGCAAGGTGTCCCACTTCTCGAAGTTCCTCACGAACTCGCCGCCGTGCCTGTTCGCATATTCGAATCCCTGATCAAGCGTCGAACGTATGGAATCCTCGTTCTCCGAGACCGTCTCCGATATGAGATTCCTGAATTCCCCGTACTCCAGCAGGGATGAGTACCAGATGCTCTTCCATGCCGCATACAGGCGGTCCGGGTCGTTGGAGCTCTGGGTGTTGTAGTTCCCGGCGCATAGATCGAAATCCCATATCGGCCCGCTGTGCAGCCTTCCGTCGTCTCCCTTGTGGAAATAGAAGCTGGTGAGGTCGACGTCCACGTCATGGAACAGCTCCTCCACCACGTACGTCGACGCGAAGGAACGGACGTCCAGGACCTCCTGGACCCTCTCCCAGTCCCCAGATCCGACGGCATCCCAGACCATGGCCATGAATTGCCTTATCCCCTCCACCTGCTCCGGAGTGCAATCGGGGTCGACGACGCTATAGTCCCTCCCATCAATCGTAAAGTAGTCTATGCCCTCCTCCCCTTCGGCGGCCGCATGGCTGTCCAGCTCGACTATGAATCCGGAGTCGCCGATGTCGACCCTTTCCTTTCCTATCTGGATCTTCTCGACCACCAGGTAGACCCCCATGTACTCCCCGTTCAGGAAGAGATTGACGAACTGCGTCGAGGTCGTGTATTCCGCGCCCACGACCTTGGCCACCTCGAAGGCCAGATAGTTGTGGATCAGGCTCCTGTCGAGATGGTTCGCCAGCAGCACCCAGGTCTTCGCCGGCCCGTTTCCGAAGAAGTCGGTCCTCTCCTCGAACTTGACGGTGTAAGGCTTCTTGGGCTGCTCCCAGGTCGAGTTGCCGCGCCCCTTGATCCCCGCATCGGCGCCGGTTATGGAGTACGACTTCGAATCAACCGTTATGCTGCACGGAACATAGTCATCACGAGACGTCACGTCGGAGCCGAATGCGTCTACGTACAAGGACGGGAAGCGCTCCTCCCCGTCATCCTCTTGATGGTCCGCCGAGACCAGAACGGCGACGAGGGCGGATACGAACACCACGGCCAGCGCAACCTTCACGACCATCTGGTTCAACTCATCATCCCCCTCAGGAACAGGAACGACACAACGCATATGGACCCGGCGAGGACGGTCATCGAGACGGCCGCGGCGGCAGCCTTCCCATGGCTTCTGCCCCTGGACGCCAGGATGCAGACGAACGCCTCTGCAAACGCGAACGCGACGCCGGACGCGGAGTCGAGGAGGTTCTGGTAATCGGCCAGCTCACTGGCGATGCCCGTGACCCCGAACCAGAGCAGAATGGTCCCGGATGCGATGCAGAGGATCAGCAGGACATCCTCCCTAACGCTTCCGGATCCGATGATCTCGCCGATTTCCGTCAGGAACAATGCGAAGCATGCGATCCCTATCGAAGCCAGAGTACCGATGTACAAGCCGACTATCCCCGCATATACCATAAGCGTTAAGACTATAGTGATAACACCGGAAACGGCCATGGGGACCCCATTGTATGATCTGGACAGAGCGGAGGCTATCAGAGCCGTGAGGCCCAGCGCGATCAACGAGATGTGCGCCCCGAACACGCATAGGGAATAGGATTCCAGCTCGGGAGAGCAGACGATGACGCATGCGACCAGACCTAGCACGAATCCAGCGACCGCCAGGGGTCCGGCGCCTTCGGCCTTGGCCGTCCGCAGGACCATCGCATACAGAGCGACGGCGACCGCCACGGCTGCAATCCACCACCACATCGCTTCCTTGACAAATTGTAACGATATAGCACTAACGGGATTACAATCGCACTAAACATCATTAATAAGGAGGCCCACCCCATATTGGATGCCATGACCAACCTCATCTGCGACATAATCGGACTGGAAAGCCGCCCCGTGGCGATCTACCGCCAGCCTTCGGTTCCCGACGACGCGCGCATACCTTCCGGCCATTGCACCGTGCCGTCCCTGTTCGTGCATTGCGCCAGATTCGGCAGGAAATGCGCCTCCGACAGCGAGCACTCCCCGTGCCACGGATCCAAGAGCGGGTTCGGATTCGGAGGGATATCCAACCGCCAGAACTCCGCCTGGTCCGCATCCACCGTGCCGGAGGAGGTGAGGGCCACGCAGAAGCACAAGGGCTCCGGCCAGTCCTACTTCAAGACACCGGAGATCGCCCTGATCCAGATGGAGCCCATAAGAGACTACGGGGACGGGACCGACGCCATCGTGTTCCAGGACGTCGACGAGGCGGAGGCCGAAGGGAGGCCGATAGAGGTCGTCGCGTTCCTTGCCGACCCCACTTCGGTCTCCGCCCTGGTGCAACTGGCGTCGTTCTCGAAGGAGACCCCCGGGCCCGCCGCGGTGATGCCGTACGGCCACGCCTGCCAGCAGATCTACGCCATCCCGAGGGCGGAAGGGGAATCCGACGACCCCCACGCCGTCATAGGAATGACGGACATGTACGCCAGGAGGTTCATCCGCAGAGAGGAGCTCTCGTTCGCAGTGCCTTACAAGCTCTACCGCCGCATGGTGGACGACGTCGACGCCTCGTTCCTCAGGAAGGAGAAGTATCTGGAGAACCTTTCTAAGGCCAAGCGCGACGCCCCGAGTCGCGGCTGAATCTCGGATCGCGGGAGCCTGCGGCCCTCATACAAAATTATTTATCTGCTCTACGGTTAGGGCGGGATGTTGGGCTCTTAGCTTAGCCAGGTAGAGCGCTCGGCTCATAACCGAGTGGCCGCCGGTTCGAACCCGGCAGGGCCCACCTTTTAACTTATTTCCTCTAACTGAGAACGCGGCGAACGCCCGTAAAGATGATTTGTTCCCAGAGGAAGCCAAGTCACTCTTCAGACGTGAGTATCAAACTAGGGTTCTAAAGTTACAAAAAGATGCTAAATGCCACAATATGTTCTTCTTTGTAGCAGTCTTGAACAATGCTCCGTTTTTCATTTATGCGATGCGGCCTCATTCTTGCCTGCCTGCATTTTCATCATCGCACCTTGACTTGCATATGTATGATGTCCAAAGAAAAGAAACAGTGCGCCCGATCAGCATGCGCGTGCACAATAGGTCGCTTCTCGACCACGGGGTACCTGCGCGTCTCCGACCCCCACCTTCCCACGAAGCGGTCGTACTGGGACGGATCGGTCTCCTCGAGTATCGCTATGACGTGCATGCCGCTTTCGCTCACGAAGCGATAGCAGTCCATGACGGTCATCTGATATCCTATCGCACGGTCGTCGGCCATGCGCTTGCGGTCTACCCCAAGGGGGGCATATGCCCACTCGTCTTCCATCAGGCTCTTCTTCCTGTCGAAGACGTCGACGGTCCGGACGGCCACGCCTTTGGAGACCAGGGCCATATGGACTATCGGGATCCTGCCTGCGGCCGCCTCCTTGCCCAGCATCATGTATGCCTGGTATGCCTCGCTCTCCACCTCGAATCTCGTGATTGCCGCGGTCTGCGGAGGCTTCTTCTTGAAGAGACCTATGCTCATGCCATGTACAGATAGCATCGGAAGATATCAACCTCTCTGGCCCCGAGAGAACGCTTGCAAGGCGGAAAGGACGTCCCAGATCTTGCAAGAAAGAGCGATGCGGCTCGGGAAAGCCGCAAGCAGGGCAACATCGCGGCATGCCGTGCCCGGACCGTGCTGTCTCTCGGCATGCGGAGCCCGCGGAACGCAGATGCCTGCGAACCGGATGAGAGACGGGGGACGAATAAAACCGCTTGCTCCACTTATGGCGCTTTTCATTCCTTCTTCTGATGAACCAATAAGGAAGAGCCGTCCGCTGAATCGGCAACATTCAATATCCGGCTCGGCATCGTAGACGGCGAAAGGAATGGCCATGGGGCGCGGAGTGCTGGTCGTAGGGAGCTCGAACGTGGACACGACGATCTATCTGGACAGATTCGCCTCGCCTGGAGAGACCGTGCAGGCGAGAGGGAAGAGGGTGTCCTGCGGTGGAAAAGGCGCCAACCAGGCCGTGGCTGCGGCGAGGGCCGGGGCCGAGACGTCGTTCATCACCGCCCTGGGCGACGATGCCGAGGGCAGGATGCTCGAGGAGAGGCTCGCCGAGGAGGAGATATCCCTCTCCATCGTCCGGAAGCGCGCTGACACGGGACAGGCGTTCATCGAGGTGGACGGCCGCTCCGAGAACCGCATAGCCGTCATCGGAGGAGCCAACCTGATGCTGTCCCCGGAGGACGCGTAGGCCATGTCCGATTGCATCGCCGGATGCGCCGTCCTCGTCCTTCAGAACGAGGTTCCGCCCGAAACGAACGCAGCCGCCATGAGTATCGCCTCGGAGAACGGCGCGGCCACGGTGTACAACCCCGCTCCGTCCAGACCTGTTGAGAAAAGCGTGATCCAGATGTCGGACTGCCTCGTGCTGAACGGATCAGAGTTCCGGTATCTTTCCGGGACGGACGACGTCGAGGCGGGATGCTCCTCCCTCCTGTCCGCCGGGGCGGGGGCGGTCGTGGTCACCCTCGGGAAGGACGGCTGCTTCTACTCCGACGGAATCCGCAACGGCAGGATCCCTGCGCCGAAGGTCGATGCATTGGACGCGTCCGGCGCTGGGGACACTTTCGTCGGATACCTCGCCGCAGGCTTGTCTAGGGAATCCTCCTTGGAGGAATCGGTCCGCACGGCCGTGAGGGCCGCCTCGCTGTCGTGCACCCGGCGGGGAGCGATGGACGGCATCCCGCGCATCGCGGAGCTGGACCGACGCCCCACTATGATGAGCCATGCCGCCAGTTTTAAGATGAAGGCGACCCTCTGGACCGAGCATGGATCGGTACGACCCGGACCGTGTCATGAAGGCGCTGAAGGAAGGCAACAGAAGATACGTGAGGAGCGGCGCCTTCTCGGGAGACGTGTCGCATCCGACCAGGATCCGCTCCGCCGACGAGGGGCAGCGTCCCTTCGCGGCCGTCGTCTCCTGCTCCGACTCCCGCGTGATACCGGAGGCGGTCTTCTCCGCCGGGATCGGAGACTTGTTCGTGATCCGCTCCGCCGGGAACGTCGTCGACGGGTGCACCCTAAGCAGCCTGGAGTACGCCGTTGGACACATGGGGGTGAGGGTAGTGGTGGTCATGGGCCACACCCGCTGCGGCGCGATTGCGGAGGCCCTGAAGGGATTCCACGAAGGGCATTCCATAGAGATCATAGACGACATCCGCGCCTGCATCGGCGACGAGGAGGACCCCGTGAAGGCTTCAAGGCTGAACGTCCTCAACAGCGTCCGCCTGATATCCGAAGACCTCTCTGAGAGGCACGATATCGTCGTGGCCGGGGCGATGTACGACGTCCGCGACGGCACGGTGGAGTTCCTGGAAGGGCGATCCCCCGTCGATCGATTGTCAGAGCCTCAGCCGGATCAGCTTCGCCCTGAAGTCCCTGTCCACGACCTTCATGGCTATCCTGGTGTAGAACCCTGTCCTTTTCCTTAGCATCACCCTCGCATCGGTGAAGAACGGCCTGCATTCGAGATATTCCGTCCCCGTCTTTTCGCAGAACGCGTGGGCGTCGTCCACCGCGAAATACATGGCCGCAGACTGGTTGCCCGTCTTCTTCACGTACTTGGCGGCATATCTCAGCCCGTCCGTGGTGGTCGCGTCGAATACGAGCTCCGCCCCGGGGAAGGCCTCCTTCATCCTCCCGATGACGTCCAGGATCTTCTCCTCGTGGAAATACTGGAACACTCCCAGAACGAGGATCATCACCGGCAGGGACTTGTCGACCTCGTCGGCCCACTTCATGTCGAACAGGTCGCCTGCGATCAGGGCCTCCTTGTCCGACGGCGGCAGAAGCTCCCTCCTCAGCCCTATGACCTCCGGGAGGTCCATGTCGTAGAAATGCGCATCCAGGTCAGACAACCTAAGGTAAGCGGTCTCCAATCCGGCGCCGAGGTGCACGATGGCGCTCCTCCCGTTCCTTCTGACGAAATCCCGCTCCATGGCATCGGTGCTGTAGTACCTGGCCACGGATGCCAGCAGGGCATACTCCGACGAGCCCTTGGTCACCCCTTCGGTATCCTGTCCTTCAGCTTCAGGGCGGCGTCGTCCCTGAAGTAATCCGGGAAGCGCTCCGTCGAGTAGATCCTCGCGGCCAGGGGAATGTACAAGGTATCGGGCACGCCGTCCGTCATTCGGCGGCCTCCTTGAACCTGACCTCTGCGAAGGTCATGGATTCTTTCCTAAGGCAGCGCTTGAAGAACCATTTGTAGAAGAACGGCAGCGCCTCGTATTCCGAAGGCATCTCGTTCATCACGTCCACCGATTCCACCGTATCCGAGAAGGCGGCGACCTCCTTCCTGGCGTCCTCCATGCTGAAAGGCATCCAGGCGCCCTTGTTTCCCGTCTTCACGACCGCCTTGTTCGACTTCGCCAACATTCTGGCGTTCTCGTAGTCGAAGACCATGGTCGCCCCCGGGAAACGCCTGCCTATGGCGTCTACGAGCCTCCTCACGTCGTCCGGCTCGAAATAGAACAGGACGCCCAGGCTCATGACGAAAACCTTGTCCCCGGGATCGAATCCGATCTCGTCCATCCAGGTATGGTCGTTGGCATCCTTCCCGATATCGATCTCCCGGTCCTTCGGATCGAACAGCTTCCGCCTGAACTCCATGACCTCGGGAAAGTCGATGTTGACCATCCTGCACTCCCCGTTGTCGATATGGTCGAAGATGGTGTCCAGGCCGCATCCGAGGTTGACGAGGATGCCCTTCGGATTCCGGGCCAGGAACTCCTTCGCCTTCCTTTCGGCCACGTCCTGCCTCATGCCGTACACGAACTGGGGCCCCTTCCCCATGTCCGACTGCTCTATGTCGTAGTCTATGCGGTCGATGATCCCCTTCGCCGTCGTGTCCTTGAACAGCTGCGGATACATCTGGTTCGCCTTATACCTCCCGTACAGCGGGAGCATCAAGGTCTCCTGGGGAGTCCCCCTCTTTATCGTCACCTTTTCCTTCATGCGCCCTGACTCCCGGAATTCCGCTTACGGAACCCGTTTGCGATCCGACCTTGCTAACGAGCTCCCCTCAAACGGACGACGATTGCCGCAGTCTTCTCTGAGACGGGCTAGAGGCCTGTACGATTGCTTTTTTAGGAATACCTAAACATATTAATTAATTTAGGGATGTCTAAAAATTGGATAATTTGCTAAAGGGGCTTTCCTGACGCCGGCGAATCCGCGCAACTGCCCCTTCCGACAGCCTCTCGCAGCCCTTCTCGCAGCCCTTCTCGCTGCACTCGGCTCCAAAAGACTTCATGCAAGGGCCATGTAGCCTGAAAGCAGTAGAAAATATCGGGCTGATGCGACGACGAAAAGCGCCGCATCATTCTTCCAAATCGGATAGCATGTCATAAGCCGTATCGTATCCGGCGTTGGCGGAACGCTTCAGCCATCCGACGGCCTCGTCCTTGTTCTTTTCGAAATCCTTCGTGAGAAGGATCTTCGCGACATTGTACATCGCCTCCGGGACGCCTTGCTCGGCCGCAAGAAGGAACAGCCTGAGGGCCTCGTCGAGATTCGGCTCGGTCCCTCTGCCGGACCAGTACATGAAACCCAGGGTGAACTGCGAGATGGCGTCTCCGTGCTCCGAGGCTACTGCAAGGTAGCGCTTGGCGCGGCCGAGGTCCTGCGGCACGTTCATGCCGTAATAGAACTCTTTCCCGAGGAACGCGCACATCTCGGGGTCGCCTTCCTCGCACAGCCGTATGCATGCCTCCAGCTTCTCTTCCATCGTGGGCTCCATGATTCGAGATCTCCTTCGCCTATCCGGGTGATATCCCCTGCGTTCTCTTATCGATAACGCTCCTCCCCACCCATTTCCCGAATCTCCTTGGCCTGAGGAGGAACCGTCCGGCTGAAAAGGCTTGATGGTGTCGCCGGACTCCTGACGGGCGCTGGTACTCGGAGCGGATGCAGCTGGATCCTCTCCTGCAAGAAACGCTGTCAAGACGGCGGACGTGCGCCGCCTGGACGCCCTAGGCCAGCGGAGGGTCATATCAGAACATGACCTTCTCGAAATGGAACATCTCGTCATCGTCGTCAGGACTGTTCGGGTCGCGATGCCTGCCATGGAAGAACGCCGTGATGTGGAACCCGCATCTGTTGACGTAGAAGTGTATGTTCCGCTTCTCGAAATACGGGGTGCAGGTCTCCCATACCCTTACCTGGGGGTACGCCCGCTCGATGGCGCACCAGGCCTCGTACCCGATCCCCTTGCTGTGCTCCTTCGGGGAGACGAAAAGGATCTGCAGGTCGCCCCTGTCCCCGTTCACGGACACTATGGCGCCGCCGACCGGCCTCCCGTCCTTCATGATCCTGTATGCCGTGCCGCCGTCAATGGATTTCTCTATGGTCTCCCTCGAGATTATCTCGCCGGGCTCTTCGAAATGGTCGTCCCTGAGCCCGAACTCCTCAGTGGCGCCGTATCTGAAGGCCTCCTGGTTGTCCCTGATGAAACGTTCGCGGTCGGCATCTTCCAACGGCTCCAGAGTGATTGACATAATAGTCTAGAACAAAACTCCGATTATTTAACCGCAGTTCATGTCGCGGATGGAAATAATTGGATATGGCCCCCAAGGGCCTTGTTTCCAATTCAGAAGAACGATCGGCGGGATAAGAGGGCCGCTCCCATCTCGAACGCCTTCCTCTTCTCCGACGGGAAGACCTTCTCCCTCCTCTCATACCTCTGCTGCGGATCGAAGAACGTCCAGTCGAACTTGCTGTAATCCTTCACCTGCATGGTCTCTCCGGACACCAGCGTCTGCGTAGGACCGATGAAATTGCTTAGGACCCTCCTGTAATTTTCCACCACGTCAGCGTACATCGTGTCAGGAGCGTTGCTGGTCATGATCAGGAGCACGGGGATCCTCCTCTCGTTGCAGCACGGGTTCTCCTTGTTGTAGGTGAGATACGGGAACACCAGCCTCTCGTAGAAGAGCTTGAATTCCGCGCACAGGTCGCCGAAGTAGTTGGGGGCGCCCATTATGAGACCGTCGGCGTCCCTGATCGCATCGAGGACGGGCTTCAATCCGTCCTTGCAGACGCATTCGCCTTTGTGCGCATCCCTCTTGCATCCGAAGCATGAGATGCATCCGGTGAACTTGTCGAGCCTGTACAGGTCGTATTTGACGACCTCCGCCCCATTGGATTCGGCTCCCTTCGCGGCCTCGTCCACGAGCATGTCGGTGTTCCAGCCGCTGCGCGGGCTCCCGTTGATAGCCACTATCTTCGCCATGCTGTCAAAACAATCTTCCGGTTTATACAGTAGACGGACCGCGGCTCTGACGCATCCTGAGACGTCATAGGATAGCTAGAAGGTCGCGGAGCTCGTCCAATGAGGGTGATGTGCTATAGTTAGCAATATATGCCATCTATCATGATGTGGATATTATTTAGTTTAATTTTATTCTATAAAAAGTATAATTTAAGTCGTTTCTGATAATCGGTTAAACTTGACTTGGACATCAGACTTTGCTTCGGAACCTGTTTTTTCGTGAAACCAGCATATATGAAACTAACTGTCCAATGAGGCTAGCCAGCATTCTGCAATAATTAAGAAAATGAGTCATTGGACAGTTGGCGATTCTGAGGGTTTCGGCCATGCCGAAACCCCGCATATCGACTTCGATAACGCTTGAAAATCTCAGAAAACTGCCTCGTCAAGTCGTTCTCATTGCTGTATATGCGCTCCACTCTCCATCCGTCCTTGGGAATCAGCGTAACTGTCCAATGAACCAGGTTTTCGATAATGGTCTTCGCGGACGGCTTCTGCTCCACACTCACCATCTTGCCTTCCACCTTCTTCAGGACGATCTCCGGCTGCATATCATGCCTCAGCATGGATACCTGCAGCTGCGCTATGAGAGCGAGCAGCAGGGATCCCCTGACGGAGGATCTGCTCCATACCCTGAGCGGCTTGAGATTCACGACGCTCTTTATCGATGATATCAGGTGCTCTATCCCGACCCTGTGACGATAAATGTCCAGTGCTACGGACGGCTCGAGCCAGTCCGAGGACTGCAGCTTGAACCACCCGCATCTTTCCCCCGCCTCCTCCTTGGCGGCCATTATGACGTCGTCTTCCAGCCAAGGGTTGAGCTTCATCTGTACTTCGAACGATTTGATCATCACGTCGTAGAACGGATTCCTCTTCACCTTGACCAGTTTGCTCAGTTTCGGTTCCTTCATAATGTCCTTGGCATCTGTGAGCTGTTGGGCCAGCTTAGCCGCCCTGCGGTCGGCGGCCGCCTGCCCCAGAATGTACCTGTCAACCGAGAAGAACAGGTAGTTGGTCTTCCCCGAGTGCTCGAACTTGTGGGGTATGCACGCTGTGCCCCTTCCGATGTATTGGATCCATTCGGGATGATCGTCGATCATTCTTTCGTCGGACGCGTTCATCCTGACCCTTGTCAGGTATTTCATCTCATTCCCTCTGATGTCGTCCAACAGATCCTTGCTGGATCCTCCGGCGTCCATTACAATGCGGGAGCCTTCCTTCAGCAGGAACATCAGCTGGGGTATGAAGTCCTGGTACTGCTGCGGGTCGTTCCAATTCCCCGGGTACA
>JAFWTC010000012.1 GCA_017519045.1 Candidatus Methanomethylophilaceae archaeon
GCCGCTGGGACGAGGGGTTCAGCCCCAAGCCCGTGAAGTTCGACAGCAGGCCCGTCATCGGCACCTACATGGTCCTTCCGTGCACGCGCAGATACTGCGTGATGGTCTATCCCGGCTCCAAGGGCGTAACCCTCATCACATACCCCACGGACGACGAGTTCCTCGCCAGGCTCATTGAGAACATGCCCGGGAACGACACGTTGGCCGAGCTGTCCCGGCATTTCAGCAGGGAGAAGGAGAGGACGGGGCCGGCCGAGGAGAAGCTCCTGGAATACACGGAATACGTAAGGGGCCTGTTGGAGAATACTGATTAAATAGGCATGTTTTTTAAATATGGCGCCTTACACGAAATCGATATGACCGTTAAACAGTACCTTCTGGACAGGATTGCCAAAGGGACCATACACATGGCGCTCATCGATCCGGACAAGCAGCCCGCCGAAGAGGCCGGCGAGATCGCCAAGAGGATGAAGGACGCCGGTACGGACGCGGTCATGATAGGCGGCTCCACCGGGGTCACCAGCGAGAACCTGACCGCCACCGCCAAAGCGGTGAAGGAGCGCTCCGGCCTCCCCGCCATCTACTTCCCCGGCGGACCCAACGCCATGAGCACCGAGGTCGACTGCATCCTCTTCATGTGCATGATGAACAGCACCGATCTCAGGAACGTCATGGGCGCCCAGGTCTACGCCGCCCCGTACCTCAAGAAGATCGGCTTGGAGCCCATATCCATGGGATACGTCATAGTGGAGCCCGGAATGAAGGTCGGAGCCGTCGGAAAGGCCGATCTCGTCAAGAGGGACGACATCCAGACCGCGGTCGCCTACGGCCTCGCCGCCGAGATGTACGGCATGTCGCTGTTCTACCTCGAGGCCGGCTCCGGAGCCGATAAGCCTGTGCCCCCCGAGATGATCGCCGCGGTGAAGTCCGCGATCAGCATCCCCCTGATAGTCGGCGGAGGCATCAGGACCCCCGAGGCCGCCGAGGCCGCCAGGAAGGCGGGAGCCGACGCCATCGTGACCGGCACGCTCATAGAGCAGTGCAGCAACGACGAGAAGCTCAAGGCCGTCGTCAAGGCCGCGAAGGGGTTGTGATGGGATACTACGACGGCGACAGACCGTCCTACAACACCCCCATCTCCCCCAGGGCGCCCATGTGGCTGACCCCCGAGGAGAGGGCCGCCGGGATCAACCGCGATCTGAAGGTCGCCGCCCGCAGGTACGTCTGCCCCGGATGCGGCAACGAGTTCAGCCTGTTCCAGTCCAGGGCCGTGGCCTGCAAGTACTGCCCCCAGGCGAACCAGAACTGCCCCAACGTCAGGTGCCCGTACTGCGACAGGGAGTACCCCATACGCGGATTCGTGGTCCCCGACAACAAGCAGGACGAGGTCCAGATCAACAACTACACCAACAAGGTGTTCAACAACTGGCAGGACTCGTACAACAGAAGACGATTTCTCAGGCCTTCCTTATCATCAGCATCTGCGGATGCCTGTTGAGCACGGCCGCCACGTCGATGGACCTAGGGTACGCGTGATAGGCGCACGAGACGTCGTCCTCCTCGGAATCGGACGCCCTCAGGGACTCCACCGCCCTGGAGCACACCTCGGCCAGAGTCCTGGAGCCGTCCATCTCCTCCCTCGCGATCAGGATGGCGTCGGCCACGGCCCGGGTCTGGGCGACGTCGAACAGCGCCGCCGTCGGGACGTCTATCCTCTCGCTCCCGATCTCCACCGCCCTGACCGAGGGTGCGGAGACGCTTAGGTCCTTGCGGCCCTTCTCGAAGGAGACGTTCCTCGCCACAGGACAGCGGGGCTCCGGGACCGCGACGACCAGGTCGGATTCGATCCTTTCCACCGAGAGCGGACGCACCTTGAAGTCCCTCACCAGGAATACCGAATCGGCCCTCCTCACGGCGGGCTCGTCGCCGGTCACCATGAGCATCGAGGTCCCGGAGCGTCCCATGGCGCTTCCGGCCTCGGACAAGGAAACGTATGCGGAGTCCTCCGCCATGTAGCCCTTCCTGATGACGGACGGATTGGAATACCCCTCGTCCAGGACGATCAGCCTGGAGCCGGCCTCCATGGCCTCCGAGACCGCCGCGAACTCCGATGCGGGGGACGACGCCGATTCCGATTCGAACCTGGACGGATCCGCCCCCGGCGCGGGAAGGATGAACGCGGACATGTCCGCGGACCTGATCGGCCTGCCCTCCTCCGCCATCACGTAGACGGCATCGGGGACGGCGACCACGTATTCCCTTCCGTCGCCCGGAATATGATTGTACACTCCGGCGAACACCGCGTCGGCCAGGACGGACTTCCCGTGCCTGCTGGGGCCGACCAGGGCGGTGAATCCCTTGGGGATCCCCCATCCCCTTATCGGGTCGCCGTTGGGAACCTCGAACTCCACGGACGCGGCCTGGTCGCAGGAGAAGGGCACCGCGCCTATCATGGGCGCCATGTCGTCCTCCCTGCGGGGAAGTACGGAGCCTTCGGCGACGAATGCGACGAAACCTCTGGCTTCGAGATTGTCGCGTATGCAATCCGCATTCTCCGCCGTGAAGACGTGGTTGTACATCTTCGAGGACTTGTACGCGGAGAAGAGCATGGAGTCAGATACGACTCCGGCGATCCTGTCGAAGATCAGCTCCTCGGCGGCCGCCGCATTGACCTTCCCGCCGGTGCTAGGTAAATCGACGGAGAACCTAGCCTCCAGGGAATACTGCGTCAGCGCGACGCATCCGCGGTCCAGGATCTCCTGCCCCGGGCGCGGAACGGATATCTCCCCTCCGTCGGTCTTGGGTATGGGGGAGCGGGCGCGGGTGCGTGCCGACTCCCAGAGCCTGCGCACGACCAGGTCCCTGAACGCCACGTTCCTCGACGGAGTGCCGTATGCGTCCTCCGGGAATCCCGCCGTCTTGAGCGGGACGCGGACGCGGACATGGGTATGGCCGGAGCGGTCGTTCTGGACCTCGACGAAAGTCAGCTCGAAGCCTTCGAGCGCGAACGTGTTCTGTATCCCCTTGTACTTCGCGAACGGCTTGCCGTCGGCGTTCTTGAGCGTCTTCCTGAGAACCTCCTCCGAGGCCATCGCCTCACCTCCAGCAGAACCGAGTCTATCCTTGGGTCCGAGCGCATGCGGACGGGGCCGTCGCCTATGAGCTCACGGATGACGACCTCCATCACGAGCCAGACGACCACTCCCTTCCTGAAGCAGCCGGTATGGGAGATTCCGCGCCTTCCGAGGGAGCCGTGCATATGCATGACGGGATTCCCGTCAAGATCGGGGAAGACCGTCCCCGTCCCGACCAGCTCGCAGGGCGCGTCTATCTTGTAGGTAAGCGGCTCCACCTTGTCCCCTATCGGCACGTCCGGCCCGGAGACGATCACGGAGCCGGCGTCGGCCCCTCCCACGGCGGTCACCGTCGCGCGGAGGATCCCGGCGTCGCGGCAGAAGGCCTCGACCGACTCGTGGAGCACCTCCCCCTCGTCCAGCCTGAGGACGAAAGTCCTGCCTTCCCTGAGCTCGGAGAACCTCATGGGGACCTCAGCGGAACTTGCTGTATCTGTCCAGGAGGCGGTTTATCTTGTCGAACTCGTCCTTGGTGAGATCGCCGGAATCCAAAAACGTCTTCACGAACTCCTTGGCGTCCTTGGTCGATACCCTGGACGCCTTCGCGATAACCGATGCGAGGAACGCCGAGGCCTTGGCGGGGTCCATGGATGACGCGCCGAGCACCTCGTTCATGTCGTACTTGAAAGGATTGATCTTATGGGTGTTGAGCATCGACTGCCTCTTGGTGGACTCCTTGGGACGAGGCTTGCCGCCGCTGCTCTTCTTGTTGCCGCCGGATCCCGACTTGTCGGAACCCCCGTAGGAACCGCCTGAGGGCTTGCCGACCGGTCTGCTTTTCTTCACTTCACCTACCAAGATTATTACTCCGAGTGCCTCGAATCGGAAGTGTATATTTAAAGAGTTCGTGAGCCTTTTATCCTCGGCTGTGATATGCGTCCGCATACCATGAACTGGAAGACATCGGCGGGAGAGCCGTCCCCTAACACGGCGATGGCTACGTATTTCCTTCTGTTCGTGACCACCGTCCTCCTGGCGATGGTCGGGCTGATCTACGGCGACAGCGGCGACCTCATACTGACCGCGCCCGTGATAGGCATACTCGCCCTCACGCTGGTGTCCGAGCGCCACGCGATACACCTTCCGCCCCTGACGGTCATCATGATATGGATCTCCATGCTCCTGACCGTGGTGAGCAGGGTCATGCTCGACGGCGGCCTGATAGCCATCCTGGCCGGGGTGCTGACCGGGGTCAACCTGGCCCTGATAGGGCTGATCGCGGTGTTCATACTCCTCCGCTCCATGCCAGGAGGCCGCGACGAGAACCCGAGGATCGTGGTAATAATAGCCGGATGCGTGGCGATCGCGACGTTCATGCTCATGAACCTCCTCCAGTACGCGATGACCTTTGTCCTCGACTTCATCAGGTTCACCGTCATCGAGAACCTCATGGCCGAGCTGTGCTGGGTCATGGTCGGCATCGGGATCATCAGCCTCCTCTACATCGAGTTCCGCGACAGCGTGATCTTCAGATACACCGTGAACACGTTCCTCGAGAGCAACAGCGGCACGCTCGGCCTGGAGGAGAGGGAGCGCTACGACATCGAGGAGCTCATCGGAGAGGGCGAATCGGACCGCCTGGAGTTCAAGTCCACCATAAGGACCAACCTGGAGACCGGGGAGACCGACAAGAGGATGGAGAAGGCCGTCCTGAAGACGATCGTCGCGTTCCTGAACACCGACGGAGGCGTCCTCCTCATCGGCGTCTCGGACGACGGCGAGATCATAGGGGCGGACGTGGAGAGCTTCGACAGCATCGACAGGATGAACCTCCACATGACCAACATGATCTCCAGCGCCATCGGGAACGGGTTCATCCCCTACATAGCCTTCAAGCCCGTCCAGATGGAGAACGGGAAGTACGTCGTCAAGGTCAGATGCGACAAGGCGGAGAAGGCCGTGTTCCTCAAAGAGGGCAAGGTAGAGCAGTTCTACGTCCGCTCCGGGCCGTCCAGCGTGGAACTCACCGGAATGAACCTCGTGAACTACGTGAATAACCGCAATAAAAAGGGTAAGAGGTTTGGAAGCCGAGGCCTCAGTTCTTCTTCGACTCGACGAGGGCGTCCTTGGCCTTTCCGAGGGCCCTGGCGATGAGCAGGGTCATGATGACGGCGAGGACGGTGACTATGATCGCGTAGACTACGAGTCCGAGAAGCTCGTCACCCGTGTTGAACACGGATGCGACCGCGGCCTTGATGGCTTCGTTCCAGGCAAGAGCCGCGACGAGTCCGAAGGCGGCGGTGATAAGGGCCGCGAAGGTCTCGAGCAGCTGAACTTTAAACTCTTCAGATGCCATGCCCCCGCGTATCCCATATCAGTATTTGGATATGATGGGCGGAATCCCGCTGACGGGCGATGCACGGATCATTCTGATGGTGCGGGGAAAGGGATTCGAACCCTTGGATCACTAAGAACGGGATCTTAAGTCCCGCGCCTTTGGCCTGCTCGGCTACCCCCGCTGACCAGGCATGGATTATGGACGGCGGTTATAATCATGACGCTCACCGCCCGTTAAAATACGGACACGGCATACGGGGCGTCATGACTACCAGGACCCCGCGCGGATGGGAGCTAGAGAAGACGATTCGCGAAAGCCTCGCCGAGACCGAGCGCTTCGAATCCCTCGGGGCCCTGGAACGCGAGGTGGAGAGGAGGCTCGGATCCATGGGCGCCGGAGGCACGACGCCGGAACGCATCAGGCGCGTCGGGGTGTCCAAGGGCCTGTTCAAGCTGGACATCACCTACTCCAGGCGCAGCGTCCCCCGGGAGAGGGCGTCATGCCCGGTATGCGGGAGGAAGCTGCACGTCGTGTACAACCGCACCATAGACGGGGACGGGGTGACGGCTATGGGGTTCAGGTGCTCGGGATGCGGGTACGACGCCAAGTCCGCGTTCATGACCCCCTCCAGATACGTCGTCAGGAGGGCGCGAGATGGGCCCCGGCGAACGCGCGGCCGTTTTGAGGAGGGCGGAGTCCCTGCTGAACGAGGCCGCCGATCTGATGGACGAGGCCCTGCGTATGTCCGGCCTGGAAAGCCGCTCCGGAGACGATTCCGAAACGATACGTCGCATAGCCTCCTCGGACTCGTACGGCGGAAGCCTGAGGAACCTCGCCCGCGACCTGGAGTACGGATCCGCGGAGCAGCCTTGCTGGACCCAGCCTCTGACGTCGCCCAAGAACCAGAAGTTCCGACCGGAAGGTAGCAACAATAATATCGCCCTCCGACGATTCCCCGGGGAGGACGGGCGATGAAGGTCTGGGAATTCGCGAAGGTCAAGGGCTCTAGGATAAAAGTGGACAACTGGATGTCCGACACGATGGGGCTCGTGGACGGGGGATGCGTCTACAGCACCCTTTTCAAGCACCCCGACCAGGGGCCCAAGGACTACGAGATAATACTCTCGATGTTCCCCCAGGAGAACTACCGCACACTGACGCATATCACGATGTACCTGGACGACGTGCCGGGTTCCAGCGCTCAGGCAGCCAGGTTCCTGGCCGAGAAGGAGATAAACATACTCAACTCGGTCTCTCTGAACGGGATATCGGACACCGTCATCGTGTGGAAGATGATGGCCGACCTCAACTTCGCCGGCGAGGGCGACATGATACTGGAGACGTTCGAATCCCTCAAGAACAAGGGCGACCCCTCCGTCTCCAAGATAAGGAGGATCGACATCAAGCCCGCCGAGATCGGAAGGCTGCTCAAGAGCGGCCAGAACTCCGGCGGAAAGCAGGAGATAAGGCGCGGGTACCCCTCGACCATCGAGGACGGATGCTTCGACGTGTCTGAATACGCGGACGTCCTCGGCGACGTCGACGGCAAGAACGCCCTCATCACCATCGACGCGGACTCCTGGATCATGTCCATCACCTTCTTCAAGCCGGACACCCGCCTGGTGAAGGCCGGGATCAGCATACCTGACTGCCCCGGAGGCATAACCCAGATGCTGGGAATCATCGCCGGGTGGAACGTCAACCTGATCTCCGTGTTCAGCAAGATCAAGGTCTGCTATCAGAGCATGTACCTGGAGCTGTTCATGGACATAGGGAAGAGCGGGAAGAGCGCCGATGACATCAGGAAGGCGCTTCCGGAGGCCATGTCCGAGCTCAACGGCGTCTACGCCTTGGAGGAGTTCACCGAGCTCAACTGAGGCCCGATGGCCGTAGGTTCCCTCCTACAATATATAAATTCACGCCCGTTCCAGGGCATCATTTATCTATGATGAATGGCGGTTATATCCATATGTTCATATCCGGATACGCCCGCATGGACACGACGATCGTGCCGGGGTCGTACCTGTCGGTCGTCCGCGTGTCCGAGGGGGACGGCGACGGCCCGAGCCTGGACGAGGTGGCCGCCGGCATACGCGCCGACATCGACGCGATAGACGGCGTGGCGGTCAGGTCGGACGGATCGGATCCGTTGTCCATGCCGGGGCTCTACGCCGTGCTGAAGCGCCTGAAGCTCCCCGGCCGCGACCTGGTCCTCATGACCGAGGGGCGCGGCTACAGCGACCTGGACGACCTCGTGGGCGCCGGATACGTGAACTACGTCAACCTCCTGGCGGACGGACCGCTGGACAAGGAGCAGAAGGACTGCCTGAGGCTGCTGAGGGACTGCGGATGCCCGTTCATGGTCACTGTGACGCTGACCCCGGGGCGCATATCCGAATCGTCATTGAAGGAGCTGGCGGCCGACATAGAGGGGTCCAGGCACCTTGTCCTGAAGGCCGGCAAGAGGCTGTCCGCCGGGAGGGCCTTCGGAGAGAAGGAGGCGGCGTCCCTGGCCAGATCGGTCAAGGGAATCGCCAAGGACGTCCGCCTGGTCACGCGAAGCGGTCGACCCTCGCCTCGAATCCGGGCATGAGGGAGCGGCTGCTCTCGTTGATGTAATATCTCTGCACGTCCGCGGACGCCTTGAAGCGCTCTATGGCCTTGGCGTCCTTCGAGAACATCCCGGCGGACAATCCGCACTCGGTGTCCTCGACCTCCTCCAGCGCCCTGTCCAGATTCTCGACGACCTTGACGTCCAGGATCGGAAAGCCGGAGTCCATGAACCCGAGGTCGTTCTCCTCGTCCAGCCCCGTGACCACCGCCAGCGGCGCGTACGGCCCGTCGGGGGCGTCGGACCTCGGGGATGACTTGACCACCAGGAACTCGGCGTTCTCGGCCAGCAGTCCGGAGTACTCCTTGAGGGCGGCCTCCGAGATGATCGGACCGGTGAACGAGGTGTCGTTCACGGGATCCCCGACGGCCAGGTCCTTGACGGCCTCCGTCAGGGCGGACATGAACCTGCCCTGCTCGTCCGCGGTCACGATGACCTTGGAGCAGGAGTACAGGCGCTGGCCGCTGTATGCGAACGCGGACTCGGCGATGTCCCTGGCTGCCGCCTTCATGTCGGACGGCCTGTAAACGAGGGCGGGGTTCATCCCCTTGATCTCGTTCACGAACATCAGCTCATCGTCGACCTGCAGGAACATCAGGTCCTCCAGCCTCTCGCCGGACCCGGTGGCCACGACGCCGGCCACGCGCATGTCGTTGGCCAGCTGCTCGGTGGACGAGTCCTTGCGGTCCACGATCAGGTTCAGGACCCCTGCGGGAAGCCCGGCCTTCTCCATAAGCGAATAGAACTGGTATACCGGCGTGGGACAGTACTTGGATGGGCACATGACCACCGAGTTCCCGGCGATCATCGCCGCGGCGACGAATCCGACCGGGGAGGCGAGCGGCGAGTTGTGAGCGGACAGGACCGCCCACACTCCGGACTTTCCGGACCTCATGCCGGACGTCCCGTCCTCAATAGCCTTGGAAAGGATGCCGATGAGCGCGTCGACCTCGGCGAGGGCGTCCTCCCTAGCCATTCCCGTGCTGACGGTGACCGAGGCCGCATAGAACATCCTGCGGGCCTTGATCGTCTCCAGAGGCATGCGGAAGTACTCCGCCCTCTTCTCCATCGGGACCTCGGACCAGGTCTTGGCCGCCGCGACGGCAGCCGTGACCGCCTCGACCATTATGCCCTCCTCGGGCTCCTGGAAGATTCCGAAGACTATCGAGGAGTCTATGGGGCTGACCACCTTGAACTCGTTTCCCGACGCGATCTTGAGGCCGCCGAAATAGCTGGGATAGTCCCTCTTCTCCCCGTTGAGCACCATCATGACGCTCTTCTCGTACTGGCGTCCCGCTTCCGTCGTCTGCAAATCTGGCAAGTCGGCAGTCATGCCGGCACATAGCCCGGCGTCGTTAATAAATTGAATGGAAGAAACGAAGATGGTGGACCCAGCCGGATTTGAACCGGCGACCTCCGCCGTGTGAAGGCGACGTCATAACCCCTAGACCATGAGTCCGCGGTTCCTCCACATCCTATCTTAGTATAAATAGGCTGGCACAAAGGCTCCGGCCCCCATCCTTTGCGGATAAAAAAGCACAGACGTATCGGCGATTCAACAGATAATCGTTCCAAAAAACGAATGCGAGCCGCCTCCAAACGATCTGCCCTCCTATGCGATGCCAAACGATAGCCAGCATGTCGGAAAGCAGCGTCGATGAATGAGAATACGTCCAAACTGTGGGCCCCGGAGGAATGAAGGAGGAGTTCCGCCGGGTCTCCCACAGTTGTTGTGGATGTATCATCCAATATCTGCTATGAGTATTTAATAAATTCGATGGATGTATAATTATATCAATTATCGGAAATAATACACTGATATACAAGTGGATAGAAGAGAAATGGTGGACCCGGCCGGGATCGAACCAGCGACCTTCGCCTTGTAAGGGCGACGTCATAACCACTAGACCACGAGTCCGCAACGGCGACACCCGATAGACAGTATTTAATGATAATCTTCGCCCAAACGACGCTGCGACACGAAGGAACGGCTTCAAAGCGGAGAAAGAAGATGGTATGAAAGCCGGGAACGCATAAGGGAGGAATTGAATTTGTTAACGCATCCCGGCTTTCATGGATGCATGTTCCAGCGTAAAAAGACATTATATTTAAACAAATCTAGACTTGGATGCAATAACCGATACGAATCAAACACCTGATGGACGTTTCTACACCATGCGACGCCCCGGGGCCCGCTTTCGCATGGCATTCGAAGACGGGTGACGGTTCCTCAAGAATGCCGCCGATGCGAAGATCCTTCGTAAGAGAACCAACTCAAAAGTAAAATACAGGGACGAAGATGCAGAGCCCGTTGCGATTGTAGTCCAGCGGTTAGGACGGATGCTTCCCAAGCCTCTGACTCGGGTTCGAATCCCGGCAATCGCACCATTCCTTTCTCGACTATCCCTCCCTTTAAACAAGAATCTGTAATGTTCTATCCGCCTAGTAATGTCCACCGCCTCCCTTCCACAGTCGTGTTTTATATCTTATGCGTGCTAATGGGGGAGTTGATTCGAATGCAGGATGAGGTTCTGGAAATAGACGGTTCGAGAGGCGAGGGGGGAGGACAGATGGTCCGCACGTCCGTAGCCATGTCCACCGTCACCGGCGTCACGACGCACCTCACCCGCATAAGGGAGAACAGGCCGACCAACGGGCTTTCCAAGCAGCACTGCGCGGCCGTGAACGCCGTCGCGGAGATGGCGGGATCCGTCGTCGAGGGGAACGTCATAGGATCCAAGGAGCTGACGTTCAGGCCGGGAAACAAGCAGGTCTACGACATCCAGATGAACATAGGCACTGCAGGAAGCGTCAGCCTGGTGCTCCAAGCGATGCTCCTGGCCGCCCGCAACCACGAGAAGAGGCTCAACGTCGACATCAGCGGCGGGACGAACGTCATGTGGGCGCCGCCCATAGACTCGTACCAGCACCTCCTGTTCCCGCTGCTGAGGAAGATGGACATAAAGGCCGACGTGAAGATCGTCGACCGCGGGTTCTACCCCCAGGGGGGAGGACGCGTCATGGCCACCCTGGAGCCTATCAAGGACATCAAGCCCCTGGACATCGAGACCCTCGGCGAGCTCAAGGGAATCAAAGGCGTATGCTTCAGCCAGAGGCTGCCGGAGTGGGTCACCAAGGACATGATGACCAGCTGCGAGCGCACCTTGGGCGAGGAATACGAGGTGGACTTCGACGTCCAGATGACCGGAGGCGACTCCAGAGGCGCGGGAATAGTCCTGGTCGCGGAGTACGAGAACGGGATGCTCGGAAGCAACGCCCTCACCTCCAGAGGCCATACCGCCGAGAAGGCGGGGGAGGATGCGGCCAACGACCTCCTCAAGGAGATGAACATCGGGGCCACCATGGACGTCCACACCGCCGACCAGGTCCTTCCTTACATGGCGATGGCCGAAGGGAAGAGCGGATTCTCCGTATCCCGCATAAGCAGGCACCTTCTGAGCCAGATGGACACCTTGGAATCGTTCCTGGACGTCAAGTTCGGCGTCGAGAGGAAGGACGACAAGTACAGGTTCACCGTCACCCCCGGTGAGAAGCCATGAGACCGTTCATACACGTGAACTGCGCCATGTCCGCAGACGGGAAGATAGCCGGGGAGGACCGCTCCCAGGTGAGGATATCCTCGGAGGAGGACAAGGCCCGCGTCAAAGCCCTCAGGAAGAAGTACGACGCCATCCTGGTGGGCGTCGGGACCATCATAGCCGACGACCCGCACCTGACGGTGAAAGGCGAAGGGTACGACACGAATCCCATCCGCATAGTCCTGGACCCGCACGGCAGGACGCCGGACGAGGCCCAGGTCCTGGACGAGAGGGCGCCTACGGTCATGGTCACATTAGAAGGATGCGACAGGGAATGGGACTGCGAGGAGACCATCCGCGCGGGAAAGGGCGAGATCGACCTCGCTAAGCTCATGGAGGACCTGGCCGAGGAGATCGGGATCGAAAGCATCCTGGTGGAGGGCGGCGGATTCACAATATCCAAGCTGTTCAAGGCGAAGATGGTCGACCGCTATACCGTCTTCGTGGGAGGGCTTATCATCGGCGGCTCGGGTTCCCCCACTCCGTGCGACGGCGACGGATGGGCGGCCGAGGGCGGCATCGAGATGACGCTCAAGGACTGCGAAATCCTCGGGAACGGCGCCCTCCTCACGTTCGAGCCCAGGTTCCGATCGCTCCCTCGACGGCTCCAGGACGAACTTGAAATAATTGTGGTGCTCGCCGAACGCCTCTCCGTGCACCATGTCGTAGGACTTTCCGGTGGCGTCCTCCAGGACCTTTATCAAGAACCCGGCGGCGTACCCGCCGAATGATCTGGCGGAATCCTCAGTGAGCGCCATGTCGTCCTTCAGGACCACGGTCAGCGGATTGAGAGCGTATATGTTGATCTCGCCCATGCCCATGTCGGCATAATAACGGCGGGCGTTGGACACCGTTTCCTCGACCGTGGGGCCGCTCAAAGAGCCTCCCAGGGCCATGGCGTGGATGTTTCCCAGTATCCTGGATATGGGCTCGATCATCAGCCCGACGCCGTCCAGCCCGAGGAGGATGAACCTCAGCATGGCGTCGCGGGTCTTCGCGGGATCCTCGGCGATCTTGGACAGGGACGACATCAGCATGTCCATGGACCTGTCGTCAGGGGCCTTGGAATAGGCGAAACGGATCGAATCGATGGTGTACATCTTCTTGCGGCTGTCCTTGGAATCCTCATAGGAGGCGATGAGCCCCTCTTCGGTCATCCTGTCCAGATGGACCGAAAGGGTGGACTGCGCCTTTCCCAGGGCGCGGGACAGATCGGTCAGGGAAAGGTCGCGGTTCCTAAGCTCTGACAATATGCCTTTCCTCATGTCGTTGGACACCTGCACGAGCCCATGCCTCGTGTAGTAAATTTCGAAATCTTCCAGCGGACCGACACTCATTTGGGCATCCCTATGTGCTTACCTCTTAAAGTAGTTCTGCAATAAACAAATCACCCCCACCCACGAAACCCAAATAGTCGTCGGGCCTTAGTCCGGACGGTGATTATATGAAAGCCGCCGTCGGAAACGAGGTCCGTGACATCAAAGCAGTATGGTTCGAGGACGGAAAGGTCGTGATGATCGACCAGAGGAGACTGCCCCATGAGCTCGTCCTGACGCGCTTCGACGACTACATGGACGTCAGGGAAGCGATACGCAACATGACCACGAGGGGGGCCCCGTCGATCGGCGCGACCGCCGCCTACGCCATGTGCCTGGCCGCCCTGAA
The DNA here is from genome assembly GCA_017519045.1 of Candidatus Methanomethylophilaceae archaeon. Taxonomy (GTDB): domain Archaea; phylum Thermoplasmatota; class Thermoplasmata; order Methanomassiliicoccales; family Methanomethylophilaceae; genus Methanoprimaticola. The sequence continues at coordinate 13,288 of JAFWTC010000012.1, forward strand.
GGGATGCGACCTGGAGAAGGCGGCCGCGGACGTCCAATCCGCCAGGCCTACCGCCAACGACCTATTCTACGCCGTCAGATACATGCTGGACAAGCTTTCCGGCGGCGCGGACCCGGTGGCGGCCGCGGACGGATACGCCCGCCTCACGATAGAGAAATGCGAGGCCATCGGAAGGTACGGGGCCGAGCTCATCGAGGACGGCATGAGGCTGATGACCCACTGCAACGCGGGGGCCTTGGCCACCGTGGACGTCGGGACCGCCCTGGCGCCGATGAGGTTCGCCCACGCCCAGGGGAAAAGGTTCTTCGTCTACGCCTCGGAGACCAGGCCGCGCCTCCAGGGCATGCAGCTGACCGCATGGGAGCTGGGCCAAGAGGGCATCGACCACGCGATCATCCCCGACGGGGCATCCGCCTATTACATGTCCAAGGGCGTCGACATGATCATCGTGGGGGCGGACAGGATAGCCAGGAACGGGGACTTCGCCAACAAGATAGGCACCATGGACAAGGCCATCGCCGCCAAGCACTTCGGAATACCGTTCTACGTGGCCGCGCCCGTGTCCACCTTCGACTTCGCCACGGCCACCGGGGCCGACATCGTCATCGAGCAGAGGCCGGAGGAGGAGGTCACGGAGGTCGCCGGGATCAGGATCGCCCCGAGAGGCTCCAAGGCCCTCAACCCCTCGTTCGACGTGACCCCCGCCGGCCTGGTCACCGGATTCATCACCGAGAAGGGCATCCTGAAGCCGGAGGAGATCGGCAGGGTGATGGGATGAACGAGAGATACGCCCGGGAACGCCTGGCCGAGACATGCAAGTTGCTGTACGACCGCAAGCTGACCGTCTCCGCCGGAGGGAACATGAGCGTCAGGCTGAACGACGGCGAGATCCTCATAACCCCGTCCGGAAGGAACAAGGGGATGCTCACGCCGGACGACATGGTGAAGCTCTCGCTGGACGGGAAGGTCCTGTCGGAGGGGAAGCCTTCGATAGAGCACCGGTTCCACCTCGCCCTGTACAGGATGAACGCGGACACCGGGGCGGTGGTGCACTGCCATCCGCTCCACTGCACCGCGCTGGCGGTCTCCGGAAGACAGGTCAGGTGCAACATCACCCCCGAGGGGGTGCTCCTTCTGGGCGAGGTTCCGACGGTCCCCTACTTCACCCCGGGGTCCGAGGAGCTGGTGGAGGCCGTGGCGAAAGCCGGGAAGGCCAGGGCCATGCTCATGGCGAAGCACGGCGCCCTCACGCAGGGAAGGACCCTGGAGGAGGCGTTCGACAGGATGGAGGAGCTCGAGTTCCAGGCCGCCCTGCAGCTTCTGGCCGGAGACGTGGAAGACCTCCCGGATGACGAGATAGCCAGGCTGGGGGCGATGCGATGGCCGTACTCGTGACGAAATGGTTCGGGGTCTTCCTGGTGGACGAGAAGTCGAACAAGATAATCGACAGCCGCATCATGCCGAAGGACGCCTCCGCGCTCGCAGAGAAGCTGGCCGTGATGCAGAAGGGCGGGATCCTCGACGAGGAGAGGGAGCTGGCCGCCAAAGGGGGAGAGAAGATGGCCGTGGGGGACCGCAGGCAGTCTCCGCTCGGGAAGCCGGAGTTCTTCGACTCGTCGTTCATAACCCCCGCCAAATACGGGTTCCGGGACGAGTTCATGCACGAAGTCATGATGTCCTTGGGGAAGCTGAGGACATCCGAGCCCATCCCCCGCGACAGGAACCTGGTGCAGGCGATCAGGAACCTGGACGACCAGATAGCCACCATAAACCTGTACAACGAGAGGCTCCACGAATGGTACGGCATGCACTTCCCCGAGCTCGCCGACCGCGCCCGCGACGCCAGGTACGCGGACCTCGTGGCCAGGTTCGGATACAGGGACCAGGTCATGGAGGAGCTCGGAGTCGACCTCCCCTCGATAGGGGCCGACTTCGAGCCGGACGACATGCGCGCGGTGCAGGACCTGGCGGACACCCTCTGCCGCCTGTACGACGACAAGAAGGCCACCGAGTCCTACATAGAGGACATAGTATCCGAGGCCTGCCCCAACATGTGCGCCATACTGAGCGCCCCGCTGGCCGCCAGGATGGTGTCGCTCGCCGGCGGGCTGGAGAGGCTGTCGTCCCTCCCTTCGTCCACGGTGCAGCTCCTGGGGGCGGAGAAGGCCATGTTCAGGCATCTGAGGTCCGGGAAGAAGCCCCCGAAGCACGGGGTCATATACCAGCATCCCGAGGTCCACAGGGCCCCGTACTGGCAGAGGGGCAAGATGGCCCGCGCCCTGGCCGGTAAGGTGCTGATAGCCGCCAAGATCGACCAGAACCGCGGCGAGTTCCGCGGGGACGTGCTGGCGGAGGAGTTCGCCAAGCGCGCCGAGGACATCAAGAGGCGGTACCCCGAAGCGCCCAAGAAGCCGCAGAAGGCCAAGAAGGGAAGGAGCAGGAACGGCAAAGGCAAGGCCAGAGACGGCCGTCCGCACAAAAAGGTTTAAAGAATTCCCTACCATGGGGAAAGCGATAGCATGAGGTCCGTGATGACATTCGGCCTGTATGTGTACGCCGCTCCGAGGGGAGTGGACTACCGGCCATAAGCCGGATAATCGAAACAAGGAAGTGAGATCATGTGGGAGATGAAAGAGATCAGAGAGTTGAAAGAAGGCAGGTACGTCAACGTCGACGACGAGCCTTGCAAGATCGTCAAGATCACGACGTCCAAGCCCGGGAAGCACGGATCCGCGAAGGCCAACATCGACGCGGTCAGCATATTCACCGGCGCCAAGAAATCCATCGTCGGGCCCGTCAGCACCAAGGTGCAGGTCCCCATGATCGACAAGAGGAAGGGACAGATCCTGTCCATTTCCGGAAACGAAGCCATGGTCATGGACCTCGAGACCTTCGAGCAGGTATCCATCAACATCAACGAGGACGCAGAGCAGAAGATCGAGGAGGGGGCCGAGCTCCTGTACCTCGTGGCCATGGGCAGGTACAAGTTCCTCTGAGGGTGCATGGATGGCGTTCGGGATCTCATACGCTGGCGCGGAGTCCGAATACGACGACGCCGACGCCGTGATCTTCGGGATCCCCTACGACCACACCGCCTGCTTCAAGGCCGGAGCCAGGGAGGCGCCGGGCGCGATCAGGCGGGCATCCTACAATTTTGAAGAAATCCATTTCGAGCACGGGCTGCACCAGCCTGCGCTGAAGGTGTGCGACTTCGGCAACTGCGACGACTTCTTCCTGCCGGAGGACATGTTCGAGGAGGTGGACTTCTGTGTCGGACCCGCCGTCAGGGACGGGAAGTTCACGATTGCGATGGGCGGGGAGCACACCGTCAACATACCGATAATCAGGAACTTCGGCAAGGACGACGTCGCGCTGATATCGATAGACGCGCACCTGGACTCCAGGGACGAGTACCTTGGGACCCCGAACAGCCATGCCTGCATAACCAGGAGGGCGGCGGAGCACCTGGGGCTGGAGAACGTCTTCGTCATCGGGTGCCGCGCGATCGCCGAGGAGGAGCTGGACAGGGACGACCCGGTCCGCTTCATAAGCTCCTACGAGGTCATGGACATCGGCATCGAGAAGGCGGTCGAGACGGCGCTGGAGAGCGTCAGGAACGAGCGCATATACCTCACCCTGGACATAGACGGCATCGACCCCGCCTTCGCCCCGGGGACCGGCACTCCCGAGCCCTTCGGCCTTATGCCTATGGACGTGAAGAAGGCCATAAACATAATAGGGGACCGCCTCGCCGGATTCGACGTGACCGAGGTCTGCCCTCCCGCCGACCCCGCCGGGATAACTTCCGTGCTGGCGGCCAGATACATAAACGAGGTGCTGGCGGTCCGCGCCAAGAGCCTCAGAAGATGACTCCTCCGACGTCTTTTCTGCGAAATGGTTAAACCCATAACATGATACACGCACGATGGAAGCGACGGAGATCATAGCGATCATGTTCACCGGGCTTTTCCTGTTCCTGCCCGCCATGCTGCCGAACTCCGCTGCCGTGGTTTTCGGCGGCGGGACCAAGATGGACTTCGGGAGGACCTGGAGGGGGAAGAGGATCTTCGGGGACGGCAAGTCCTGGAGGGGATTCTTCGGAGGCGCCTTCTGCGGCATAGCGCTGGGACTGATCATAATCGGAATATCCCTGTTATGGGACTCCAGCGGCACCTGGGGATACGGGGAGTTCTGGGGCAACGTCCGCGTCATCGTCTGCCTGGCCTTCGGAGCCGTCCTCGGCGACCTCTGCGGGGCGTTCATCAAGAGGAGGCTCGGCATGGAGAGGGGCCAGAAGGCTCCGATCCTGGACCAGTACGACTTCGTCATAGGGGCGTTCCTGCTCACGTCGCTCTTCAACGCCGACTGGGTGTACTCCACGTACATCGAGGGATGGCACATCGCCGCGCTCATCTTCATCATCGCGCTGATGTTCGCCATTCACAGGATAGCGAACATCGTCGGGTACAAGATGGGCCTCAAGAAAGAACCGTGGTGACCAAATGAACGAACTCACTGAAGCATTGAAGGGCTGCGGGGCGCTGCAGTTCGGGGATTTCACGCTGGCGTCCGGCGCCAAGAGCGACTACTACATCGACATCAAGAAGGCGACCACCAACCCCCGCGTGCTCTACCTGATATCGCAGCTGATGGCCATGAAGATGCAGAGCCTGAACCTCCGCCCGGACAGGATCGCCGGCGTGGTCCTGGGCTCCGTCCCTCTGGCGGCGGCGCTCTCCCTGGCTACCGGGATCCCGTACGTGATGATAAGGAAGGAGAAGAAGGACCACGGCACCGGGAAGCTCATCGAAGGCGACCTGGAGGCCGGGGACAAGGTGCTGGTCGTAGAGGACGTCATAACCACCGCCGGCTCCAGCATCAAGGCGATAAGGACCCTCAGGGACGCCGGGGCGACGGTCACCGACGTCATATCCGTGATCGACAGGGAAGGCGGAGGGCGCGAGAACCTGGCCGACGTCGGAGTGGACTTCCATCCGCTCATGAAGGCGTCCGACCTCGTCGGAGCGTCCAGATGATCCCGGAGCCGGACTGCCGCCTCTGCGGGCTCTGCTCCGGGCGCACGAACATAGTCCTCCCGGACGGGAACCCCGGATCCGGGATAGTGTTCGTAGGCGAGGCCCCGGGAGAGAACGAGGACCTCGAGGGAAGGCCTTTCGTGGGACGGTCCGGAAAGATCCTGGACGGCATGATGGCCGAGGCGGGGTTCGGGCGCAAGGACGTGCTGATCACCAATACCGTCAAGTGCAGGCCGCCGTCCAACAGGGACCCGACCGCGGAGGAGATGGCCGCATGCCGCCCGTTCCTCGAATCGGAACTGAAGGATGCCAGGCTGGTGGTGGGCCTCGGGAAGTCCGCCTGCAGGGACCTGATGGGATACGAAGGCCCCATGGCCGCGATAGCCAACCGCATGACCTAGATAGACGTGGGCGGAAAGAGGGTCAGGTTCCTCCCGACGTACCACCCGGCGGCCACGATATACAACAGGGCGTCCAGGGCCGACCTCATGAAGGCCATGGAGATGGTCGCCGAGGAGCTGGGGATATGATCGGCGGATTCATGATAGACATGGACGGGACCGTGTACAAGGGGAGGAACATGATCCCCGGCGCGGACGCGTTCATATCCGACCTCAGGTCGAGGGGGATCCCCTTCGTGTTCTTGACGAACAACTCCTCCCATCGGCGCAGCTATTACCATTCCAAGCTTCTGAAGATGGGGTTCGACGTCTCCGAGAATGAGGTGCTGACGTCTACGATAGCCGCCGCCCGCTACATCCTGTCCAGGCACCCCGGCGAGAGGGTGTACGCCATCGCCTCCCCGGAAGTGACGGAGGAACTCAGAGAGGCGGGGCTGGAGATCGTCCAGGACGATCCGGACATCATCCTTCTGACATTCGACCGCACGATAACCTACGAAAAGATCAACAAGGGGTACAGATATCTGAGAGACGGCGCGGCCTTCATCGCCACCCATCCGGACGACCTGTGTCCCACCGAGGACTCCTACGACATAGACATCGGCCCGTTCATCAGGATGTTCGAGCAGATGTGCGGCTCGAAGGCGACCGTCATAGGCAAGCCCAAAAGGCTCATGCTGGAGATGGCCGCCATGGAGATGGGCGTCGATCCCGGAGAGACGGCCATGGTCGGAGACCGCCTTTACACCGACATCAGGATGGCGCAGCTCGCGGGAACCCGCTCGGTCCTGGTCCTGTCGGGAGAGACCTCCCGCCCGCTTCTGGAGTCCTCGGACGTTAAGCCGACTTACGTCGTGGATTCCGTCGCCGACATCCCGGCATTGCTGGATGGGATGCGCGGACATTAAACGCTGGCACGGTTAAATACGTATGACGTGTTACCGATACGTCCATGGAATCGCCGCGATGCAGGGCGACCTATCGGACGATGCAAGGTGCCGGGGTGTATCGTGTATCTTAAGCAGGTTGAGTTGGAGAATTTCAAGTCCTTCGGCGGGAAGCTGACCGTCCCGTTCATGGAGGGCTACACCGCCGTGACCGGACCGAACGGCTCAGGCAAATCCAACATCACCGACGCGATCCTCTTCGTCCTCGGACCCAAAAGCTCCAAGGCGGTCCGCGCAGGGAAGCTGACCGACCTCATATTCGACGGAGGGAAGTCCAAGAACAAGGCGGGATACACCAGGGTGTCGCTCGTGTTCGACAACACCGACCGCCTGATGCCGTGGGATGACGACGTCGTGAGGCTCACCCGCTTCGTGAAGCTCTCCGACAACGGCGTCGACTACAGCTCGTATTTCTACATCAACGACCGCAAGTCGTCCATGACGGAATTCGACAGCCTCCTCCTGAAGGCCAGGATCTCCGCGGACGGATACAACCTCGTGCAGCAGGGGGACGTGACCAGGATCGTGCAGATGGGGGCCATCGAGCGCAGGCGCATACTTGACGGGATATCCGGGATCGCCAGCTTCGACTCCGACATAGACAAGGCCAAGGGGGAGAGGTCCGAGGCGGCCGCGAACCTCGAGCGCATAACGATCATCACCGACGAGCTGTCCAAGACCCTGAAGAGCCTGGAGCGCGACAGGGCCGACGCGGAGAAGTACATAGATGCCAAGAACGGCCTGGACGTCGCCAACATGCAACTGGCCGTCCGCAGGCTGCAGATAGAGGAGGCCAAGTCCGCGTCCTTGACGGAGAGCCTGGAGAAGGCCGAGGCCGATATCAAAAAATGCATCGAGGAAAGAGCCGAAATGGAGAAGGGCGTGCTCGAGGCCGAGGGCGCCATCCGCGACACGGAGGCCGAGATCGCCTCCAGGATCGGGCCGGAATACAGGGAGATCAAGTCCAAGATCGACGACGCGAGGATCGACCTGGCCACCAAGAGGCACGAGAAGGAGACGGCCGAGGAGGACCTCGAGGAGAGAAGGGGGTTCAAGGAGTCCTACGAGGAGAGCATAGCCGCCAACAAGGAGGAGATCGCCGGCCTCGACGAGTCCATGCGCTCGCTGTCCGTCACCCTGGATTCCCTGAAATCCGACCTTAGGAATGCCGAGGGCGAGGAGAACGAGATATCCAGGAAGCTGTCGGAGGCGGGAGGGGAGCACAAGCAGCTCCAGGAGAGGCTGGAAGCCGTGGACGCGGAGTCGGCCGAGAGCTCGGAGAGGCTCCGCGAGGCGTCCGCCGCGCTGGCCAAGGCCGAATCCGAGAACGAGGAGGCGTCCAACGCCCTCAGCACGCAGTCCGAGAAGGCCAACACCATAGATTTCGAGATCAAGGACGCCAAATGGGACCTGTCCCAGATGAAGGCGGAGTCCGGCCCCGACCTGACCGACATCCAGAACCGCATGGGAGCCGTCAAGAAGAGGGAGGCGGAGCTGGAGAGGCAGGAAACGGAGCTGGAGGCGGCCTACCGCAAGAGGGAGTCCGAGTACAACGCCATACAGATCGACAAGAAGGCCTCGGAGAAGGCCAACCGCGGAAGCGTCGCGGTGGAGGCCATACTGTCCCTCAGGAACAAGGGGGCCATGAAAGGCATCCACGGGACCGTCCAGGAGCTGGCCAGCGTCGAGAAGGAATACGAGACCGCCCTGTCCGTGGCGGCCGGAGGGAAGATGCAGGCGGTCGTGGTGGACGACGACCAGGTCGCCGCCGACGCCATAAGCTACCTGAAGAGGGAGAGGCTCGGAAGGGTCACGTTCCTGCCGATCACCAAGATGATGACCGGGAAGCCCAGGGCCAAGGCTCTGATGAGCCAGAAGGACGCCGTGGGATTCGCCATCGACCTGATCGACTTCGACAAGAAGTACTACAACGTCTTCTGGTACGTGCTCTCCGACACCCTCGTCGTGAAGGACATGGACACCGCCCGCCGCATAATGGGCGGAATCAGGATCGTCACCCTCCAAGGGGAGATCATCGAGGCGTCCGGGGCCATGGTCGGAGGGACCGTGAGCCAGCAGAACATGCTCAAGTTCGGCGCCGCCTCCGAGGACAAGCTCGCCGAGGCGGGGGAGAGGCTGAGGAAGGCCAAGGACGCGCTGGACTCCGTCCGCGACGACCTCCGCGCCGCCAGGGACGAGTACCGCAGGCTGGGCGACGAGCTGAGGATGGCCAGCTCCTCCGGAGCGGAGGCCAGGGAGAAGATCGCAGAGGCGAACGGCCGCATATCCCAGCTGGAGAAGACCAGGTCCGAGATGGCGGCCGCCCTCAAGTCATGCAAGGAGAGGGCGGAGAAGGCCGCGGACGCCCTGGAGAAGGCCCGCAGAACCCATGCCGATGCGGAGGCCGAATTCAACTCCGTCACCGACGAGAAGGAAAGGATCAAGGCCCGCATCGCGGAGATAGCCCCTGTGGAGCTTCAGAGCCGCATGCAGGCCGTCCGCGACGCGATATTCGGCCTCGGGAAGAAGATATCCGACACCACCCTGGAGATAGACAGGATGAAGACCGAGTCCGAGGGCCTGGCGAAGCAGAACGATTCCTATGCCGTCCAGCTCGACTCCGCCGTCCGCGCCATCGCCGACGACGAGAAGACCATCAGGCTGGCTTCGGAGGCGGCGGACCGCATCAAGCTGGACCTGGACGCCCTGCGCAGGATAGAGGCGGAGATGGAGGGCGGCATAGAGGACCTCCGCAAGAAGAAGGAGGCCCTGTCCGACCGCAAGAGCTCCCTGGAGGCCGACATCCGCGAGAAGTCCAGGGACATCGAGACCAAGACCTCCATCAAGGAGAGCTACAGGGCCCAGGCCATCCAGGCGGAGGCCAACGTCAGGGAGTACAAGGCCGCCGTGGACGCGATAACCGTCCCGGTTCCGGAGCCGATCCCGTCCGAGGAAGAGCTCAAGCGCAGGATCAAGGGATTCGAGAAGACGATAGCCGACCTGGGCAACGTCAACCTCAGGTCCATCGAGGACTACGATTCCACCAAGAGCCGCTACGACAGCCTCATGTCCGACACGTCCACCCTGAACGCCCGCATCAGCGAGCTCAACGCCCTCATGGACGACCTGTCCGCCAAGAAGAAGGGGCTGTTCATGAAGTCCTACGACGCCGTCAACGAGAACTTCAAGGCAATCTACGCCCAGCTCTCCGGCGGAGGGGAGGCGTTCATGGGCCTGGACGACGAGGACGACCCCTTCGCGGGCGGGCTGATGATAAACGCCAAGCCCAGGAACGGGAAGCTCCTGAGGCTGGAGGCCCTCTCCGGAGGGGAGAAGTCCCTGACGGCGCTCTCGTTCATCTTCGCCATCCAGGAGTACCAGCCGTCCCCGTTCTACGTCCTGGACGAGGTGGACATGTTCCTGGACTCCGTCAACGCGGAGATGGTGGCCAAGAGGGTCAAGGAGAGCTCCGCGAAGGCCCAGTTCATCCAGGTCTCACTCAGGAAGGTCACCCTGGCCCTGGCGGACCACCTCATAGGCGTCACCAGGCCCCCCAGCGGGATCAGCAAGGTCATAATGCAGCCGGACATCGCGGAGGTCTCCGGATACGAGGAGGAGGCCCTGAAGCGGCAGAAGGAGGCGGAGGAATGAGGGACGCCTCCGAGCTAGAGCAGCACCTCCTGTTCCACAAGGCCCTCACCGAGGACGAGGAGACCTACAGGAAGATCGAGGCGTACATGGACATCCTCGCCCAGACCGATTCCGGGGAGAGGCTCCAGGACCCGGTGGACGAGGCGATACGCTCGGTGTTCAGCCTGGTCCTGGACAGGGGCATAGACCCCTGGGAGATAGACCTCTCCGAGTTCGCAAGGCTCTACACCGAGAAGGTGAAGGACGACGACTTCGACATGATAGTCGCGGGAAAGCTGGTGTTCATGGCATGGAAGATCCTCAAGCTCCAATCCGACACCACCCGCGAGAGGTCCGAGCCCCCTCCGGAGCCGGAGTTCGACTACGAGATGGAGGATCCCGGATTCGACTACGAGCCCATGGCCGTCCCGGACGTCGACTTCAAGGAGGTCTACCGCACAGGAAATGGATGTGCTGGAGCGGTATTCCGGTACAGTGACACCGATGGAGACGATAGAGCCGGTCTGTACCGCGCAGGATATTCTGGCCATGCAGAACCAGGTCACCCGGGTTTACTGCTCGCCGGAAGTCCGCGCTTATGTGGCGACTCTGGCAGCTGCCACCCGGAATGATTCTTCCTTTGCGCTCGGAGCTTCCACACGGGCCGCCATCGCGCTGATCCGCGGCGGGCAGGCCTGTGCACTGCTGGACGAACGC
>JAFWTC010000063.1 GCA_017519045.1 Candidatus Methanomethylophilaceae archaeon
GCCAGGTCGACGAGCATCACGTGTTCTGCATTCTCCTTCGGGTCGTTGCGCAGGTATTCGGCACCGCGGCGGTCGGCGTCGGTCCTCTTTCCCGGCGCTTCCGCTGGCCACGGTTCCCGGAGCGATCTTCAGCGTGTGGCACAACGTCTCAGGAGCCGTCCTGGCCTGGTATTATTCGAGGAAGGCCGATCCGGAAGAGGTCTCGGACCGATGCTCAGGCGTCGCGATACCTCGACAGCGCCAGCAGGTTCTCGTTCGGCGTGACCGGGGGCACCCCGCATTCGGGAGTTATCAGGCAGTATCCCGCGTCCGCGGCCCTCCACGCCGATTTCCTGACTTCTTCCGGGGTCCCCTGCATCAAGGTGCCGACGGGATCCACTCCGCCCACCAGGACCACCTTGTCGCCGATGCGGTCCGCTATCGATTGAGGGTCGTCGTGGGATTCCACCGACAGCGCGTTCGATCCCATCGCCGCCAGCTTTTCTAGGACCTTGCTGGTCGTGCCGCAGCAGTGTGCGACCGAGAAAGAATCTTTCATGCAAGCGAACACCTTGGATTCGAATCCGTTGAAGAGGTCGAACATGTCCGGGGAGGCGATCTCCTCCGCGCCGCCGGTGATCATGAACACGTTGTCGCTCGCTTCCGACAGCGCCTTGGCGTACTCGCATTGGTACGGGGTGACCGCCGCCACCCATTTCGCCGTAGCCTCGGGATCCATGAAGGAAGCGATCATGAAGTTCTCCATCCCCATCAGATAGCCTGCGACCCCGCCTGGGCCGATCATGCACGAGGTGAGGAAGAGCTCCGGGTGCTCCTTTGAGAGCCTTCTGGTCACCTCTATGTGCATGGCGCACCTGCCTCCTTCTATGAACTCGTCCACCGGCATGAGCTCCGGAGGCTCTCCTACGTCTTCGGTCTTCCAGGGCGTGTCTATCACCGCCGGCTGCCTTCCCTTCGCGTCGCGGTCTATGGTGCATCCGAGCCTCTCCGCCTCCGCCGTTATGTCGAACGGTATCCTGACGGTGGCGAATCCGAACATTCTGGAGGCCTGCAGCGCCAGCTCCGCCATCTTCTCCGCATCAAAGTTGGCCTCCGGCCATCCGGCTCCGCAGGCGTCCATCTGCCCGAACGTGGCGGTCTGGGAGAACAGCGCCGGAGGGGGAGTTCCCTCGTGCTCCCTGTTCATGGCATCGATGATCTCCTGCTTGGACGTCATGGATGGCGGACCGCGTTGCTCCTAGATAATCAGTGGCCGTCCTTCCTCAGAGGTCCTGTCGATACCCTGATAACGTACCAAGTGGTTCCGTCACGCATGTTCGGCCGTCGTTACAATCTCGTCTGCAGCTTCGGATTCGAGACGGAGAAGACGAAATACAAGCCTGGGGAGCCGGTCTGCGTAACGTTCTCGCAGTTCGCCACCGACACCAGCTACACCTTCCATGTCGACGCGGACGACGTGGACATCAAATACGAGGACGGGAAGGCGATCATACGGTTTACGATGCCCGATCATGACGTGGAGGTCGGCTATTCTTGTAGGAACACCATGTATAGGCCGACTTCTGGATCCGATTTCTTTGGTTTCGGGGGCATCGACGGCGAGATGAAGGTCGTCGATGACCCCGAGAAGAAGGACGAGGCCCCCTTGCAGGAGGGGGAGTGGGTTTGCGTGTCGTGCAAGGCCAGGAACTACGGGAAGTTCTGCTGCGAATGCGGATCCCCCAGGCCGAAGCGAGACGATGGCATCGCATCAGGAGACTCTGGACGCGGTGAAGGCCGTACTGCCGGACGTCACCCACCGCAAGATGATGGGCGAGTACCTCCTGTACCGGGACGGGGTCCTGTTCGGCGGAATCTACGACGACAGGCTGCTTCTGAAGATCACCAAGGCCTCGGCTGCAGCCCTGAGGGATTGCCCGGCGGCGTTCCCGTACGAGGGCGGAGGGGAGATGATACTCTTCCCGGAGCCTTACGACGCCCCCCTGCTTCAAAAGGTCGTCTCATCGATAGTGGAAGAGCTTCGGAAAAGCAAGCGTCGGAATTAATTTAACCGCCGGAGCCTCCGTTGAGGCGGAGGTTTCGAGATGATAAACGCTGCGATACGCGGGGGTTCCGCAATGAAAAAGGAAAACATTGTCAGGTGGTCCTTCGAGTCATCCGACTACAGCGACTCCATGGAGGTCAGCCTGGACCGCAGGTGCCGCTGGATGCATTTCTGCCTGTCGGCATGGCCGGAGGAGTTCCACAAGCCGGAATACTCCTGGACGTTCCCGCTCGACGACGCCCTTTGGAGCCGTTTCACCAGGATCCTCGACAGGCACAAGCCTCTAGATTGGGAGCCCGGGCTCCACCATCAATACATGATCCTGAATCCCGTCGAGTGGGAGATGAAGGCCGAGACGCCGGATGCAAGTCTGGATTGGAGTGGAAACAAGTATCCGGAGTCGTTCTGGGGCCTCTACGAGGACCTGGAGAGGCTCTGCGTCGACATGTATTCTAAGATAGCCCCTCCTTCGGATTTCCACGGTATTTCTCTGCGCTTCGGATGCAATCCGGAGAGGTCGGTAATCATGAACTCCTGTGGACTGATCGTCGATGACGGGCTGGGGAGCCGCGCGGTCTGCGGAACGACGCCCGAGGACCTCTCCGCCATGTCGGAGATCCTGTCCCGGTACGACGCATCCCCTCGTTTCCAGGAGCCTGTCAGATACGAAGAGGGCGGATCCCTGGTCTCGTTGACGCTGGATTGCGGCATAAATGGCACATACGAGCTGCTCTGGGGCGAGAAGCGGCCCGAATACGTCGACAGGCTCTGCGAAGACATCTGGGGTCTGGCCAAGAGGATATCATCCGAGGATGGGAGGGCGGGACCTTCTGAGAACGAGGTGATCCTCGGGCGGAGGGACGGCATCGTGACCGTATCCTGCTCCACGGTCCGCATAGTAGAGGAGGCGGCCTCCAGGTGCAGGGTGCGTTTCCCCATGGACGGCAAGGGCTTCAGCTATGTGTGGGAGACCATAGAGGAGGCCAGAACGAGGGCGGACCGCGCCCAGGCCGTCGGCACGCAAGTCGACGAGAAGCTGGCCATGGATCTGAGGACCGCCTGCGAGGAGATCCGCCTGCTAAGCGACAGGAGATTGAACATGCAGACGATCAACGTGTTGCTGCAGAGGGACCGGAACGCCTGAAGGAACCGCGTTATCTCCGCCGTTCATAAGCGAATCGCGACGTCGCCGGGATCGGAAAAAGGAGGCCCCGGAGGGCCTGGAGAGTTTCAGAACTTCTTTCCGATCTCGTCCGCGGCCTTGAGGACGTCGGCGTTCTTGGCGGCGTAGTCGGGGACGTTGCCGGTCACGACGGCGATCTTTCCGACGGGCTCGAACTTGAAGTAGTTGACGAACCTGCCCTCGATCTGGTCGGCGAGCTCCTGGGCTCCCGCGCTTCCAGCGGCGGTCACGACGGCGACCTTCTTCCCCTTGTCGATGAACAGGTTGAAGGCGGGGTCGAGGAACGAGAACATCCTGTCCTCGAAGATCCTGTACTGGGCGCAGGGCTGTCCGAAGTACACGGGGGCGGAGACGATGACTCCCTCGGCGGATTTGATGGCCTCCAGGAGCTCGCGTACGTCGTCCTTCTGGACGCAGTTTCCGCTCTTCTTGCATCCGAAGCAGGATTTGCATCCGTTCTTGTTCTCCATCTTGCACAGGTCGAAGAACTTGACGTCCTTCCCGTTGGCCTTGGCGGAGTCCGCGATGGCGTTGACGATGGTGTCGCAGTTCGCCCCTTTGCGAGGGCTGGATAGAATGGCTACTATTGACATTGTAGTTCCCGGACGGAGAATCGGATTCGGGTAATTAACCGTTTTCGATGGACTACGGATGGCGGCTAGCCATGGGTCCGGCGCTACGGTAAGACCATGGGGCTCGGACCCATCCGGCGCCTTCGGCTGAAGAATTGCGCGATGTCCTCGCCGGCGTCCTCGCTCAGCCTCCTCACGGCCTCCACCGCCGCGTCGCTCTCCGTCCTCGCGTCGCAGGAGAAGAACGACACCCTGCGGAAGTCCCTCTCCGCGGAGTTCACCAGGTTGAAGTAGCCCTCGTCGGCCATCCTGTCCCTGAGCTCCTTCCCGGACAGCCCGCTCAGCGGCCCGGGGACGTCCGCATGCGTAACCACGACGGCCAGCGGCAGGTCTATCGTGACGGACGCATCCATCCTGTTGAACTGGCGGTACCTCTCCACGAGCACCCTGTATGCGTTCAGGGCTACGTCCTCGGGGCGGTCGCACGTGGGGTCCAGGGCGAACGCCAAGGTGTCGGTGTAGGCGTACTGGGGCTGTATGTCGGCTTCTATATGGCCGGTGAAGAACTCGCCTCCGACGTCGAACATGTATAGGAGCCTGCACGTGTCGAGCCTGCTGGACTCCAGCTTCACGATGTTCGGCATCTGGAAGGAGGCGGGAGTGGGGTCGCAGGTCCCGGCGCGGTATTTCGCCAGTTCCGGTCCCTCCCATGCGTGGTAGAGGAGGGCCGAATCGGCCTTGCCGTTCCCGGAGGTGGACAGGACCCTCCCTATGACGGAGTGGACGAAGCTCGTCTTCCCGGAGGACGGCGCCCCGGCGACGGATATGACGAACGGCCTGCCCTCCTTCGTCTCGAGAATCGAGGAGCAAAGCGGGCACGTCTGAGCCAGATCTTTTCTCTTGCCTTTGGACCCGAAGCAAGGGAAGGACGCGGATTCCATCTCCACCGTGAATATGCCCTCTTCGCTCGGGCGCAGACCCAGGATCCCGCTGCCGCAGACCTCGTAGAACGGGCGGTCGGAGGCCCTGCCGCACTCCGGGCAGACGAGACGCTTGGTGTTGTGCCTGTACTGACGCTTGTCTATGGTCTTCGCCACAGTCATGACGACGTAGTAGCCGGCGTCGACGAGCGCCAGGTATGGAATCAGCAGAATCGCCATGATGACTGTCACGACCAATATGGGGAAGAATATGGGGAAGAGCGCTATGCTGAACATGAGGACCCACATGCCTAGATTGTAGAACTCGGACGCCAAGCTCTTCCACATATTGCTTAGTCCGATGAATGGCACGGGATACTTATCCGGATCGGGGACCTTCTGCTTCATTTCGAAGTGCTGGCCCAACGTGCCGAAGCAGATGATCAG
The DNA here is from genome assembly GCA_017519045.1 of Candidatus Methanomethylophilaceae archaeon. GTDB lineage: Archaea > Thermoplasmatota > Thermoplasmata > Methanomassiliicoccales > Methanomethylophilaceae > Methanoprimaticola. The sequence goes on from JAFWTC010000063.1 coordinate 5,167, forward strand.
GAACCCCAGGCAGCCGATCACGGTGGGGGCGGCCTGGAACGGTCCCGTGTCGTCAAATACGTAGGAGAAGAAATCGAACGGGAAGACCGTCAGCAGGAACCCGAAGAAGAGGTACGTGAGCAGGCAGGCAGGAACGAGCGGAACGATGAAAGCCAGGTTCCAGACCGCCGAGTTCAGATTCTTCATCGTTCCTCACTCTCTTCGGACTCGTCGATCGTCGTCCTGGCGCCCTTCGTGGCTATGAACAGGGCTCCGGCCTTGTGCACCGTGTATTCCCCGGTGGACACCTCGGCGAACAGGCGGCGGTGCTCCTCGTCCCCGCTGTACAGCAATCTCTTTCCACGGCTCCTCAGATGCTCGTAGTCCCTCCAATCCGCCGGGACTATGCTTCCTCCGCGGATCTTGAACTCCATGTCGTCCAATGAGCAGGAGCTGCCATCGAAGCCCCTTATGTGCGGAATGCGGCCGCGCTTGGAGAGGGGCTCCTCCGCGATGACGTCCGGCCCTTCTATCCTGAGGACGAAGAGCCCCTTGCGATACTCGATCGAGGCAGTCATGCTCCCGCGGGACACGGTGGAGACCGTCTCGCTGTCCGTGACCCTGAAGCGGCCGCCGTCGAGCACGAACATCCTCCTGTCGCAGACCGCTTCCGGTCCTTCGCCCGAGAGCCTGCACAGGCCCCACATGAGAAATCCGCTCCCGGAACGGACTATCTCGATCTCCTTCAGGGCGGATCCCAGGTCCGGATGGGCGCTCGGAGGCTCCCCCTCGTAGGTGAAAGGCACGTCGATCACGGCCTCGGCCGCATCCTCGACCATGCCCAGGCGCAGCGCGGCCAGTATGACGCGGGTCCTCGCCCAGCCGACCTTCCTCTTCCTTATCCTGACCAGCCTCGCGCCGTCCTCGAGCGGGGTGGAGGAGACCGGGGAAGGCGGCTCCATCGACCCGGGATACGGATGGGTGAAGTCGTCCCTGTCCAGCACAATCGCGGCATCGCCTATGGGAATGACGAAGGCGCCGTAATCCTCCAGAGGAACGAACTTCTCGCATCCGCGGGGCACGCAGGTCGCGTCCCTGGGGCTGCCGTAGGACTCCTTGGAGGCTCCGGTGAAGTATCCCTCCCTGAACCTCTCCTCCCCGCGCCTGTAGTCTATCGCGATCCCGCCTTCGGCGCCGTCCGACTCGGCGAGATATCCCTATACGGGGGCGAAGGGGACGTCGACCTTCCTCTCCTCCCCCAAAGGACGGAGGAGCAGGTCGTAGTCCTGGATGCCGGCGCATACGATCCCGTCGTCCGGGCAGTGCGCCACCGTGATGGAATCCTCTCCGCGGGAGATTATGCGCCCTCTCAGGCACCTCTCCTCGTTCTTCGGGTAGTTCGCCCCGGAGCTGACGTTCCAGGCCTCTATCCTGCCGTCGTCGTCCTCCAGAGCAACGTACCTCCCGCCTCCGTAGGTGACGCATCTGAGGAGTTCGTTCATGCGCATGTTCGGGCTGCTGTACAGCTGCCCCTCCGTCCCCTTGAGGTTATAGCGGACCATGGATCCCGCGGAGGCGTCCATCATCCTGAGGAGCGCCCTCTCCGACCCGTCGTCGTCCTTCAGGCCTTTCGAGACCACCATGTACCTCCCGTCGTCCGACGATACCGCTATGCCGTCGGAGATCCTGTCCTCGACGACCGCCGTGCGGCTCCTCTTGAGGATATCCTTCGAGATCTTGTACGACGTCAGCCTGTCCTTCGTCAGGATAACCGCCCTGCCGTTGGAAATGGCTGCGGCGCGGACGTCCCCGGCCGTTATCTCGGGCCATTCGTACTTCTTGAAGGACATGTCCGAATGGGACAGCATCCCGTACTCGCGGCGGTCGAACGCGCCTCCGCGCTCCCTGGTCGCGAGCTGGACGTCGCCGTTGGCAGACAGGAGGACCGCTTCCCACCCGCGAGGCACGTTCTCGAACCCGCTCCTGTTGAAGGGATCGGATGTCAAGGGGCCCTTCTTCCAGTTCCTGACGGACCAGGACACGCGGCCGATGTTCAGGGTCTCCGAGTCCGGGAACGACAGGTAGCCATGACGCATGTACCTCCATTCGTCCAGAAAATGCTCGTCCAGGAGGTCGGTCCTTATCGATACGATCGGCCTCATCTCGCCGGCGGCCAGTATGGTCACCGTCCTGTAGTCCATGCATGCGCACAGATCCCCCTTCGGTGACATGACCACGTCATGGGCGGAGAACTGGGGGTGGCCGGAGACCTCCGGCTGCGGGATGAATCCGTGCGCCCTGCAGAGCTCCGACAGCCTCTCTATCAGCGGCTGCCCGTCGGCGAGCGTCTTGTAGTGCTTCATTGCGAAATCCACCGAAGAGGCCATCGCGAGAAACTCGACGTTCTGCAGGTCCGGTTCCTTGAATCTGTTCAGCGCCTCGGAAACGGCGCCATAGAACGAATCAGGGTCAAGCATCAGCTCAGTAATTGATTCCTTTTCCATGAGTCCACACTCCGAAATGCGAGAGCACTGCAGCTTCGGCAGACTCGGAAGACGAAGAGGACCCTGTCTGCATCGAACGGACGTACGACGCTGACACGATGATGGTTGAGTTGACCCCGGTCATCCCTCTGGCTCCTTTGCTGTCGCGGCTGCATGATAACAACCGCCACAGGGAGCTGGATGACCTCTAAGAAGAAGCCGGACTCCAATACGGTGTTCCGTGAATCGCAAAACCGAGTATGATTTCGCCGTATTTAATCCTATTTTTCTGCGATCGTGTGCGACGGCCCTGAAGGGCTGATGTGAAAATGGCCGAGGCTCCGAAGCCCCGGCCGGACAAACATCCTCACTGCTTGGACATCGCGTCCTTCATGGCGTCGATATGGCTCTGGAACTCATTTGCCAGGAAGTCCATTTCGGGCATCGTCTCCTTGATCGCCTTGACGATCTTGCCGAAGGCCTCGATCCCTTCCTCGTTCTTTCCGAGCTTCTCGCAGCACTTGCCGATGCCCTCGTAGTCCTCCATGAGGTCCATGTCGCTCTCGACGAACCTCTTCTTTATGTCGAAGCCTTTCTTGTAGTATCCGAGCGCTTCTTCGAACCTCTCCATCTTCGAGAGGGTCTCGGCCATGACGCTGTAGAGACGGTAGAATGCGGGGTCGTCCTCGCTTTTCTTCGTCCTCAGGAAGTCCATGGTCGCAGTGAAGCAGCTGACTGCCTCCTCGTAGTTTTCGGAGTAGAAGTGACAGTCTCCGATGTTCCTCATGGCCGTGGTTATCTTGTCGCAGTCGTCGGGAGACGTCTCCTTGAAGGTCTCAAGGGCCTTGGCGTAGTATTCGAGGGCGGCCTCGTAGTCCGATATGTTGAACAGTCCGTTCCCCGCGTTCATGGCGGCGTCCCCAGCTTCGACGCTGGACTCGCCGTACTTCATGAGGGTCTCGGTTAGGGCGTTCATGTAGTATTCCTTGGACTTCTCGAATTCCCCTTCCTCTTTGGCCTTGTCGCCCATGGCCGTGTACAGGGCGATGATGTCCTCGTCCTCGGCATCGTCGGAATCCAGAAGCTCGTCGAGCTTCTTCTCGCATTCCTCGAGCGTCATCTCGCTGATATTATCGAGAGTCATGATGCATGGTACGCTCTCCTAGCAATTAATGCAATCTAGGTTGCACTCGGAAACTTTCTCGGACAAGCTATCGCAGGATCCGGGGCTTTCAGAGGACCCGGACGAGCACATGGGGGTCATTCGTCAGAGGATGGGCGAGGAGCGCTTCCGCAGGCAATGATGTTCCACCATCACGGTGGGATATGCCCCAAGGGATCGAAGCACTCTGTCAGGAACACAGGTTACATCGACCTCGTAATCATCACCGTAGTCGTTAAGAGGCTAGAAGACAGCTGGGACTATAGTGATAAGCTCTCTTCGGATTCGCGACGGGATTAGAGCATCCGAAGAGACGGTTGTGTCTGGCCAGACGGTCGCGGTCATCTCTGAAGACCATAGTGATGATGATGTGGATCTAAAAGCAGGAAATGGTTTTGGGGCGGGTCGGGTAGATTTCCCTTCCCGCCGCGTTATCACTTGCCCCTGCCTCTTAGGAACAGCGCGGCGCCCAGGATGGCTACGAGGGCGGCTATCCCTATCCCCGCATACAGGAGGAGGTTGCCGGACGAGCCTCCCTGGGGCTTATCCTCGACGGTGACGTCGCAGTAGGCCTTCAGAGCCTTGTCGACGGACACGGCGGTTATCGTCGCCTTGCCGGAGGATACGGCCTTCACGTTCCCGTCCTGGTCTACCGTGGCGACGCTCGGGTCGCTGGTCATCCAGTCGACCTCCTTGAGGCTAGCGTTGTCGGGGATGATCGTGGCCTTGAGCTTCTGCGATCCCCCTGCCTCCAGGGTGATCCTGTTCTTGTCCAGGGTTATCCCGGTGACAGGGACGTCCTCGCCGAGGACCGCTACGCTGCATGTGGCCTTGAAGCCCCCGTCGACCGATATGGCGGTTATCGTCGCCTTTCCGGGGGATACCGCTTTCACGTTCCCGTCCTGGTCGACCGTGGCGACGCTCGGGTCGCTGGTCATCCAGTCGACCTCCTTCAAGCCTGCGTCGGACGGGTACAGGGTCGGAATCAGCTTGCTTGTGCCCCCTGCGCTCAAGGTCAGGGAGCTGCTGCTCAGGGAGATGCCGGTAACCGGCTTGTCGGACTCCTTCACCGTCACTATGCAGTTCGCTTTCACGTATCCTCCTCCGGTCGAGGCTGAGATGGTGGCTGTCCCCTTGGACACGGCCTTCACGTTACCGTCCTGATCGACCGTGGCGACGTTGGTGTTGCTGGACTTCCAAGCCACGGTGTCTGTTGAATTGGAAGGCGTCAGGGCGGCTGTTAGCCGTATCGACTCTCCCTCGCACAGGGTGGCGGCCGTCTGGCTGAGCTTGACGTTCGTCGCGGGGACCGACTCCGAGACGACATTCACATTGCATGTCGCGGTCTTGGATCCGTCGTGGGTGGTGACGGTCACGGTCGCGCTTCCTGCGGATACTGCCGTGACCTTGCCGTGCTGGTCGACCTTGGCTACCGAGGGGTTGCTGGACTTCCACGATACGGACTGGTCGGTGGCGTCGGAAGGGTGCACGGCCGCTTCCAACGTGCGCGCTCCGCCCACATGCATCTCCATGAATGTGCTGCTGAGGGACACGCTGGTGACAGGCACGGTGGAGGGTCCGGTCACCGTTATGGAACAAGTGTCGGTGTATCCGCCGTCGTTCGTCTTGACGGTGATGACGGCGTTGCCGATTCCTACGGCCTTGACGACACCGTTGCTGACCGTAGCCACGCTCGTGTTGTTGCTCGACCAGGTCACGCCCTTGTTGGTGGCGTTGGCGGGCTTCACGGTCGCGGTCAGGGTCAGGCTCCCGCCCTTGCTGAGGCCGGCTTCGTCCTTGTCGAGATCGACTCCGGTCGCCGGGACGTCGGTCGAGGGCGCCTTGTAGTCGGAGGCGTAGACTGCCGGGTATACGATGTCGTTGACGACGCGTCCCTGCATGGCCGCGCTCCCTCTGAGGAAGTAGCTGTTCGTGTTGCCGGTGTCGTCCCAGGTGGCGTCGACGAAGTACCAGTTCCCGTCTTCCATCTGTACGAAGTTCCATGCGTGGCCGACCTCGTCGCCCGCATGCGCATGCCCGGCCACGTAGACGCAGGGGATGTCATGGATGTCGCAGAGCATCTGGAAGGCGGCGGCGTAGGATTCGCACACGCCCCTGTGGTCTCCGATGATCGCGTTGTAGATGCAGTGGTACTTGTGGGTGGTCGTGTCGGCGTAGTTGTAGGTGATGAGGTCGCAGACATAGTCGTGTATGCTCTTCACCTGGGCGTATCTGGACGAGCCGTCTATCTTCAAGTTGCGGAGGGCGGAGACGGTCTTGTCGTAGCTGCTCCTGTCGAAGCTGTCGCCTTTGCCGACCTCGATCGTGTCCATCCCCTGGCCTATGTTCACGCTCCCCATGAAGTCGTACCCGTCGTCGGCGTCCCACACTTGGCGGTAGTCCTTCTTCAGGGAGTCGTAGACTCTGTCCATTGTGGTGATGGCGTACGATATCCGCTCGTCCTCCGACATGCCGTCCGGCAGCTTCACCGTGGATTCGGTTTTATACAATATGGCGGCGACGACGGCGTCGTAGAGCTTCTTCTCCACGGCGTTCAGCTCGCTGTAGTCCGGAAGGCCGTCGTACTCGAGGGTCGTCGTCCTGGCCTTGGCTGGGACTGACGGGGACATGGACACCGGGCATCCGTAGAAGGAGCCATCCCCGAAGCTCTTGACGGAGCCGAGGGAGCCCGCGTCGGCAAGCGCCATGCATCCGTAGAACGCCATGTCGTCTACGTACATGACGGTGCTGGGCAGGTTCACGGTTTTAAGGGCGGAGCACCAGTAGAACGCCTTCTCGCCTATCGTGTCCACGGACTTCCCGAGCTTCACGGACGTGAGGGCAAGGCATCCGTAGAACATCTCGTTCGCCACGTCCTTCACGGAGCCGCCGAGCGTGGCCGTCGCAAGGTCATTGCACCTGCTGAAGGCCCCCTCTCCGATGATGGTGACATTGTCGGGTACGGTCACGGACTTGAGCCCGCTCTCGGCGAACGCCTTCTCGCCTATCGTGTTCACGGACGAGGGGATGGTCACGTTCCTTAGGCTCAGGCATCCGAAGAACGCGTCGTCCCCTATGGTCTTGACCGAGGCGGGGATCGAGACGGAGGTCATGGACGTGCAGCCTTCGAAGGTTCCGTCCTCGACGATCGTTATCCCGTTGGGGATGGACACGGATTTGATGGACCAGCATCCGCAGAATGCTTCCTCCCCGATGGATTTGACCGAGGACGGCAGGGTGATGCTTTGCAGGCTGGAGCATCCGTAGAATGCCTTGTCCCCTATGCTCGTGACGCTGCCGGGGATGCTGACGGAGTCTATCCAGGTTTCGTAGAACGCCCTGTCCCCTATGTGGGTGACCCCGTTTCCGATCGTCACCTTGCTGATCATGAACGATCCCGCCCAAGGGGCGGCGTCTTTCGAGGTGTAGTCGTACATGGCGCCTGTGCCGGTGATCTTCAGCGTCTCGAAGTCTACTATCTCGTAGCTGACGTTATTCCCGCATTTTCCGGATTCAGCATCGGACTGGTCCGACATCGCCGGAATCAGGGCCAGAACGGAAATCGCTAGCACGAGCAGGACCATCGTTCTCCAGACGGGGGAATTCCAGTGCCGGAGAACGCGGTTTGTGCTGTCGTCGGTTCTGTTCATTTTGATCATCGAAAGAAATGGTTCTGATATTGTAATCAATCTGGGTTTTATTACTTGTTTCTTCGATTATAACGAATCCGGAACGTGGTACGGAGTCTGGTTTTAGCTTTGTTCGATATCCTTCGCAATCGTTGTCAAAGCGCATCGTGTCGAGAATGCCGCGGCCTGATGTCCGGGAGGGGCATGCCGGCGGCAGGGTCGCGAGCGGAAGGAAGCTTTCCTTCTGAAAACAGCGCGAAGAGACGGAACGGATAAATCCGGACTCCCGGATTCCCAGGCATGAGCAGCCTCCGCGGCCTTCTTGCCGAATTCGCATCGAAATACCCGGCAGCCAGGAAAGAGAGCCTGAAGGGCCATCCGGTCGCCGACCTCATGAGGAGATCCATCGCAGGCGAGATTTCCGCCATGGGCGTCTTCGGCGACGGCTACATGGTCCGTGGGAGCGTCGGCAAAGGGGGGTGGGCCGAGATACCCTGGGCCGCCGTTTTCGACCTCGACGAGACGGACACGTTACATCACGGGCTCTTCGTCATCTTCATCTTTTCGGCTGACATGGAATCGTTGTTCCTCTGTCTGGACCAGGGCAGCGTGACGTATTTCGACTCGCATGGCAGAACGGAGACCAACAGGCACCTGGAAGAGAACTCCGCCGCTCTGATCGAGGATCTGGATACGGAGGGTTTCGACACCGGCCGCATAGACCTGAAGGCCACCAGCAGCGTCGGGAGGTTCCTCGAGATCGGATGCGTCTGCAGCCGGAGGTACGATGTGAGGGAGCTTCCGTCCGAGGATAAGCTTAGGGCGGACTTATCCGATTTCAAGAACCTGTACTCAAGGGCGATGGAGGCGGAGCGCAGGCTCGGCCTGGACATGGCCATACCGGGCAAGCGAACCGTAGTGCCGGTCGGATTCTTCAGGGAGAGGGACGCCGTAGCCGTCGCCAGGGCGGTCGTGGGAATGTTCCTGTGCCGCAGAATGCCCGACGGGACCGTCCTCAGAAGGCGCATCACCGAGACCGAGGCATATACCGGGGAGGACGACACCGCCGCGCACGCCCGCTTCGGCCACACCGAGCGGAACAGGGTCCTCTACGAGGACGGCGGCAGGGCCTACGTCTATCGCTGCCACATGTTTTGGCTGCTGAACCTGACCGCCGGCGGAGAGGGAGATCCTCAATGCGTCCTGGTGAGAGGGGTCGAAGGGGCGGAGGGCCCCGGCAGAGCGTCCAAGCTGATGGGGTTCGGCAAGGAGATGTACGGAGACCTCCTGGACGAGGAGCACGGGCTGTGGCTGGAGGACGACGGCCGGCATCCGGAGATCGCGTCCGGCCCCAGGGTGGGAGTCCCTTACGCATCGGAAGCAGACAGGGAGGCTCCGTTGAACTTCAGGCGCAGGCCGCGACGGGAATCGTGACAGTCTCAATCGTCCCACTCGGTCACTCCGGAGGAGTCCGAGAGGGCGCTCTTGTGGAATACCGGGTCTTTGACTCCGGCGGCCTTCTGGGCGCGGTAGTCCTTGTACGCCTCCAGGGCATGCTTCCCGAGCTTGAACATGACGAAGCAGTTGACGGTCCCGCAGATGGCCAGGAGGACGTCCATGATGGCGTACAGGCCGTCGGATCCGAAGTAGGCTGACAGGAACACCACCGCCAAGGTCAGCGCCATTAGGCCGATCCTGGCCTTCCTGTCCTTGGTGATGAACTTCAGGTTGTTCTCGCCGATCACGTAGTCGCCCATGAAGCTGGTTATCGCGAACAGGAACATGAAGAAGAAGACCAGAGTAGGGGCGGCTCCGCCGAGGGTGGTCCCCATGACGTGCTCCAGCAGCGGCATGGACTCGTCGATCCCAGTGGCCACCAGCGCGTCGTAGTCGGTGAAGAAGCCCAGGACCATCAGGGCGGTCATGGTGCTTATGATCGTGTCGAACAAGACTCCCAGGGACTGGGAGAGGCCCTGCTTCACGGGATGCGGGACGTCCGCAGAGGAGGAGATGTTGGTGACCGTCCCCTCTCCGGCCTCGTTGGACCAGATTCCCCTTCTCATGGCGATCGTGAGCATGGCTCCGACGCCTCCTCCGACGGTAGCTGGGATGCTGAACGCGCAGCGGAATATCGAGGCGACTGCCTCCGGGATCCCGGCGTAGTTCATCAGCATCACCGTCAGGCAGATGATTATCCACAATATCGCCATGATCGGGACCACGAGGGCGGAGGCTTTGGCCACGCGCCTGAAGCCTCCGGTGATGACCAGGACGGCTATGACGCAGAGGATGAAGGCTATGACCAGGTTGCTGTACTCGAAGTCGTAGGCGCCGCTGAACGACGTGGATATGGTGGATATCTCGGAGAGGACGTATCCGCCGATGTAGACCGCGATCATCAGGACGGCGATCAGCATCCCGAACCTCTTGGAGTTCAGGCCTTTGGCGACGTTGTGGGCCGGGCCGCCGATGAAGTCGCCGTTGTCCGCGCGGCTCTTGAAGATCTGACCGACGGTGGTCTCGACGAAGCTGGTTGCTCCGCCGAGGGTGGCGAACACCCACATCCAGAATATGGCTCCGGGGCCCCCCATCAGGATCGCGGTGATAGGTCCTGCTATGTTCCCGATTCCTATGCGGTTCCCCATGCTCATGCAGAAGACCTGGAACGAGGACACCCCGTCCTTCCCGGTCTTCTCCATGGAGAAGGTCGCCCTGCACATCTCCGGGAGGTTCGTTATCTGCAGCCCCTTGAACTTTATCGTCGAGTAGATTCCAAGACAGATTATCAGGGCGAACGGGACGTACCAGAGGTAGTCGTCGAACTCCCACACGGCATCCATAAGCGATTCGAATGACATGGTTCGGCTCCGTCGGGATGACGAACGCCGTGCGTAGTATTTGCTAAGTTTCTTAAAAAACAACAGGAGTCCGGAAAGGAAGGCGAGGCCGAGGGAGATTGCTAACCCTCGTTTTGGTGCTCGGAACGGGGTATGCTAACCCTCGTTTTGGTGCTTATTTTAATACTGGCAATCCGATGTCCATCCATGGCGTCTTCGGCTGGAATCTTCAAGAGAAAAATCTACGACGACTTGCTGTCATGGAAAAGGGACTATTCCGACAGATATGCCGTCATGGTCGAAGGTGCCAGGCGCGTGGGGAAAAGCACGGTGGTCGAAGAGTTCGCCAAGAGAGAATTCAAATCATACATCCTCATCGACTTCGGGAACGCCAGCGATTTCGTCAAGGGCCTCTTCAAGCGCTATCCGAACGATCTGGACAGATTCTTCCTCCTTCTCGCCTCCGATTATAACGTGAATCTGGTCGAGCACGAGAGCGTAATCATATTCGATGAGGTCCAGCTGTACCCGCTGGCCTATCAGATGGTGAAATACCTGGTCAAGGATGGCAGATACCCTGTCATCGAGACCGGATCGATGGTCACCCTCAAAATGAAGACCCGGGTGCTAATACCGTCGGAGGAGATCACCCTGAGAATGAATCCTATGGATTTCGAGGAGTTCCAATGGGCGCTCGGAAGGGAGGGGAGCCTGAACCTCTGCAGGGATGCGTTCGAGAGGATGGAGGCGTTGGACAACGGGGTCCACAAGCGTCTCATGGACGACTTCACCACGTATATGCTGGTCGGGGGAATGCCTCAGGCGGTGTCCGAGCTCATATCGTCCAACGACTTCATCAAGGTCGAGAAGGCAAAGGAGACGATACTGGACCTCTATCGCAACGACGTGATGAGGGAGGACGACCCGATTCTCGCATCCATGTATTCCAGCCTTCCGTCTCAGCTGAACAGGACCCGCAAGGTGTTCTCGCCAGGGGTGGTGAAGAAAGGGACCAAGAGCAGGACGTACATCAGAAGGGCGTCGTGGCTGAAGGAGTCCGGGCTGGTCAACCCCTGCATCCTCTGCACCGATCCCGACCCCGCCTTGGACCAGTTCGAGGACGTGTCGGCGTTCAAGCCGTATCTGGTCGACACGGGGCTCCTCCTCACGATGTGCATCAGGTCCAACATGGCGGACAGGCAGGAGATATACCGCGAGATCCTGGCCGGAAGGCTCGGGATGAACAAGGGGATGTTCTTCGAGAACATGGTTGCCCAGACCCTCGTCGCCAACGGGGTACGCCTCCATTACTACATGTTCGAGGACTCCGGAAGGAAGTATGAGCTGGATTTCCTCATGGCGGACGGGAAGAGGCTGGTGCCGATCGAGGTCAAGTCGGGAAGGTCCGGATCCCATCCCTCGCTGGACGCGTTCATGGGCAGGAACCGGAGGAGGGCCAAGGTCGGCTACGTCGTCCATTCCAAGAATCTGAGGGTCGAGGGCGACGTCGTCTACCTGCCGATCTATCTGCTTTGGCTGCTGGGCAGGCGTCCGGCCTGAGGTCCCCATCTTGTGAATCGTGGAACTATAGTCTGTCACGAAGGGTTTGGAGGGTCCTTTTCGAGCATTTCCTTGACTATTTCCGCAGCGGATTCTACGTATCCAGGGCAGAGCTTGACGAAGAGCCCGTTCTCCCTGGCCTTTCTCCTTCCGTCATCGGTGTCGAGGTCGCAGTCCAGCAGGCTGTTGCAGATGTACGAGCCGTTGCGGCGCTCGAACTCGTCCAGGAACTCGGAAGCCTTCTGCTTCGCGGCCAAGCGGCGATCCATGTCCTTGGAGTCCGAATTCCCGTATGCCAGTCCGAGCACCATCAGCGCCCCGGTGCACGCGCCGCACACGTCCCCCTTGTTCATTCCCGATCCGAAGCAGGCTCCTATGCGGAGGGCCTGGTCCTCGCTGACGCCGTATTTCTCGGAGAAGGCGGCGAAAACCGCCTGGGAGCACATGAAGCCGCTCCGGAACAGCTCGACGGCTTTGGAGACCTCGTCCATTTGAATACCTGGCCCGTACTCTGCGGAAGGCGGATAAGATTATCGGCGAAGCCTGTCCGAGAGGAACTCCAGGACTTCGTCGAAGAACGGCGCCGGGATCCGAATCTTCATCGCGGGCTTCACGGATTTGATTTTCACAGATATCGTCTCCTCGGCCTTCTCGGGAGCCAGCGACTCCACCCTGTCGTACGTGACGTCGCACCCGGGCTCCATGTCACTGTCCATCCCGTGGCTCACCGCCGAAAGTTCTACCGCATCCCTCGCCAGCATCTTCATGAGGCTCGGGCCGGAGATCTCCAGATCAAGACGCTCGTCGAAGGACGGCTCTCTCGAGCGGACTGAGTTCTCGGAGACGCAGAACAGCATCGTGCGCCTCCCGTCTAGATAAAGCCAGGCGTAGCCGTCCCTGAGGCGGACTAGGTCCTGGACGTTCTCCTTCCCGAAGGCCTTCCTGCAGTCCTCGAAGACCTCGTCGGCGGAGAGGTCCGATCCTCTCACGACTCCGGCGGGCCTGGGCTTCTCCTTCTTGAACAGAGCCATGTGCAAAGATGGGTTTGGAGGTTATTATAGCTGGTCTCAGAGGATGCAGCGGAACTGTCAAGTTGCAATCTGAGTAGCCAAGGTGTTGCAATGTGAGTAGTTGACTACTCAGATTGCAATTATCGGTATTGTCATGATGACTTGTGGGCGCGAACACTTCTGCCTTCATCAAACATTTCAATGGTAAATTGTCCAGTGTTGATAATTGGCCACCTTTTCAGGACTTTTTCCAATAGTGCTTGTTGGCGGTGTTCTATTTCTTCGACACCCCATTTTTCATACTCGGCTATTTGACGGGTTTCTTCAATACTGGATTTTATGTATTCTTTCTTCTTTTCATCAAATAGTTTGTTGCTAATTATCCGATTTTTCTTTCCGTCTAATAGGATCATGTTGCCAAAGCGCACATGGTATTCCTTCCATGACTCGTGTTCTATCTGCCAGTCTTTGGGTTTCTTCGGTAATATATGTTCTAAATGGACATCCTTGCCCCTGTTGGTGATTTTTGTTTCGGTATGGCTATAGTTGTAAATTTCAACTAGGAGTAGTTTACCGACACCTTCTTTGGGGGAGAATTTGGCGAAAGAAGAACTTACATCGGAGTCGGAGTCTGTAGTTGCGTATATTTCCGATAGTATTTGATCGGGTGTTTTAAGACCTTTAGATAATGATAAAGCCCACTCTGAATATTTTCTTTCATTTTTGTTAGCCGTCTTTTTGCCTATGACCTGATTTCTTAGAATCTGCGTCTCAATCGCTTTTACGATTGAAGGGATCTAACATTTGTTGTCAGTATTGTATAAAGCGATTACTAATGGACAAAATGAACTGGCTCCGAATTGTTTCAAATTTTTTAGGCAGTCCACTGTATCATCATCAAAAATGGTACTTTTGCTATCTGGATTTACGATTTCTATATACAATTCCTCTGAATCAAACAGTCCTTTAAGGAAATCATACAGGTCGGCATCGGGAATTTTGCTTATTCTATCGAATAGTTCTTTTTCACGAATAAACTCGTTAAGTGAGTTCCAGTAATATTTGATAAATTGGGTGGTAGCTTTAGGTCCTATTTTGGAGATTTTGTCTACCATCTCAATCCAGTTGTTCTTTATATATTCGTGATTTTTGTCCAGCCTGCTGAAGAAGTGATTTTTCAAAAGATCTGGAACTTCTAAGGGAGATCCTCTTGCATTCAGAGTTTCAAATACGGTAAATGCCTGGGATAGAGAATCTGTTTCAACGTAAGAAATGTGGAAACCATCAAGGAACCTAGTGGCGAGAATCTTGAGTTTATCTGGTGATTCGTCGTCGTTTCCTATGTACTCTATGGTTTGATCGTAAAGCTGCTGGTATGCATTTTTTAGTTTACGATCTATGTCCCGTTTCGGCTTATAGTCATGATTTGCACCTTGAACATAGTTCATGAAGAATTCTCTGCTATCATAACCGCTGGTCAGACGGTATTGTTCATCTGCAAATCCTATTGCATTATTGATTTTAGTACGTAAGGAGTCAATATCGTATTTTCTTTCTTTTAAAATATCACGTATTACGCAAAGGAATATTGTGGATGTAGTGATTCTTTGTTGCCCGTCGACAATGTAGTTAATCGTATCGTCGTGGTGAATGATTATTTGCCCGAACAGGTAGTATTCGTCTTTACGGGTAATGAAGTTTTTCAGGTCTGTAAAAAAATCGTCTATATTGTCTTCGGTCCAAGAAAAGGATCTTTGATATTCAGGTATAGTTAGGTTGTTGGTAAATAACTCTTTAATTGCTTTATCAGACCACTTCATAGAACCATTTGATCATTAACAATCAGATCTTTAGATCTTACGATAATGAATGATTAAGGAGGATAGTGGTAAAGGGCTGTGGTGAAGGTCATTATACAATCCAAAGACTCTATTTGGTTGAATCAATAATCGGACATTCTGGTTTTTGTTATGTTCTACCATTTTACGCATAGTTTCATGTTGATCATGTATGAAATCACGATTTGAAGGGTAGCAATCAAGGCATGAAGGGCGATCTGCACTTGCATGGTAATTTTTTCCACAGATGTAACAGTGGCCTTCCGGTTCAGTATAAGAAAAATTGTTGTATCTGGACCATGAGTCCAGACATCTTCCACAATAAAAATATGGGTGATTTGAAGGAATGATATGATTACAACGGATGCAATGGCATTTGCGCAATGGGGTATCAACAGGTTCAGGGGCGTTATCGACTTCTGGCTCGTCATTGCTGCCGCCATCTAGACAGGACAGGTCTGTTTGAGATCTAGGTGTTGATCTCCATCCAAATAATCCGGATGGTATTTTGCGTATGCACTCGTCGTTCCATAGCCCGTGTGTTTTTTCTGCCATGTCTATAAGACGAGCGGCATGGAATGCCAGGTCCTTATACCCTCTACGATCCCTTTTATCGAATATGACGCCTAGTTCTTC
Organism: Candidatus Methanomethylophilaceae archaeon; assembly: GCA_017519045.1. Classification (GTDB taxonomy): domain Archaea; phylum Thermoplasmatota; class Thermoplasmata; order Methanomassiliicoccales; family Methanomethylophilaceae; genus Methanoprimaticola. Next base: position 20,301 of record JAFWTC010000063.1, read on the forward strand.
ATTATTGATTTGAGAGAATGTGTATATGTTCATGGACATGACAATGCCCGCGAGTTCCATCATGAATATTTTGGCATGGACATTTTTAATGTATCCAATTGATGAGTTATGCAATCCTTTAATCCATTTTTCAGTATCGTCATCGAGTTCTTTCTTTCCATAGATAAAGAATGTTTTTACCCCTCTATCATCAGCGATTTCTATGATCTTTCTCAGTCTGTCGTTAATCATAAGATATGGGCTGGTTATGAAGATAAATTTCTGAGAGTCTTCAGCCATATGTGCAATTGCTGAATTCAGGTCATGTGTATCCAGAATACCGGGCATTAAAGGTCAATTGCAGGATGCATATAACCATATTCTGTTTTTTTTTTACCTGAGAGATTTGAATTAAAAATCCATCGTGCCGCTTTGGGATCCTATCCTGTCCAGTATTATCCCGATGGCATGTTTCAGGCCGTCATCGTCTTTTCCCGGGACCAGGGGGATGGCTCCGACAGATGGCAATACCATGCCTTCACGCTCGTCCCAGAATTGCTCGTCCGGCGGCTTCACATAGTATTTCCCCTCTCCCGTTCCAGGATATAGGACGTACGACCCCATGCTTTTCAAGAGGGCGTCGCGGTACGTGTGCATCTTGTAGATGTCGTATTCCCAGCAGCCTATCTTCATTTCAGAGTCTTCGATGGCGATTTCAGACGGGTCCTTGAGTTTCACCTTGTATTTGGAATCGAAGTTGATGATGCTCTTGTTCCCGTTGTTGGTTATGACCAAGGTGAAGTCTGGGCGGAGGCGTATCGAGTAGGACCTGAATTCTTCGATGTCCTGATCGAAGTCCTTGTTATAGTAGAACTCCACGGTGTATTCCCCGGATCTGCGGATTATCTCAAAACTGATGGGCTTCCTGAACGTCACAGTCTTGTTCTTGCCCGAAACTCTTAACGGAGGCTTGTTATCAGACATTTCAAAGAGGCATTGGTACAGTTTCAGATAGCACCAGCACTCATACGTCTCGTATACTTTCTTCTCATGTCCTCTGATCAGCTCCGGTCCCTCGTCCATTCTGAATTCTATGCTCATCCCGAGGACGATGTACGCTTCGAACAGCTCTCTGTATCCTTGTCTTTTCAGAAGCACCGTGGATTCGAACGGTTCATGTTCTAGACGCTTCACGTCCTCTAGCCATCTGTCTGATAGAAGACGGTCGATGATCGAAGCCATGTCGAGAAGGCTGTCGTGAACGTATCCAGCCTGATTCATGAGAAAGCTTTCCATCAAAGTGTGGATGCGATCTTGAATCCTTATCAGAAGGTCTTTGACCAGCCTGTTTTCCGGAGTGTCCAGGGTTTCCTCGTACACGGTGTTCGGAATGTATTCGGGAGCGGCCCTCAGCCCCGGCATGTTCGATACGTTCCAGCAGCCGCCGCTTGAGAAATGAACGATGTCGGATGGATCTATGGAGTATGCGCATCCGCTAGGCGCCATGTTTTTGACCTTCATCAACACGGCATACGGGTTCCTGCGCACGTATTCGTATGAGGATTCCAGGTCTAGTTTTTCGAATATGTATTCCAGGATCAGAAAATCTTCATAGAAGTCGGAATCCGTTTTCGGTGACAATCCGTAGTTTCTGAACAGCGGCGATTTGTAGTCCAAGATAGCAGGCAAGGAGATCTCTGCTATCTCAGCTAGCATTTGCGGGTAATGGGTGAGGTATTCGATCTTTTTGGACCTCATCTCAAACGGAATCGATATGGTATCACTATAGTACTCGATATCGAAGAACCCTTTGCCCACATAGCTTTTCGAGTATAGTCTGTATGATTTTTCATTGTCGTCGGAGTTGAATATGCTGGGTTTCAGTATAAGGTCTGTATTCGACAAGGATTTGAGCCGATTCCCGACTCCGGCTATAGATTTCAGCTCCATCTCATATTCAGTTTCTTCAGACAGCAGTATGGGAGAAAGGTACGGGTCATCTCCACAATATATCTGTATGCCGACGTTAGGGTCGATTTCAGACTTTTCCCTAATGAATTGGATGTTCTGGGAGTTTTCTACATCTATGTACTCAGGAGGCTTGATGTCGGATGGCACATCGCCTGGAATATGGCCGACGCAGGCAATTCTCAGAGTGGCCACTAGACGATCTCCGATACGGAAGTCTACAGACAGGATCTGTTGGCCCTCAGTTGAAGGATACATACCGCTGCTTCTCCAGGGTCTTGACCATCCTCTCGATTCTAGATGCGGACCTGTCGTATCCCCCGTCAATGCAGATTGATTGCATGGATTTCAGTCCGTCAGCGATCTCCTGTCCTCCATGTATCTTCGGCAGGATCTTCTGCTTGACCTGGGAGTCGAAGAACCTCTTGTATTGATGGAAGTCGCCGTGTCCGGTATAGTTCCAGGCGGCGTACATGAAGCGCATGATTTCGTCGATGGTCCTCAAGCCTATGGGAAGTCCCATTGACTCCATGCATTCCTGCAGCTTCTCAAGGTCATCGGCGATCGTGTCGGCAACCTGGCCGTTTCCAGAGGAGCGGATCGCTTTGATGATGTCGGGGCCTTTCATTCTCCTGATGGCTACCCCGTTCATGCAGTCTTGGAGATATTCCACATTCCCTGCTGGAGTTCCATTCGGTCCATTTCCGGACAGATAGGAAGATGCGGGGACGGAACTGAACTCTATGACGTTGGCGCGGTCAAGGACCTTGGGCGAGAACGTGTATGTTGTCTCATCCACGTTCACGGTTCCGACTATCATGAGGTTGTCGGAGATCCGCACCTGATCTGGGATGGAGTCGTCGCTCCCGTTGTCGATGCATATCGCCTCCCCGCTTTCCATGGAAGACAGGATGTCCGAGAAATAGCGCTCCACGTGGGAGAGGTTCATCTCGTCCAGAATCAATAGGAACGGCTCGCCCGGGTTTCTATTAGCCTGGACGATCAGGTCTAGCGATTCGGTGCTTGAGTACTTGCCGTTCAGAACATTCCTGTATCCTATGATGAAGCGGCTCTCGGTCCAATTCGATCCTACCGGGACGATACGATAGTTGCTGCCGGAGGTCTTTCCTTGGGGGATGAACATCCGAAGGACTTCTTTCTCCTTTCCTTCAGTTTTCAGCCTTGTTATTTCGTCAGCCAGCTCATCGCTGTCCCTGAACCAGAAACGCGGGGTCAGATCGATTTCTCCCGTGGACTTGACGTTTCCAATCTCCACCTTGTATTCGCCATTGGCTTTTCTCCCGTCGAAAGGAAGGTTGTTGAAGAATTCATCTCTGCTCAGCGTGAATCCGCGGTTCTTGTCCGATTTGTTCAGGGTCACGCTGAACTCTGCCGTTTTGTATTCCTGGCCGGGTTTCGATATGAACCTGCCGTAAGCTTGAGCCAGTTTTGTCTTGCCGGTTCCGCTTCCTCCGCTTAGAATCACGAAAGGCTTGACCTTCAGAGATAGCAGGAAATCTTCGACCGCCTCAATAGGGAAGAATAGTTTTTCTTCTGATAGATAGTCGAAGAAATTGATACGGTCGCTTGCCATAAGACAGCGTATGTCGTTCAAGTTGATAGGGTTTGTCTGATTCCATTACTGTAACAGGTAGAGAACCCATACGGTATCACTATAGTTCTATTTGGTGATGGGTATCCGCATGCTACGTTCGATTATTATTAGTACAGTCGATTTCGAAATCATCAAAGATGTGGGGAAGTTTTTCGCCAATTAGAAATACCCCTTCGTATGTAACAATAATTATGACAAACGGGGTGCTGGGGATAATAGCGTGTCCTATGGTGGACGACAACCTCGTCTACAGCCTTTCGAAGGATCCGGAGGAGAAGGACATCCTGATCGTGGACAACAAGAACAACGTCTCCATCAGGAGCAAGCTGGACAAGGCAGGGATAGGGTATTCCGTCGTATCCTGGGACGACCTGCTGTCCGGGAAGCACAGCCTGGACCACGGGAGGTTCACGATCCTGGTCTACATGACCGACCTCGGGCTGCACGCGGTCCCGGAGGTCCTGAAGTCCACGGTGGAATCCCTCGCCACGGAGATGCAGCCCTTCGTCGATGCCATGGGCTTCTACCTGGGGACCTGCGGCAACTTCGAGTGGAACGCCCCCGCCTGGTGCAAGGAGAAGGGCTACAAGCCTTCCGCGACGTTCTGCGACAGGAACGGCCGCCTCTGCCACGACTGCGTCGGCATAAACATCGCCGGCGGCCCCAAGTACTTCGAGATGCAGAAGCGGTATCCCGGCCACATGTACGTCTTCCCGGCCATGGCCACCAACTGGGACGCCTTCAACGAGGCGGACTCGGCTAATTCCGCGGCAACCGAGGATTCCATCACCCCGGACATGAGGGAGTCCCTTGGGATTGAACCTGGCCACGACGGCTACATGAGGTGGCTGCTGAGCCTCGGGGGATACGAGCACCTTCTCAGACTGGATACAGGCATCGGCGACAGGGAGGCCTTCGACAGGGACCTGCAGAAGGTCTCCGAGAGGACCCGTCTTACCATCAGGGACGCCGAGGACGGCTGGGCGGACCTCCAGCCCACGGACGACCTCTATGCCAAGTGCAAGTCGCTCCTTTCAGGCGAGTGACGAGATGCGCGTGGACTCGGAGTTCACCGTCGGCATACACACGCTCCTGGCGTACGGGTTCTTCGACGAGGACAGGATAACCAGCGGCATGGTCGCCAGGAGCATCGGGTGCAACCCGGTAATCGTCCGCAAGGTGTTCGGCAAGCTCTCCAAGGCGGGGCTCCTGAAGACCGGGATGGGAGGCGCCCGCACCGTCCTGGCCAGGCCCGCCGAGGAGATAACCCTCAAGGACGTGTTCCTGGCGACCGAGGAGGAGGACGCCGAGGCGGCGTTCAGCATGTACCCGGCCAACCTCCGCTGCCCGATAGGCAGTGAGATCCATGGCATGCTCCTCTCCCGCTTCCGGTCGGCCATGGACTCCATGCTGGAGGACCTGTCGCGCACCACCCTGGCCGACCTCGTCGCCGAGCTCCCGCAGGATAGGCGCAGGCTTCCCGAGGAGCTTAGGAACCAAGTCTTCGGCGAAGTACGTACGCGTCCACGACCTCCCCGATGTAGACGACATGGTCGTCCTCGTCGGTGTCGTGGTCCCTCTCCGGCATGTGGGGATAGTACCTCTTCCTGACGTCCTCCGGGATGAGCGAGACGTCCTGCTCCTGGCGGTAGACGACCTTGCATTCCAGCGTCATCGGGAGCTCCAGGATCCCCGGGACGGAGACCTTCTCCCCGTTGACTAGGGTCATTCCTGTTTCCTTGACCTTGTCCACGTCGCGGCCGCTCCTCCCTCCGCAGATTTTGAAGATCTTCCTGTCGTATGGGCCCGTAGGGATGTTTATCGTGAACTCGGGGTTCGCGTCCAGCATCTCGCGGGTGAACCTGCTCCTTCTCACGAAGGCTATGAACACCGGCTTGGCCCAGAGGTTCCCGAGGGCGCCCCACTCGATGGCCATGGTGTTCACCTTGTCCCCGCGCCTGGTGGTCAGGAACACGCAATGCCGGATAGCGTCCGCGATCTCGCCGGAGCGGTCGAAGACGTCGAAATGCTCCCTTTCTGCCATGACGAGGGGGAGGGCGAGAGGATACAATACAGTTCCGCCCTCCCTTTCCGTTCATGCGGGAACGAGAGCCACGGGTCTTCCCTTCTTCTTCGAGTGCCTCCCGGGCCTCCATGGATTGTATGTAAGGAGCGCCGCGGCGGCCAGTATCACCGCCACGGACCCGGCGTTGTGGACCAGCGCCCCCTCGACCGGCCCTATCGTCCCCGTGAACGCCAGGACGGTCGCGGCCAGGTTCAGCGCGAGGGAGGACGCTATACCCAAGCGGATGGTCTTGAGCGTCCTCCTGGCCATGGAGAACACCCCAGGCAGCACCGCCAGGTCCTCCCCCATCATCACGATGTCCGAGGATTCTGACGCCAGCCCGCCTCCTCCGATGGAGACCCCGACGTGAGCCCTCTTCAGCGAGGGGGCGTCGTTGACCCCGTCCCCTATCATGCAGCACCTGCCGCTCTCTTCGATCTCCGACACTATCCTGAGCTTGTCCGACGGCATGCACTCCCACACGGCGTCGTCCAGCCCCAGCTCGGAGGACATTCTCCTGGCAGGGGCCTCCGAATCGCCAGTGAGCATTATCCTGCGCAGCCCGAGCATCCTCAGGTGGCGCGAGGCGTACTTTGACGACGGGCGGAGGGTGTCGCTCAGCAGGGCGTATCCCGCGGATTCCTTGTCGATTCCGACCAGGACGCACAGGAACCCTTCGGATTCGCGCTTCGCCGCCTCTGCCTCAAGCTTCTCGATACCCCCGGGGCATGTCCTCCGAAGAAGGGCGCGGTTACCCACTGTCACGGTACAGCCACATACCGTCGCGCGTATGCCCTGTCCGGGTATGTATTCGAAGTCCTCTACGACGTCATCCGTCTTCACGGATCCGGTGATCGCCTTCCCGATCGGATGCTCCGAGAGCGACTCCGCCGCCGCGGCCAGGCGGGAGATCTCATCCTTGTCGCGTCCCGACGTGGAGAAGAACCCGAGGCATTCCATCCTGCCCGTGGTCAGGGTCCCGGTCTTGTCGAACAGTACGGTGCCGACGTCCGCCATCCTCTCCATGGCGCCGCCGTCCTTCACGAGCACCCCGCGCCCGCCTAGATTGGCCGCCGCGGCCATCATAGCCGTCGGAGTGGCCAGGACCAGGGCGCAGGGGCAGAACACCACCAGGACCGTCACCGCGCGCTCCACGTCGAGCGTGAGCAGATAAGCTAATATGGATCCGGCCAGAGCCATGACGACGATGCGAGACGCCCATCTGTCCGCGGTGCGGACCACTCTAGATCTGTTGGCGTCCGCCTTGCGGATCAGCCTCTCCATGCGGGAAGCCGCCGACCCCTCCCCGGCGCTCTCCACCTCTATGTCCAGGCATCCGAACATGTTGGCCGTCCCGCCGTACACCCTGTCCCCGGCGGCGACGTCTTTAGGCAGGGGTTCGCCCGTCATCATGGACGTGTCCACGGACGATGTCCCCGAGACGACCGTCCCGTCCGCAGGGATCGTCTCGCCGGGAAGCACGCGCACTATGTCGCCGCGTACCAAGGAGTCCGGGCTCACGTCTTCGGTCCCGTTTCCTTTCACGATTCTAGCTTTGTCAGGCCTGAGCCCGGCCGCCATGCCTATGCGGGAGTTCGCGTGGGCCACAGTGGCCTCCTCCAGGAACGAGCCGATGCCCATGATGATGGAGACCTCCGCGGCTGCTTCCAATTCTTCGATCAAAACGCTGGCGACGATGGCTATGGACACGAGCAGGTCCGCCGTGATGTCATGCTCTTTGGCCAGGGCGACCGCCGCCCCGGCGATTATGGGTATTCCGCAGAGGACTATCGGCACCCAGACGAGCGCCTCCAAGCCTTCCAGCGTCATCGACGCGAGAAGCGACAGCCCTCCGGCGAGGATGGCCCCCGCCTTCTTCTGCTGAGCCTTCAAGGATTCGGTGATGATGCCCATGATATACCCATATGGGGTATCTCATATATACCCTATGGGGGTAATATCGCAGACTTCGGATTTTGGAATACTGTTTCAATACTTCCTCGAAATCCGCCAATGTCTTGTCGACGTCGCCGCTTTTCAGGCCGTCCTTGACGCAGTGGTTGATGTGCCCCACGAGGATGATCTCCCCGACCTTGTGCAGTGCGCTCGAGATGGCGTTGACCTGGACCAGGATGTCCGCGCAGGGGACGTCCTCGTCTATCAGCTTGTCCAGGCCGGCGACCTGCCCGGATATCTTCTTCAGACGCCTGTGGAGGTTGTCCGAATCCATGCATTGCCTCATGGATGGGAATCGGACGGGGCGGATTAATCGTTTCTTATGGAAAAGATGGGAAGAGCGGTTTCGCATCGTTCGGGAAGCTCGAACCCCAGCGCGAGGAAGTCCTCCTCGGTGAACCTGTGGTAGGTGGTCTGGCCCATCTCCTCCGAGAGGCAGTACACGTCCTCGTCCTCCGGGAACGACAGCACCCAGTCGAAGTCTATGACGTCGGATCTGCGGGATCTCGCATCAGGATACCTCTCCGACACGCGCTCCAGGAACTCTTCCAGAGGAAGCCTCTCCTTAGTGAGTGACGTGATGAACTCCATGGTGCCCTTCATCGGCATCCCGGCTATCCTCTCGCACTCCTCCTCCGGCACGGTCACCCTCACGCGTCCCGGGAGCATCTCGAGCACCATCCCCGGGAACCTCTCCGAGGATTCCCGGCGGAACTCCTCCGCCATCGCCTCGAAGTCCCCCTCGTAGGGGTAGTATAGCGACACGCTTCCCGCTGAATCCCCGATTTTCAGGCGCATCTCCTGCACCGACTGAACCGTCCTGGAGAGAAGCCCCTTTCCGTCCATGAATTCCCTATCAAAGAAGTAGGTTATTATTGTTCGCGTGCAAGTGGAGGATTTTTACGACTCTGAAATTCTTTTACAGTAAGGACCGTCATTAAATACGGACTTGGATTATGAATCCAACAAGAGGTGACGCAATGAACACCAAAGCAATCTACGCGATAGTCGCCGTGGCCATAATCGCCATAGCGGCCGTGGCCGTGTTCGCCCTTACGAACAACGGCGGAGAGAAAGACGTGGACCACACCGGCAAGTCCTTCGCGGACACCCGCCTCAGGATCTACGGGAACGCCAACGGCGACGACGTCATAGACAAGACCGACGTCGGCGTCATCAACTGGATAATAAGCTCCAACGCCGACTCCGACGCCTCCAAGCACGTCGACTGGAAGAACCTCTACCCCCTCGCCGACGCCAACTACGACGGCAAGGTGAACGATTCCGACGCCAAGGTCGTCCAGGACATCATCGACAAGAAGAGCGTCCGCATGTACTACTTCAACAAGTACGAGAGGGTCACCTACGTCAACTACCCCATCAGCGACAAGATCGGCGCCGAGTACCTGGTCATGCAGCTCCTTCCTGCCATCAAGTCCTACGGCATGCTGAAGGCCGTGGACGACACCACCCCCTCCATCTACAACAACATCTACCCCGGCGTCGACAAGATGCCCGTGATGGGCACCTGGAGGGAGATAACCATCGAGAGCCTCACCGACCTCTATAACAAGGGCGTCATCGGTACCTTCCTGCAGTGGACCGGCGGCCAGAATGTCGACTACATCTGGGACAAGGCCGAGCAGTCCGGTCTCGCGGACAAGATGTCCTTCGTCATCGTCCCCTGCCAGGGCCCCGACGTCATCCAGGGCGTCCTGGAGCTCGCCTGCATGCTCGGAGACCAGAGCCTCTCCGACGATTACAAGAAGTGGTACGACAAGGTCATGGACGAGCTCTCCGCCATCGAGAAGAAGATCTCCACCGGGAAGAAGACCGTCACCGCGGTCAGGTGCTACAACAAGAACGTCTCCTCGATCGCGGCGTTCGGATCCAACCAGGGCCCCGCCCTCTGGTTCAACAAGGTCATCAACTTCCAGCCCGACTACGTCGGCAAGACCAACTTCACCAACATCGGGTCCGTCGAGAACTTCGCGTCCTCCGCCACCGACGAGGTCATCGTGATGTTCCAGAAGAACTGCGAATGGTCCGAGTTCAACGACATGGTCGACGAGTACCTCACCGCCGTCTACAAGGAGACGGAGCAGTTCAAGCACGAGAGGATGTACGCCATCGACTTCGAGATCATGCCCTTCGCTGCGGGTCCCGCGGGATGCTACATCCTGGCCGCCCACCTGTATCCCGAGCTTTTCAAGCTCGACGACGCCCTCAACTTCCTCCAGGTCTACCTGGACGACTTCGCGGTCAGGAAGGGAGCCGACGCCCGCCAGGGATACACGTACACCGGCCCCGGATACAGCAGCTGAGTGATACCATGGAGGAGCAGGCCGGAAGGATGGACCTCGCCAGGAGGTCAGCGCTGCTGTGGGCCTCCGAGGACGACCTGGAGTCGGAGGATTCTAAGAATGCCGTGAGGGAATACCACGTGTCCGAGATGCGCAAGCTCGCGTTCACGTTCGTCTGCATAGCCGCCGCGGTGGTCGTCGCCGGCCTCTCCATAGTGTACGGAACGATGGACCTGGGATTCCTGGATTGCTACCGGATAATCTGGGAGCACCTGACCGGGAACATCCAGGACAAGCTTCTGGACTACATCGTGGTCCAGGAGCGCCTCCCCAGGGTGGCCGCCTCGCTGGTCACCGGAGCCGGGCTCGCGGTAGCCGGATGCGTCATGCAGTCGGTGCTGAAGAATCCGCTCGCCGACCCCTACACCACCGGGATATCCTCGGGGGCGGGGTTCGGCGCCACCCTGGCCATAACCCTAGGGATCTCCCTGGTGGGAGGCAACTACGCCATAGTGGTGAACGCCTTCGTCTTCGCGCTCGTCCCCATGCTGGTCATGCTGGGCGTGGGGAAGCTGAAGGGCGCCTCCCCGACCATGATGATCATGGCGGGGATAGCCATCATGTTCATCTTCAACTCGTTCACCACCGTACTCAAGCTCCACGCCGACCCCGACGCCTTGGCGATACTGTACCAGTGGACGGTAGGGACCGTGGCGGACTGCAAGTGGACGGACATCCCCCTGATGGCAATCATAGTCATCGTAGGGACCGTGGTGACCCAGCTCCTCTCCCGCAAGCTGAACATCCTAGCCACCGGCGACGACAGCGCCAAGGCCATGGGCCTGGACGTGGAGAACATGAGGATCCTCCTGCTCCTGCTGATCTCGCTGATGGTCGCCACCGTGGTGAGCTTCACCGGGCTGATAGGGTTCGTAGGGCTGGTGGCGCCACACGTGTGCAGGATATTCGTGGGCGCGGACAACAGGTACCTGGTGATATCCTCGGCCATGTTCGGCGCCGTCCTGCTGGAGGTGGCCGACCTGGTGGGCCGCACCGTGATAGCCCCGGCGACCCTGCAGGTCGGAGTGGTGACCGCGTTCATCGGAGGCCCGATGTTCCTGTACCTCATAATGAGGCAGAGGAAGTCCTCGTGGTGATCCTATGAGGATAGACATCGAGGGAATGTCCGCCGGATACGGGGGGAGGGAGATCCTCAAGGGGATCGACCTCCACCTGGAGGGCCCGGGCCTGACCTGCATCATAGGTCCCAACGGCGTGGGGAAGTCCACCCTGGTCAAGTGCATGAACAAGCTCCTGGAGCCGACCGCCGGCAAGGTGAGCGTCAACGGCAGGGACGTGAAGGAGATGACCCGCAAGGAGATATCCGAGGCGATGTCGTACGTCCCGGTCCAGTCCGAGGACGTGTTCTCCATGCCGGTGTTCGACACCGTCCTGGTCGGCAGGGCGAACAGGTCTAGATGGAAGACGGACCCGAAGGACGTGGTCAAGGTGAAGAAGGTCCTGGAGGTCCTGGGGATCTCCGAGCTCTCCGATCGCCCGTTCAACGAGCTTTCAGCCGGACAGCATCAGACCGTCGCCATCGCACGCGGCCTGGTCCAGGAGACCGAGATGCTCATCCTGGACGAGCCCACCTCCAATCTGGACATAAGGCACCAGGTCTTCATCACCTCCCTGATGCACGAGATAGCCGTCTCCAAGGGGGTCATGGTGATAATGATAAGCCACAACCTCAACATCGCCTCCATGTTCGCAGACCAGGTGGTCCTGATGGCCGAGCCGGGGATCGTCAAGAACGTCGGCACCGCGGAGGAGGTCGTCACCCGCGAGAACATCTCCGAGGTGTACGGCGTCGACTGCGAGGTCGTCATGCACAAGGGCCGCCCCGCCATACTCCTGGAGAACAGCATATTCCGACGTGTACGGAAATCCCATCCACCATCCTTGGTATATACCTCCAAGCGGTTCTCCCACGGGAGACCGCAGGGGGCGCCTAAGGATGCTCATAAGGTTCTGGGTGGAAGGATACCGCTGCTTCGGGGGCAGGGCGGAGCTCGACCTCACCGACAGCAAGAACTACCGTTTCGGGAAGGAATGCCTCAGAGGGGACCTTCTGGACAAGATCGTGGTCCTCGGGAACAACAACTCCGGCAAGACCTCGTTTGGATACGCCATAACCGACATAGTCTCCACGGTCGGCGGCTTCTCCAAGGACATAGGCCAGCGCAACGAGGGCTGCTTCCTGAACAAGGACCTTCCCGTGGACCGCGTCACGTTCCATTACGAGCTCTCCAGGCGCGGCTCGGTGGTCGTATACGAGTATTCCAAGACCTCCCCCGACACCGTCGTATCGGAGAGCCTGAGGATCGACCGCCGTACGGTCTTCGAATACGACCTTTCCAGCGATTCGGAGCCGTCTTTCGACCTGTCGCTTCTCGGCATCCCCGAGATCCCTGAGCCGGATGGGACGTCGGTCGTGCTGTCGATGTCCAGGTCCCGCAGGATAGACCCGGACAGCCCCGCGGGCGTGGTGCTGGAGTTCGCCACTCACACCCTCTATTACATGGCCATGTGGAAGCACGACGTCCACATTGGGATGATGGACGGCGACGACGATGCGGAGCGCTTCGTGGCCGAGAACGGCCTCACGGACGGCTTCAGGTCCTTCCTGAAAGACGTCTGCTCCATCGACCTCGACCTCCGCGCCGAGAAAGGACGCCTCCTGGTCTGCAAGAGGAACGGGGACGTCCCCTTCGCGGACTCGGTTTCAAGGGGTACGATGATCGCCTGCCGCCTCTACGCCTGGACGGTGAGGTGCCGGGACCGGGAGGCGCTGATCTACTTCGACGACTTCGACGACATGTTCCATTACAAGACCGCGGAGAACGCCATAAGGACGATAATATCCCGCAGCTCGTCGCAATGCATATTCGTGACGCACAACACCGGGCTGGTCTCCAACGACTTCCTGCGCCCGGACTGCTGCTTCATAATGGGATGCGGAGGTCCCAGGTCCCTGGCCAGCCTCTCCGACAAGGACATCAGGTGGGGCCACAACCTGGAGAAGATGCTCCGCGAGGGGGCCTTCGGCTCATAAGGGGCCTTTGAACTTCTTCATGAAGCGGACGACGTCCTTGAAGTAGTCGTTGCATTTGTTCCTGGAGATCCATTCCTGCATCTGGGCCTTCGTGACGAATCCCTTCTTCAGGGCCTCGATCTCGGGGCAGAGGATCTTCTCGCCGTTCTTCTTCTCCATGTCGCTGACGTACAGCGACGCCTCCAGGAGCGAGTCGAACGTCCCGGCGTCTATCCACCTGGTGCGGGCGTCGATCTTCTTCATCTTCAGCCTGCCCTCGTCCAGATAGAGGCGGTTGAGGTCGGTGATCTCCAGCTCCCCCCTTTTGGAGGGCTTCAGGGTCTTGGCCTTCCCGGGGGCGTCCCCAGGCAGGAAGTACAATCCGACGATGGCGTACTCGGACTTGGGCTCCTCCGGCTTCTCCTCGATGGATAAGACCCTGCCCTCGTCGTCGAACTCGGCCACGCCGAACCTCTTCGGGTCCGGGACCCAGCGCGTGAAGATGGTGGCGTTCTCCTCGTCCTCCGCGGCCTCGTTCATCAGGCGCTCCATGTCGTATCCGCCGAATATGTTGTCTCCGAGGATGAGCGTGCACGGGTCCCCGTCGATGAAGTCCTCCCCGACTATGAACGCGTCGGAGATCCCGCGGGGGACCTTCTGCAACGCATAAGTTATCCTGACCCCGAACTGGGATCCGTCCCCCAGGGTCCTGACGAAGTTCGGGCGGTCGGCCTCGTTGGTGATCACCAGTATGTCTCTGATCCCGGCGGAGATGAGGGTGGACAGGGGATAGTATATCATCGGCCGGTCGTACACCGGCAGGAGGACCTTGGAAGTGGGGAACGTGGCGGGGTAGAGCCTGGTGCCCGATCCCGCCGCGAGGATGATCCCCTTTCTGGCTTTCGGAGTCACGACATCAGTCCGGCTTCTCTGAGCTCGTTGGCTATCTTGTCGACCGCCTTGTCCACGTCCTCGGGGACCTTGGCGCCGGTGCAGACCATCTTCCCGGATCCGAACAGGAGGACCACGACCTTGGGGTCGTCCAGCCTGTAGACGAGTCCGGGGAACTGCTCGGGCTCGTACTCCACCCTCTCGAGGCCCAGGGTGATGGCGACGGTGTTGAGGTTGATCTCCTGCTCCAGGTCGGAGGAGGCGACGATGTTCTGGACCTCTATCTTGGGCTCTATGGTGATCTTGATGTCGGCCTTCTCCAGGTCCTTGGCGACCTTTCCGATGGCGACCTTGACGTCCTCGCGGCACTTGGCGCCGGTGCAGACGACCTTTCCGCTCCTGAATATGAGAGTCGCGGTCTTGGGCTCCTGAAGCCTGTAGACGAGTCCTGGGAACTGCTGGGGGTTGTACTCCGCTCCGGCGAGAGCGCTCTGGATCTTGTTCAGATCGAGTTCCTGTCCGAGATAAGTGGAGGCCACGACGTTCTCGATATTCTTCTTAGCCAATATAACACCGAAGAGGGCTATTTATATAGTGTTTATATAGGTTTCTATACCGCTTTTTATAGTTGCATGAAAAAACACGCTCTTTTGAGATAAAAAGCAAGAATGAATGGATGGGGTCGGGAGAGGGAATCGAACCCCCGTATACGGATCTGCAGTCCGTCACATAGCCTCTGTGTTATCCCGACGCTGGACGTCCGATGCCGAAAGGATATAAAAACGTTCGTAGACGCCGCTCGCCGTCGTAAGTTCTGGACGACTCTATGCAACGGTTAAATCGTACACGCGCATCAAAGCCTATGCACTGCAAGGACGTCTCCGTCCGCGACGTGGACTTCAGCCTGGACGAGGATTCGATATCCGCCATGATGGACGGCTGGACGGCCTACGTCCGCACCGAGTACCTGGTTCTGAGGCACGGGGACGAGCTTGCGGTCGTGGAGCTTCGCAAGTCCGGCGGGGACGGCCTGTTCAGGAGGCTGGAATCGTTCGAGATCGTCTCTCTTCCGGAGGACACGGTTTTCGTGGACGACCCTTCTCTTGACGTTCTCAACACCCCCGCCCTGGCCCGTTTGCAGCTGGCGCATCCCGGCAAGACCGTGGTGGTCAGGGGGATGTTCTCCCATATCAACTTCGTGAACGGGCTAGTTCCGGAAAGGCTCATGGTGGTGGACAACGTCCCTCCGTCCCCGGCGAAGCTCGGGGTGCTGGTGGACATGGCCCTGGCGTCGGGATTCGTCGACCTTCCGATAATCAAGGAGGAGCGCGTCATAGACATGGCCGTCCGCGCGAAAGAGGCGGATACGGGCGCGGTGATGTTCCCCTGCAGGGTCTCGGGCCTCACCGCTGACGTCCCTTACCTGTTCCTGGACGACGCCCCCGAGGAGGTCCCGGAGGACGTGACCCTGGTCGGATGCCATCTTTCCAAAAGGATCTTCGAAGCCCTGTACTGTCGCGATATTCCTTTCATAAACGTGTGCCCTGCGGACTTCGTGGACGAAGGGGTGAAGACCATCGTGAAGTGCTGCAAGGTGAAGTCCGGGCACGTGATAGAGGGGAACGTGGCCTGCGTCCCGTGGGGGGCCACAGTCCCCGAGGTGGTAGAGGCGATAAACGCCCTCTTCGGCGTCGCCTGAACTTGACCAGGCGCCCGCAGGCGTCCCTCTTCGCCGACCCGAACTCGCTCAGCTTAGCGATCTGGTCCTGGTCGAAGACCGGCCCGTCCTTGCAGACCCTCATGTCGTCCATGACGCAGCATCCGCAGACCCCGGCGCCGCACTTCATGTACCTTTCCAAGGAGAGCTGGCACTTGATCCCGAGCTCCTGGCAGGCCTTGTACGTGAAGTAGAGCATGACCTCCGGCCCGCAGGCCAGGACGCAGTCGTAATGCTTCTCCGCGGCCATCTCCTTCATGAGCTGGACGGCGTTCCCGTGGAATCCCCTGCTCCCGTCGTCGGTGGCGATCCTGAGGTTCCTGGAGAACCTTCCGGCCAGGTCGTCCATTATGACGTCCTTGTCGGAGCGCGCGGCTATGATGGAATCCGCCCCGGTGGCGACTATCGCCGGCATGACCGCGGCCGTTCCCACGCCTCCTCCGATGATCAGCTTCTCGCCCGGCGCGGAGAGGTCGAACCCGTTCCCGTAGGGCCCCCTGATCCTCAGCCTGTCTCCAATCTTGAGCTGATGCAACGCCTTCGTGGCCTCGCCGATGGCCTTCACCGTGATGCTCTTGCTCCTGTCCCCTATCCCGGACAGGGACATGGGGATCTCGTCGACTCCGGGCACCCAGACCATCACGAACTGTCCCGGCCTCGCCTCCGCGTCCCACTCGAAGACGAACGTCTTGGTGTCGTATGCCTCGTCGATTATCCTCTCTATGACGACCACGCTGTCATTCATGGGCCGCTCCCTCCATTTCCTTGATGGACCTGTATCCGTAGTCGTCCATGAACCGCTCCAGTCCGCGGTTTATCTTCTCGAAGACGTCTACGCCCTCGGTGAGCACCGCGCTCCCGACCTGGAACGCGCACGCCCCGGCCATGATGTACTCGGCGGCGTCCCTCCAACATCTGATTCCTCCGACCCCCACGATGGGTATGTCGAGGACCGTCCTGAGGTCGTACACCGCCCTGACGCCCACGGGCTTCACCGCGCTTCCGGACAGACCTCCGAACCTGTTGCTGAGGACCGGCCTGGCGAACTCAGGGGAGATGACCATTGCCTTCAGGGTGTTTATCGCCACCACGGCGTCCCCTCCCGCGTCCTGCACCGCCCTGCCGATGTCTGCGAGGATATGGGTGTTGGGCGTGAGCTTGGCCCACACGGGGATGCTGACGGCCGATTTTACAGCTCCGACTATGGCCTTCACCATGGCCGGGTCGGTCCCGACCTCCATTCCGTACCCCTTGGCGTGGGGGCATGAGAGGTTGAGCTCCACCGCGCACGCGCCGTAGTCCTCCATCCTCCCGGCCAGGGCGCTGAACTCGTCCGGCCCCGCGCCGTATATGGACCCTACGATCTTTCCGCATCTCGTCGCGTTCTCCATTTCCTCCGCGAAGGCGTCGATCCCGGGATTGGGAAGGCCCATTGCGTTCACGAGCCCTCCCTCCACCTCGGTGAAGCAGGGGTTGGAATGCCCCTCCTTGGGCTCGGTTCCGACGGACTTGCTCACGACCGCTCCGGCCCCGTTCCTGAGCATGCGCTCCATGGACGGCCCGGTCTCGTCCATGATCCCGGACGCGACCATCCCCGGCTTCTCCAAGGTCAGTGCCCCGACCTCCGTCCTCAGCTTCGTCATGCCTTCTCCATCGCTGAATTGTTAGATATAGCTGGCGAGCCGGGGGCGCCTCTGGTAACCTTAATAAACCGCACGGCATGGGGAGCGCATGGACTCCGACTCCGTCCGCGGAGACTTCCCCACTGTGAGGAAGGGCTCCGGAATCTATCTGGACAGCGCATGCCAGTCGCTCAGGCCGGACCAGGTCATCGAGGCGATGGACGAGTACTACGAGTCGTTCCCCGCATGCGGGGGGAGGAGCGTCCACTCGATGGCGTCCAAGGTGTCCGTGGCCGTGGACGAGGCCCGCGAGAGCCTGGCTTCGTTCTTCGGCACCAAGGACTCCGGATGCTACGTCTTCACGTCCAACTGCACCCAGGGCCTCAACACGGCGGCGTACGGGCTCGGGCTGAGGGGGGGCGACGTCGTGGTCACCACTGACTGCGAGCACAACTCCAACCACGTCCCCTGGCTCCATCTCCAGGAGGAGAAGGGCGTCCGCAGGAGGATGTCGCGCTCCCGTCCGGACGGGTCCTTCGACATCGAGTCGTTCAAGTCGTGCATGGACCGCTCCGTGAAGGTCGTGTCCGTGCAGCATTCCAGCAACGTCACCGGATGCGTCGTCCCGGTCAGGGCGGTGACGGAGATAGCCCATGACTACGGGGCGACGGTCATAGTCGACGGCGCCCAGTCCGCGCCCCACATGCCCGTGGACCTGAATAAGATCGACGCGGACGTCTACTGCGTCTCGGTCCACAAGATGCTCGGCCCCTCCGGAGTCGGGGTGATGTACGGCAAGGAGGAGGTCCTGAAGAGGATGAGCCCGCTCTGCCTCGGAGGCGGGACCGTGGGCCTCGTGACCTATGGCAGCGTGAGCCTCGCCCCGGTTCCGGACAGGTTCGAGGCCGGGCTCCAGAACTACGCCGGGATCATAGGCACCAAGGCCGCCCTGGATTATCTGTCGCATGTGGGCATGGACGAGGTCGAGAGATGGGACTCCATGCTCATGGAGAGGATGATGAAGGGCCTGGAGGACATACCGAACCTGCGCGTCGTCGGCCCTTCCGACCCGGACAGGCGCCTAGGGGTGTTCTCGTTCAACATAGACGGCCTGAACGCCCACGACATCGCCATGATGGCCGACAGCATGGCCGGGATAATGATCCGCTCCGGCATGCATTGCGCCCATCCGTTCTACGTGTCCCGCGGGATCGACGGGAGCGCCAGGGCGTCGACCTATCTCTACAACGACGGGAAGGAGATAGACGTCTTCGCCGACACGGTCCGCCACATAGCGGAGGTCTTCGGCGACCGATCCCTTTCTCGATCGTCACTATCTCTCCGTATCTGAGCTCGAACTCCGACCCGCAGCGCGTGAACGCCGTCGACGACCGCGCGTCTGACTCCAGGGTCACCGTGTGGGATCCCACCTTCAAGGAGTGCTCCGGGGACGGGAGGACGCGGGACCCGTCCAGGGTCAGGGTCCGGGTCTCGGACGACCAGAACGCGTCCAGCATCTCCGCGATGTTCTCAGCCAGGGAGTCCTCCATGCCGTCCTCCGCGGCGTCCTTGTAGGAGCCCATGATCCCGGAGACGGACGCCAGGAGGATCACGCCGCATATGCACAGGGCGGCCCTGGAGATGGTGAACTCGATCGTTCCGCCACCCCCACGACCAGTCTCCCGTCCACGGACGAGCATTCGAACGTGACGTCGCCGCCGGCGATCACGGACGTCGTGCCGGAGAGCACCACCGGCGCCTTGTCCAGGTACACGGTGCGCTTGAGCTCCCCGTTCCTGTACAGGCGTATGGAGTGGGCGTCCGCGCCCTCTCCGCCGAGGGCTATGGAGTCCTTCGGTTCCAGGTTCACATGGACGGTCTCTATGGACCCGGATCCGGCGCGGAACACCTTGTAGATGCATTCCTCCACGGCGGCGCAGGAGGGGTCGGCGCCCACGTCCTCGGAGCTCTCCTCGACCATGGACACCATCCCCGTAATCGCCGGCAGCATCAGGCCGATCAGCAGGAATGACACCATCAGCTTCAGCGGCATTCCTATCATGGCCCGGCCTCTCAGTTGTAGCTGATTACCGCGAACTCCGTGCTGCAGTGCTCGCCGTATCCCGTCTTCATGACGTTGACGGTGACGGTTCCGAACGATCCCCTGGGCGGGGTGACGACCAGGTTGTCCAGAGTCGCTATT
The DNA here is from genome assembly GCA_017519045.1 of Candidatus Methanomethylophilaceae archaeon. Taxonomy (GTDB): domain Archaea; phylum Thermoplasmatota; class Thermoplasmata; order Methanomassiliicoccales; family Methanomethylophilaceae; genus Methanoprimaticola. The sequence continues at coordinate 39,714 of JAFWTC010000063.1, forward strand.
CCGTCGTCGTTCGTGTACGCGAGCGCCTTCCCGCCGTCGGCGTTCCTGATCCCCAGGCCGCTGAGGTAGACGGTGGCGTCCTTGAGGGGGTTGCCGTCCTGGTCCCTGACGCGGACGCTCACGGGGTCGATGTTGCCGTCGACGTCCGCGAGGCCCTCCGCGGAGATGACCTCCACGTCGCTGATGGAGTGCGGGGCCTCTATCCCCGCCATCCATCCGCTCAGTATCCCGACCGCCGCGACGGCCACGATCATCATGATCATGAACTGCAGCGGCAGCCCTTCCACACTTCCTTTCCTATCCGTTTTGAGCTTGTTGAGGTTCATATCGCTCAGGATGTGATTCCCCCTCGGACGGATTTATAGCAGGGACGGTGCGGTAACGTTACTCCAGTGGGATCCTTTCCACCACGCTGTGCTTGGCGCCCGACGGTCCCAGGACGCTCTTCATCACCAGGATCCCGTCACAGACGAACCTGGCCATCTCCTCGCCGGAATGCCTTTCGACGAGGCCGGAGACGTCGACGGGGCCCTGACAGCGCCCGACGGTGATGTGGCTCTTGAACGGCTTGGAGTCGTAGTCGATGCCGGAGAGGTTGGACGCTATGCCCTTGGACAGCCTGGTCAGGACGTCCGCGGGCTCGGCTCCGGTCCAGACGACCCTGGGGCGCCTGACGTCCGGGAACGCGCCGACTCCCTTGATCGTTATCTCGAACGGACCGACGCCTTCGGACGCCTTCCTGACGGCCTTCACGACCCTGGGGACGTCGCGCTCGTCGGTCTCTCCGAGGAAAAGCAGGGTTATGTGCGTCTGGCCGGCTGGAGAGGGCCTGATCCCCTTGATCCCGGCGACGTCCTTCATGAGGGCGTCCATAGCCTCGCAGCGGGGCACCCGTATGGAGATGAAAAGGCGCATCGGAGCCCCTCCCTCTCGCGAATCTCCCTGAGGAGGCCGGCGCATCCCCTCTCGATCTCCTCGTAGGCCTTGTCGAAGTCCCCGGTGTACCAGGGGTCGTCGATCTCCCCGCCCCCGGCGTGGTCCAGCAGCATCGAGACCTCCGCTTTGCAGTCACGGGGGCGGGCGCGCTCCAGGAAGCGGAGGTTCATGCGGTCCATGCACACTATGTAATCAAAAGAACGGAAATCCCCGTCCGTTATCCTTCTGGCCCTCTTCCCCTCGTAGGAGATGCCGTGCTCGGACAGCACCCTGGCGGAGCGGGGGTCCACGCGGCACCCGGCGTTCTCGTCGCTGGTGGCGCAGGATTCGCACATAATGCTTCCGGAAAGCCCCTCCGCATCGGCCATGGACCTGAACAGGAACTCGGCGATGGGGCTCCTGCAGATGTTGCCGTAGCATACGAACAGGACCTTTACGGACATTTATATCGAAAAACGGAAGGAGGGGGAGGACCCCCTCGGCTTCACTTCTTCTGCTCGGCCCTTCTAAGCTGGTTGAGGGCCCTCTTGGAGGCCTGGTTCCCGCCGGCGGCGGCCTTGTTGAACCATCTCCTGGCCTCTTCGGGATCCTTCTCGGTCCCGACGCCGTCCAGGTAGCAGCGGCCGACGATGAACATCGCGTCGGCGTCGCCGTTCTTGGCAGCGCGCAGGTACGACTCGAAGGGGGAGTCCTCGGACTTGACCTTGACCTTCTCGCCGGTGAGCTCCTCCACGATCTGCCTGGAGACGATGTGCCCCTGCTCGGCGGCGCGGGTGTACCAGGATATGGCCTTCTTCTCGTCGGCCTTGGTCCCGACGCCGTTGTAGTAGCAGTATCCGGCATAGTACTGGCAGAGCACGTTTCCGCTCTCTGCCCCCTTGCAGAACCACTCGAAGGCGGCTTTGTCGTTCTTCTCGGTCCCGATCCCCTCGAAATAGGAGTACGCGACGTGGTACTGGGACTTCCCGAATCCGTTCTCCGCAAGGCTCTTGTGGAGCTCGAACGCCTTGGCGGGGTCCTTCTTGGTCCCCCTGCCCTTGGAGTAGGCCTCGGCGACGGAGAACTGAGCCTTCATGTAGTTGTCCTCCGCGGCCCTGGAGAGCCAGTCGAAGGACGCCTCCTCGTTCTTCTTCACGCCGTTCCCGAGGGCGTAGGCCGTCCCGATGTTGTAGCAGGCGACGGTGTTCCCGTGGGCGGCGGACATCATGTAGTATTTGATGGCGGTCTTGCCGTCCTTCTTCACGCCGGTCCCGTTGGCGTAGTTGTCGCCGGTGGTGAGCTGGGCGTACCCGTCCCCGAGGTCCGCGGCCCTCTTGAAGCACTCCGCGGAGAGCTGTGGGTTCCTGGGCACCAGCTTCCCCTTGGTGTAGAGCTGTCCCAGCATGATCATGGCGTCGGTCTGCCCCATCTTGGACGCAGACTCCAGGAGCTTGAGGCCGGTGTCCTTGCTCTTGTCTGCTCCGACCCCTCCCATGTAGCATCTGGCGAGCCCGTAGGCCCCGTCGCGGGAGCCCCTCATCGCGGCCGCGGTGAACCAGGAGAACGAGTAGTTCCCGTCCTTCGGGACGCCGATGCCGTCCATGTAGCACCTTCCGAGGTCGTACATGCCATCGACGGACCCCATGTCCACCATCTTGTCGTAGATGGCGAACGCCTTCTTCTGGTCGCGGGGCACCCCGAGCCCGTACTCGTAGCACCTGGCCAGCGCGGATCCGGCGGGGAGGAAGCCCTCGTCCCAGAGCGCGGAGATCGCCGACGCCCCCGCCTCGCGGTCCCTGGGCGTCCCCATCCCGTTCAGGATGCACGTGGCCACTGCCAGCTTGCCGTCCGCGAGGCCCATGTCCGCGGCCTTCTTGTACGACTTGAATGCGTTTTCCGGGTCGAATGCGGTGCCGACACCCAGCTCGTACAGCCTGCCAAGGATGAAGTTGGCGTCTGCGTCGTCCTTTTCGGAAGCGCTGAGGAAATATTCGAGAATGGCACCGTCGGCCGGTGTTTCGTGCGTTTCGTAGTAGTCGGACATAGTGCGCAGGGCGTCGGGATTTCCTCTCATGGTGGCGCGGAAATACCACATGGCTGCCTCGTTCCAGTCCGCGTCGACGGCTATGCCGTTGGCGTAGCAGGTGCCGACCGCGTTCTGGGCCATGATGTTGCCGCCCTTGGCGGCGCGAAGGTACCATCCGAATGCTGCTTTCTCGTCAGCCTCGGTGCCTTCACCGAGCGCATATTTCTGTCCCAGCTCGAAGCAGGACTGCACGTCCCCTGCCTCGGCCTTGGAAATCAACTGCTCTAAGGTTTCCATTGGGGCGCGTTAGAATAATATGCATTAAAAAAGGTTATGTTCGGGGCGGTTGAACGCAATATCCAAGTCATGCTCCATTGCGATGCCAGAAAACCGGTTTGGAAGCGTTCCCGCCGACGTCGTGAGCCCTCATTTGGATGTAACAGCCAACATCGGCAGGCCCGCTCGGAATCCAGCATGCGGTTGCGGAAGTACAGCCCTATGTTGACCCCGACCACGCAGATGTTGATGACGTAGAACGCCGCGACGAAGTTGACGCTCCCGGCCAGGAACTTGCTCGCCAGGCCGCATAGGTACCCTATCTCCACTATCAGCATGAAGCCGAGGCTGGTCCCTCTGGCGGTCCTCGCCCTGTACGCCTTCAGGGTGTTCACAGGCCAGGCGGCCAGGAAGCATAGCAGCATCAGGACTTCGAGAAGCTCCGCCGAGAACGTCTCAGTCCACCTCTATCAGTTCGTAGTCGCCGTTCCCGAGGCCGATCCTCTCGGAATACTCGAAATGGGCCTGCCAGCGGGTTCCGGGCTGGCTGCATCCGAGGAGGTCGTCTGGCCTCGCAGATCCGCACAGGTCGTGGAGGTGGGATCCGGGCATGACCGGCTGCCTCATCACCAGGTCCACGCACGCCTTGTCCAGGGCGACGGGGTCGGACGATGCCAGGATCCCCACGTCCGGGACGATCGGTGCGTCGTTTCCGGAATGGCAGTCGCAGTACGGCGAGACGTCGCATATGACGCAGATGTGGAAGCAGGGCCTGTCCTTGATGACCGCCGCGGCGTACTCCACCATCTTCTTGTCCACGATCGCTCCGTCCTGGTCGTACTCGGCGTATATCGCGTCGAAGGAGCACATCCCGATGCACCTGCCGCATCCGGCGCAGGATTCCAGGTCTATGGACGCCTTCTTTCCGGAGACGGAGATGGCGTTCTGCCCGCAGGCCTTGGCGCACCTGCCGCATCCCACGCATCTGGAGGCGTCCAGGCGGGGCTTCCCCTGGCTGTGCATCTCCATCTTCCCGCGGCGGGAGGCGCACCCCATCGCCAGGTTCTTTAACGCCCCTCCGAACCCGGTTATCTCGTGCCCCTTGAAGTGCGAGAGGGTGATCAGGACGTCGCTGTCGGCTATCGCGCGGCCGATCTTCGCGTTCTTCACGTAGACGCCGTCTATGGGTATCTCCACGTCGTCGGTCCCCTTCAGCCCGTCCCCTATGATTATCTGGCATCCGGTGGTCGCCGGGAGGAACCCGTTCAGGTTGGCGCAGTCCATGTGCTCCACGGCGTTCTTCCTGGATCCCGGGTACAAGGTGTTGCAGTCGGTCAGGTACGGGATCCCGCCCTCCTCCTTCACGATGTCGGCTACGGCCTTGGCATAGTTCGGGCGGAGATAGGAGAGGTTCCCGAGTTCCCCGAAGTGCATTTTGATTGCCACGAACTTCTTCTCCATGCCGATGCCGCGGATGCCGGCGGCGTCGACCAATCTCCTCAGCTTGTCGAGGATGCTCTCGTCGACCTTGCATCTCATGTCCGTGAAGTAGACCTTGGGGGCGCTCATGGGACATCCATCGAACCGCCGTATTTCGTTCTTTCCGATTATCGCTTGACCCGTACGGGATACGAGGGGACATCTTTCGTCTCTGCGGAGACACCTCCGGGCATCGTTTCAAATACGGGAAGCAAATAACCGCGCTTGGGCATCCCATTGCCCGAAGGTGATTACGATGTACAGCATGAGTCAGTTCGCGGGTCGTCTCCTCTCCGATGAGGAATCGATCAAGAAGTACAACGACGAGAAGCAGTGGGGATTGCACATCGCCATCGACCTCGGAGAATGTGACCACCAGAAGATCAGCGACGGCGAATACATCAAGCAGTTCGCCATCGACCTCGCTGAGCACATAAAAATGAAGAGGTACGGCGAGCCTATCGCCGTCCGTTTCGGGGCCGAGCCCAAGGTCGAGGGATACTCCCTGATCCAGCTCATCGAGACCTCGTGCATAGCCGGACACTTCGCTGAGGACACCGACAGGGCGTTCATCGACGTGTTCTCCTGCAAGGAGTTCCCTCCCGAGGCCACCGCCCAGTACTGCAAGGAGTACTTCGGCGCCAAGAAGATGCAGTACGCGACCCTTTTCAGGGACATCTGAATTTCACAGCCAGGGCTCGTCCCTGGTCCTCTATTTTCAACCATCTGTTTTTTAGACAAGCGTTAGCGCATCATTGGGATAGACGCCTACGTGTTTTCCTAATTGTATAATTTTTAGACCTTAGTATAATATACCCTGTCCGTGAATAGTTGGATTAGATTGGTGATACAATGGATAAAAAAATCCTTGCAGTGCTGATCGTCGCCATCGTGGCCATTGCCGGGGCGGCAGCCTTCGTGCTGCTGAACAACAACGGCTCGCACAGCGACGACAAGAAATCGGACTACATCAGTCTGGGCCTTACCAACAACTATTTCCCGGATCACACCTGCTGCGTCATCGCGGCCAACTACAGCTTCCTCAACAGCAACTCCACGGACGCCTACAAGTTCCTCGCCGGGTACTATGACTCCGTGAAGTTCGTCGAGAACGCTCTCAAGGACCCTGAATCCGATGACTACAAGTGGCTCGTATCCTTCAGCCAGACCAAGGTCCCCGGACTGAACGAGCAGGAGGTCAAGGATGCGCTTTCCGACATCACCTACCTCTATGCGGACGGCAACGACGGCAACCTCTCGAATCTGAAGGGCGACATCCAGTCCCTCATCGCCGGCCTCAAAAAGGTCGGAGCCCTCCAGAAGAACGTCGACGACCCCGCCGCCTTCGCCGACAATTTCGTCGACGACGCGTACATGAAGAAAGCCATTGCCGACAAGGAGGCCCTCAAGGCCGGATCCGCCAAGGTCAGGGTCGCGGTCATCACCGGAGACATACACCAGATAGCGATCCACGTCGGAATCGAGAAGGGCATATTCAGGGAGTACAACGTGACCGTGGAGATTTCCAACGCCCTCAACGGGGGCGGAATCGCCACATCCCTCATCAACGGAGACGCCCAGATGGGATTCATGGGGGCCCCTCCCGCCACCATCAACATGGTGAACTTCGGCTACATCGACTCCGAGTCCGTCAAGGACGCCTCCAAGGCATACAACCTCGTGGCCCGCGTCAACAGCGAGGGATCCGGGCTGTACATCAACAGCGCGGTTCTCGACGACCCCGCCTCGAAGGTGCTCAAGAGGAACGGGACCGCGTTCTACACGGTCTCCGGCGATGACTACATCGTCACCTCCGCCAACGCGAAGGCCTGGGGAGGACTCGTCTACGGGACTCCTGGAACCACCTCGATCCAGCACATCCAGCTCCTGACCCTCGCCGACGAGATGGGCCTCAACGTCAAGCAGTACATGGTGGGCGAGAAGCTCTCCTCCGACACGATTTACTGGATCACCAACCTCGCCAACTACAACCAGATCATCGGCGACAAGACCATCAGCGCCGGAATAATCTGGGAGCCTCAGTACCAGAGGGTCATACAGGAAGCCTGAAGACGGCTTCCCGCCTCTCGAGGTTTTTTTGAAACCTTTTAAATTAAACCCTTTACTATATCTGCGTGGGTCCAATGAGTCTGAATTACGACGAGCACAACAAATACCATCGCTTCGCCAGGATGGTATTGATCACGATCGTCTCGCTGGCCGTGTTCGTCTGCTTGTGGTGGGTGGTTTCGAAGCTCGCCAACAACGCGGCGATTCCTGAGCCTATGGAGACCTTCGAAGCGCTTTTCTCTTTGATTGTAAACGGTGACGCGGTCACCGGGTTGAGCTTGTCCACATACGTCTGGTCCAGTCTCAACAAGTTCCTGAGGGGATTCGCCCTGGCGTTGGTCGTTGCCCTGCCTCTGGGGCTCATCCTGGGGAACTTCAAGCTCGTGAGGGAGTTCACCAGCCCTTGGATAGAGGTCCTGAGGCCCATAGCCCCCATCGCCTGGGCGCCGATATTCATCCTCCTGTTCGGATACGTCCAGGGGGCTACGTTCGTCGTGTTCGTGGGAATTTTCTTCCCGATGCTCACCAATATCATATTCGGAGTGTCCAAGATCGACCGCGTTCTTGTCGACGCCTCCAAGACTCTGGGTGCCAGCAACCTTCAGATCTTCACCAAGGTCCTGATACCTTCCACAGTCCCGTATCTCATGAACGGAATCAAGGTCGGTCTTGGAATCGGGTGGATGTGCATAGTCGCGGCCGAGCTCTACGCCACCCCTCTGGGCGGAATAGGGTTCTATGTCGCCAACATGATAACGTACGGGGCCTTCCCCCAGGCGTACGCGGGCATAATCGTAATCGCCGTGCTCGGGCTGCTGACCACCGGTCTGGCCGAGTACATTTCCAAGAGGGTCTCAAGGAGAATGGGGATGGATGTCCGATGTCTAAGAGCAAGATCAAGATAGAAGGCCAGAAATGGGGTTCGGAGCGCGTCCGCGCCGACCGCACCGACGAACTTTACAAGGACATACCGGAAGGCGGCACCTTGATGACCATCGACGGGCTCCGCGTCGTCTACGTCACCGACGACAGCGAGACCGTGGCCGTGGACAGCTTTTCCCTGGACGTGAAGAAGGGGGAGCTGATATCCATAGTAGGCCCGTCCGGATGCGGGAAGACCACGATCCTCCGTTGCATAGCGGGTCTCCTCCAGCCTACCGAAGGCACAGTCAAAATAGGCGACAAGGCCTGCACCTCCCCCGGCTCGGACCGCGGGATGGTGTTCCAGGACTTCGCCCTGTTCCCGTGGAGGACCGTCAAGCAGAACGTCAAGTTCGGGATGGAGATCGCAGGGGTTCCCAAGGACGAGCAGGAGGAGAGGGCGATGAGGTACATCAAGGCCGTCGGCCTGGAGAAGTTCGCCGATTCGCGCATACACGAGCTCTCCGGAGGCATGAAGCAGCGCGTCGGAATCGCCCGCGCCCTGGTCATGCACCCCGCCGTGATCCTGATGGACGAGCCCTTCGGGGCGCTGGACGCCCAGACCAGGAACATAATGCAGGAGCAGCTGGACAAGATCATCGTCCACAGCGACAGGACCATCATCTTCGTGACCCACTCCGTCGACGAGGCCCTGTACCTCTCTGACAGGGTCGTCATCCTCACCAAGAGGCCGTCGACGATCTACAAGGTCATAGACGTCCCGTGGCCGAGGCCCAGGGACCGCGCCAATCCCGAGTTCACGAAGCTCAGGAAGCAGATCCTGGAGTATCTCGAGCTTCAGAACGTCATGGAAGATTGAATTTCAGAAAAAAAACGGAGGGGATATCCCCTCCTTCAAATCAAATCACGAGCCTCAGGTCGTCGTACTTGTAGACCTTCTTGGGACAGACGAACTGGCATCTGTAGCAGGCCGTTCCGAGGCAGTCCTTGGTCTTCACGACTATCTCGTTTCCTTCGGCGACCGTGAGTGCCTTCTGAGGGCACTCCTTCTCGCACTTCTTGCATCCGATGCACCCGTCCATGTGGCCGCGGAGCTCGGTCCCGATGTCGTGGAGGATGGTCAGCCCCTTCTCTCCCAGATCGGGTATGTCGCGCTGCACGACGCGGACGACCTTGGGGACCCCTCTGGGCTTCGGAAGCTCCTGGATCCCGGCGGCGGCGTTGTTGCGGTTGTACATCTCCATGCTCATGCCTTCGTCGCAGACCGCGAGCTCCTGCATGTAGATCTGCTCGAATATCTTGTCCGAAGCGAACATGACGTGGTTGGCCCTGATGCCGTTGGCGATCTCCTGAAGCTTGTCCAGGAGCTCCGGGTTCCTCAGGATGTCGGTGGACATGGCGAGCGACGTGTTCCCGTACTGGTATATCGTCTCGCTGGACGGAGGCACGAGGCCAACCTCCCTGGCCTTGATGGCGTCGACGTAGGTTCCCGACGCGCCGGCCATGTACATCGTCTTCATGTCGGCGAACTTGATCCCGGCGTGCTCCAGGAGGGTGAAATGTCCGGCTCTGATGGCGCCGATGGCCTTCATCGCCTCGGAGATGTCCTTGGAGTCGACGTATATGCCGTCCTGCATACGGAGCTTCCCGTCGGAGGTCCCCAGCTTGCCCTTCCTGTAGAGGTGGCAGTCCAGGGCAGCCGAGACCGCGGCCACGACGCCGGTCCCAGTGATTCCCACGGCCTTTCCGGTCATGGGTCCGTAAGGCTCCACGGTCTCCAGCCCGAAGTCGACCTTCGAGCCGTCCTGCGGGGTGATGGTGTCGTCCAGGACCTTGCAGATCCACTGGAAGTCGTACTCCAGGTCGGATATGGCGCCCGGCCCGGCGAGCATTCCGCACTTGATCGACTGCCCCTCCATCGCGGGTCCGGCCGCCGCCGATCCCGTGTAGATGTCGTCCCCGACCTTGAGCGCCATCTCGGCGTTGGTCCCGTAGTCGGTGACCAGGCAGTTCTCCTTCTGCTCCAGGAACCCGCTCTTGTACATCATGGCGAGGGCGTCCGCCCCGATCTCGTGCCTGATGGCGGGAGGGACCAGAAGCTCGCAGCCGTCCTTGACGTCCAGGCCGACGTCCACGGCAGAGAACACGCCCGCGTCCCTCTTCTGTTCCTTGATGCCTCTGGCCTTGTGGGCGTTCTCCCCGGCGAAGGCCAGGTCGTCCACGGGGATCCCCTGGAACAGGGACAGCTGGATCGGGTTTCCGCAGATGCTCACCCTCTCGACCGCGTTCTTGTCGATCCCCAGAGCCGAGATGACCTTGTTGACGGTGTCGATGAGAATCCTGTGGGCGATGTCCGTGCCTACGTTTATGCAGAACGTCAGGTGGTCCATGATGTTGGCGCCGGGCAGCGGGTGGCACTCCGTCACGGCCGTCGACAGGATCTTTCCCGTATCCAGGTCGACGGCATGGCCACGGGTACCGCTGGTGCCTATGTCCAATGATATTCCATATCTCATTTGTTTTCCTCCTGAAAGGGGTTTGGGGCCGCCTTTCGGCGGTTTGGGTTTGAAAATCAGTCGTGGTCGTGGCCGCAGCAGCACTTCTTCCCGCTGATGGCGCTCTTCAGGCCGGAGTCCTCCAACGCGTGGAAGACCCTGTGCTTGATCTCATGCTCGCAGACGCCTACGGCGACGCACTCGAGACGGAACGCGGCCTTCGCGCAGGTGGGGAACTTCCCCTCGAGCAGGGTGAAGTCCTTGTCCGTCATCGTGATGATCGCCCAGTCGGAGTCCTCGGGGGCGATGGTGACCTCGACGCACTCCGGCACGCCTTCCTTGGTCCAGATCCAGTCCCAGACGGCGTCCATGGCCTCGAGGATGGACATGTAGCTCTCGGGCTTCAGGTCCGAGAGGGTTCCGGAGAGCACTACGTCGCAGGCTTCCATGTCCTCGAGGTCGACCTCCTGGCAGTACCTGCAGCAGGGGCAGTGGCAGCCGTGGCTGTGGTGGTGCCCGTGGCATCCGCATTCCTCCCCGTCGTGGTGATGGTGGTGCTCGTGCTCATGGTCGTGGCAGCAGCACTCGTCGTCGTCATCATGGTGGTGATGGTGGTGCTCGTGCTCATGGTCGTGGCAGCAGCACTCCTCCCCGTCGTGGTGATGGTGATGATCGTGGTCGTGGCAGTGGCAGGGCGCCTCGTCGAGGGTGTAGTCCAGGCCGGTGTCCTCCAGGGCGTGCCACATGGCGTGCTTCAGCTCATGCTCGTCCACGTCCAGGACGGCGCACATGAACGAGAAGTTCACCTTCTCCTGAGGCTCGAGGCGCCCGTGGTGTTCCACGCCGTTCTCGAGGTCGGTGAGGTTGAGGGTTATACCGGAGCCGTCCTCCTTCACGATGGCGGCCTTGATGTGCCCGAGAAGGGTCCCGGACTCCGCGACGACCCATTTCCCGACGTCCAGGAGGGCCTTGGAGAACCTGGCCTCCGCGTCGGCGTTGTAGCAGCTGATCGATCCGGTGAACCCTACCGCGCATCCGCCGGCGATCTCCAATGATGTCTGTTCTTTCTCGCTCATCTCATCAGCTCGTATACTTTGTCCAGGTTTTCCTCGGTCTTCGCGGATATGGGGATTATGGGCTTTCCAGGGAACTTGTCCTTTATCCAGGCGGTGATCTCCTCGATCTGCCCTTCCTTCGCCAGGTCGCTCTTGTTGATGAGCACGAAGTCTGCGTGGCTCATCTGCATGGTGAAGAACTCCTCCTTCTTCTTGATGAGGTCCTCGAACCTCTGGACGTCCGCCACGCCTATGATGAACGTCTCGTCCGCATCGATCATGGATACGCGGACGAGCTCCTTCACCTTGTGGGGCAGGGCCAGCCCGGTAGGCTCCACGATGATGACGTCGGGGTCTATGTCCCTCTCGATGTTCTTGAGGGCGGACTGGAGGGTTCCGGAGAGGGAGCAGCAGATGCATCCGTTGGGGAGCTCGATGGCGTCGTACCCCTCGGCCTTGAGGGTGGCCCCGTCCACTCCGATCTCTCCGGATTCGTTCACCAGGAGCGCGGTCTTCTCGCCGCGCCTGGTGTACATAGAAGCGAGTTTCATAAGCAAGGTGGTCTTCCCGCTTCCCAGGAAGCCTCCAAGGATGTAAACATACATGCTTTCGACAATGTATGTTCTCGTATTTACGTGGAATCGTGGATAGATTGGCGGACCTTATTCGACGATGTTTTCGAATAAACCTCTTTTTGTTGACATTCACGTTATTATAGTGAGCAATCATCGTATAATAACACCATAATGAGTCAAAAACATGGACATTATGACTATCCATCCAACTCTTTTAATACAATCTGGATTGATTTTCAATTAGGCGTTCGGATAGAACCGACGCCTTTGGAGGGAAACGAATGATTGACTACAAAGGTGTGGACTTCGCCAAGATCCTCAAGCGTTACGACGTCGAGGCTCAGAACGAAGATTCTCCTGAGACGATCGCGAAGAAGATGCTTCCGGCGGACCCGGTTCTCAAGAAGGTCGCAGAGGCAGTCCTGTACATGAAGCTGAAGGAGGTCGGACCCATCACGGCCGACGCCCTGAAGACCCACAAGCCTCTCGACATCATCAACAACGGACTCGTCGTCGGAATGGAGTGTGTCGCGAAGCTGTACGCTGCGCACATCTACTACCTCCCCGAGATCATGATGGCCGCGAAGACCATGGAGATCGGAATCGCTCTCGCCGAGAAGCAGATCGCCGGCGGAAGGCAGACCAAGGGACTCGTCGTCATGCATGCGGCGGAGGGAGACCCCCACGACATCGGAAAGAACATCGCAGCGGTCATGCTCAGGTCGTCCGGATACTCGGTCATCGACATGGGCAAGGACGTCGCGGTCACCGACGTCGTCGCGAAGGTCGAGGAGACCAAGCCTATGCTAGTCACCGGAACCGCTCTCATGACCACCACCATGACCGCGTTCCCCAGGGCGGCCGAGATCCTCAGGAAGGACGGATTCAACATGCCGTTCATGGCGGCCGGCGGTGCGGTCAACAGGGACTTCGCGGAGTCCTTCGACCTCGGAATCTATTCGGAGAAGGCTCCCCAGACTCCCCCGATCGCGGACAAGATCCTCGCCGGATACGACTGGAAGAGAATAAGGGAAGAGTGGGACGACATAATCGGAGCGTGATTGAGATGGCGACGAAATACACCAAGATGGCATACGCGAACGCAGACGAGATGGTATTCGGAACTGCCAAGCAGCCCGTATCCTACGGTTTCGGAATCAAGGTCGGAGCCGGGAGGGTCATTCCCGAGCTCAACTACGGACCCAGGCCCGGATCCGAGAAGGACCCCGCAAGGCTCAGGAAGGAATACGTCGACTACATCTCGAAGGACGTCCTCAACAGGGCGGTCACCCTGGGATTCCCCGACGTCCAGCTCGAGACGGAGTGGATCTCCCAGATGGGAAACCCGAAGATGTCCACCCCTGTCGTCGAGGGCCAGAAGGAGATCTGCGAGAAATACCACGAGGAGTACGGCATCAACTGCGCCGTCAGGCACACCATCCCCGACCAGCGTGAGGCCGAGGAGGGGCTCAGGACCGGCATGGGCGGATCCCACGGATACCCCGAGGCTCTGTTCAGGGCGGCCGAGGTCGCCTGCGAGAACGGCGCCGACGTGCTCTCATGCGAGACGATGGGAGGAAAGGAGCTCGCGGACTACGCCACCACCAACGGAGACATAGTCGCGTTCCTGTTCGGAGTCGGATACCTCGGAGCCATCGACATGGAGTACGTCTGGTCCGAGTTCGTGGACATCGCCAAGAAGAACAAGTGCATCGCCGGAGGAGACACCAACTGTTCCGGAGCCAACACCTCGATGTTCATGGCCGGCGGATTCCTGGACAACGACGTCCAGAGGACCTATTCCGCCGTCACCCGCGCCATCGCATCCCAGAGGACCCTGGTAGCATGGGAGTGCGGAGCGTCCGGACCTGACAAGGACTGCGGATACGAGGGACCCATATGCAAGGCGATCGCCGGAAAGCCCTGCGCCCAGGAGGGAAAGAACTGCCAGTGCGCCCACGCGGACCTTCAGGGTAACCTGATGGCCCAGGTGTGCGACCTGTGGTCCAACGAGTCCGTCGAGTACCACCCCGAGTTCGGAGGATCCTCCGTCCAGTGCTGGCTCGGTTCCCTCGGATACGAGGTGTCCCTGATGAACACCGCCATCGCCACCGGGAACGAGAAGATCCTCAGGGACCTGTACATGATCTCCGACCGCGTCCGCGGACCCGAGGGACACATCCTCGCCTACGACAACGCGTACAAGATCGGACAGGCCATCGTCGAGAACGGCAAGGACTACTACCTCAGAGGAAAGGCCGCCGGACTCACCGCCGCCAAGATCATCAAGAGCAGCTACGACTCCAAGGAGCTCGCCCTGACCAACAAGCAGCTGGACGTGGTCAACAACATCATCAAGGACCTCGAGGCCCTGCCGGACGACACCGACAAGTTCGTCGAGTACGCCGTGAAGAAGTACAAGGACGCGATCCCCAACTTCAACCTCAAGAACTACGGGCTCTGAGCACCCGGTTACCAAACCCCTTACCTCCCTCAGGAGGGAGGCGCTGCGGGGTCCTCCCCCGCCCAGCCTCGACGGGGACGAGATCTCCTCGGGCCTTCCGCAGGCCCCCTCCGATTCTTTCTCCCCGCTTGTCCGCCCCTGTCCAGAGCGTCGGCCCGTCCTGGCGCTATATTTATAGGTAATTCCAACAATCCGTAGACAAATGACCGTGCTTCTAGCTTATGACGGGCGTCCGAACACAGAGAAGGCGCTGGATTACGCCATAAGGTATTCCATCAACTATTCCGTGCCGCTATACATACTCACAGTGGTCTCGAAGGACCAGATGGACCCGGAGGACCCCGACGAGTCCGTCAGGGAGTACATGGAGGCCGCCCAGCGCAAGGCGGCTTCGGAAGGGGCGACCGTCCACACCATCATCGAGGTCGGGAGGCCCGGCGAGACGGTCGTGGAGGTCTCCGAGCTCTACAAGTGCGACACGATCATCGTCGGGAGGTCCAACAGGTCCTCCCTCGACCGCCTGTTCCTGGGCAGCGTCTCGAACTACGTGGTGAAGAACTCGGACCTCACCGTCATCGTCGTGAGCGGCGAAAGGTCCGAGGAATGAGGGGCGGGCCGGAGCCCGTCCGTCTCAGCATCCGGTGACGACCCTCTCCATGATGCTCTGGGACTTCTCGATCTCCTCCAGGGTCATCTTGAGGTCGTTCTCCAGCGTGTATTCCTTGTGCTGGTCCATGCAGGTCACGCTCGCCGTGAGTATGCCCTCCTCCGTGGCGACGAAGGTGACGTCTATGGGGGTCTCCTTGTCGACGTTCTCGGGCAGGTCCATGGTGAACTCGCCGATGGCGACGCCGAGGGACATGTCGGTCTTGGAGCCCTCCTCGTCGTTCATGGCGGCGTCCTCGAATATCTCGATCCTGATGGAGTTCTGCTCCTGCTCCACGGGGTAGTAGCGCTTGGTCTTCTCTATGGGGAGCGTCTCGTTCCTGAAGATGATGTTGGAGATCATCTCGGTCCCGTCCTCGTAGGTCGCCTTCAGGCCGAAGGTCTTGCTGAGGACGTTCTTGACGATGATCCTCCTCTCTTCCTCCTCCTGGACGGCCTCGGCGACGGCGGCGGCCTCCCCCTCGACCATGGCGGCGGGGGAGTCGGCCATCGACTTCGCGAACAGGGCGGCGCCCTTGGCGACGGCGAGGTCGGCGTCGTGGGCCTTGACGTTGGCGGTGGGATACTTCCTCGTTATGGCTTCCTTGACCTGAGGCATCCTGGAGGATCCTCCGACGAGGATGACCACGTCTATGTCGTCTATGGTCATGGACTTGGACTTCAGGACCCTGTCCATGACGTCGAGGGTCTGCAGAAGCTTGTCCTCGGACATGTCCTCGAACTCGTTGCGGTTGACGGAGTAGACGTACTTGTGGCCGTCGACGGTCAGGGTGCCCTTGGTGACGCCGGAGGTGGACAGCCTCTTCTTGATGACCTCGGAGTCGTACTCCAGGGACTTCACGACCTCGGGATCGCTCTCGAGGAAGTCTATGTCGGTCCCGGACTCCTCGGATACCTTCTCCTTGATGATCTCGGACATCGCGGCGTCCCAGTCCTTCCCGCCAAGGAACCTCTCCCCGTCGGTGGCCACGGCGTTGAACTTCCCGCCCTCGATCTCCAGGACGGTGACGTCGAAGGTCCCGCCTCCGAGGTCGTACACCAGCACCCTCTCCTTGCCCTCCTTGTTCCCGCTGTATCCGTAGGAGATGGCGGCGGCGGTGGGCTCGTTGATCAGGGTGACCTCCTCCAGGCCGGCGATCCTTCCGGCGGTCTTGGTCTGGTCGCGCTCGTTCTGGCCGAAGTAGGCGGGGACGGTGATGACGGCCTTCTTGACCTCGCAGCAGTGGTTGCTGTTGAAGTCGTCCAGGAGCTTCTTGAGGATGGTGGCGGAGAGCTGGGTCGGGTTGTAGACCTTGCCGTCGATCTCCTTCTCGTAGCTGCTTCCGATCTTCCTTTTTATGGCGGTCACGGTCCTGTCGGGCTCGTACATCAAGGCCATCTCCTTGGCCTGCGAGCCGACAAGGATCTGTCCGTTGTCGTCGAAAAGTATCACGGAGGGGGTGGTCTCCTCCTGTTCGAAGTTCTTCTCGATCACCGGGTCCCCGTCCTCGTCCACGTAGGCCAGACAGGAATAGGTGGTCCCAAGGTCGATGCCGATGCAGTAGTCCGTCATTGCTGATCCTCCTGTGTCTTATCTTCGGAAGGGGTTTCTGAATCCGCTTTAGCCCTGAGGGATTCCGCGAGTTTGTAGATGGAGACCTTCTCTTTCAGAAGGACCCTGTTGCCCAGCTTGTATCCGTCGGACTCCCTCTCGGCCACCATGCCGTTGAGCTCGGGGTCCCCGGTGGGGACGATTCCGACGATGCGCTGATGCATCGTATTTATCTTGTCGTACGGGAAGGGCCCTATATACACCCCGCCGTCGCACAGTATGTTCTCCAGGTCCACGCTGTAGGCCTCGAACGATGACAGGACCTCCTCCGCATTGAGCGTGTCCAGCTTTCCCCTCACGCCGGCGCACAGCTTGTGGAAGTCCTCCCTCATCGTCGCGACCTGCTCCATGGTCCTCAGGAAGGCCTTGTCGGTGACCTCCGCGTCGCGCCTCTCGACGGCGGCGAGGATCGTCTTCATCTGCTCCCTGGAGGTCATGTGCGAGACGGACTCCTGGCGGATCTCCTTCTGCTCGGCCGATATCGACTCGAGCCTCTCCCCGATGTCGGAGAGGACGGTTCTCAGCCCCTCGTCCTGTTCGGGCGGCTCGTTCCTGCGGATGCCCTCGGACAGGGCCGACAGCCTCTCCCCGATGTCGGCGAGGGCGGCCTTCACCTGCTCCAGGCCCGAGTCGCGGGAGGCAGCCTCCCGGCGCGTCTCCGCAAGCTCGGCCGATATCGACCCGAGCTCCTCGCCTATGCCGGCCAGGGCCTCCGCCAAGGCGTCCTCCCTCGCGGAGGGCGCGGCCTCTTCCGTCTCCGGGACCGGAGCGGCCTCCGGATCCTGGACGTCGGACGTCCTGAGCCCGCCTTTGATGAAACTCATCAGCTTGTTCTCTTTTTCACCGGTCATTCCATTCCTTTCCTGTTGAGGAGCCAAATGAAGGGGTCCTCCACTCTCATCGGCATTATCCCGCGCTGCAGGCCGTTCCCGGTGGGGTTGTTCCCGAGGGCGGACACCGCGAAATAGCAATGCTCTTCGAACCCGTTCACAATCTGTATGAAGTCCTCCCCGGCAGTCCTTCTGAGGTATTCCTCGAGCTCCGCGTCTATCTGCTCGAAGTTCTCCTCGTCGTAGATCCCGGTCTCCCTGGGGATGCGCACCGCCGACCCGGGCGAGAAGAGGATCTTGTCCTCCTCGTCGTCCTCGGGGGATTTCAGCAGCACGTCGCATTTGGTTATGCTCACCGCGAGCGGTATGTCTATCAGGTCCTTGGGCCTCAGCCCCGGCCTCTGCTTGCGGATTATGTTGCAGATATTGTTCAGCGTCTCCGAGATGTCGGCCCCCACCGGAGGCAGGTTGTCGATGTGTATGCGGTCCCTCACGTACTTCATCTGGAGCGGGTCCACCAGGTAGACGATCCCGGCGGCCCCGGATATGAGGGCGTCGAGGTTGCTCCGCCCTATGGTCTCCGCGGTCGCCAGGTCCTCCCCGGCGGTGTCTATGAACGCGAAGGTGAACACCCTGCGCCTGTCCCCGCCGTACATGTTCAGGTAGTACACCAGGGGCTCCCGGTCGTCCCCGAGCTCGTCGTACGGCTGGGTGGGGGGCAGCTTCACCTTGTCGTCGTACAGGGGCTTCTTGTAGCGCTCCCTGTAGTGGAGCGTGGTCATGTCGCTGGCCGGGTTGAACACGGCGTTGAACTCGCTGGCGACGTAGGTCCTTATCTGGTTGATGAGGACCGCCATGTAATGGCTCTTGCCGACCCCCTTGGGGCCGAGTATCACGAAGATCCTGTTGCCTCCCTCCTCCGCCCCGGCCTGGATCTCGTTGTGGCAGGTGGGGCACAGGCGGATGTACGTCGCCCGTCCGCACATGTCGCAGACCATCGACGAGTCGCGTATGATGTGGTGCTTCGCTATGGTCGCATGCGCGCCTCTCGGGTCCTTGCCGCGGAACACCGTCTTCTCGTAGTCTATCTCGTCCTGCCTGTCCATCGACAGGTACTGGCATTCGGCGTCGCGGGCGTGCTTGCTGACGTAGTTCCTGGCGCAGAACATCCCGGTGCAGGCGCTGTGGACCTTGTCCATGGTGAACCTGCTGAAGCAGTACGGGCACACGTAGGTGCTCTCGCTCTCCTTTGCCTTTCTTCTCGCGGCCATCTCGGCGCCTCCTGTAGAGAGGGTGTATGAATTTGAACAGGTTGTAGTCCGCCTCCTCCTCGAAGAAGAGCCTGACCCTCTCGATGTCCACCGCCGGGCTGCAGTTGACCGTGACCGATGCGGACCCGTCGGTCAGCTTCACCGGCCCTCCGGACCTCCATATGACCTCCCCGTCCCCCGCCCTTAGCGGGATCCTCTCGCTGGACTGGACGGCCATCACCGGCGGGATCTCCGGCACGTCGCGGTCCGCGGAGAACTCGAAGGTGAGGTTCTTCTTGGACTTGGAGGCGGCGTACCTGACCTTCCTGCATTCGACGGAATACACGCTTATCATGATGGGGCGGGACGGGACCATCTCGTCCTCCACCCTGTACATGGCGTAGATGTAGACGAACTTCCTGGGCGAGTTGCCCATCGGTATCCTCACGTGCCTGTTCTCCTCGTACTCCTCGCGCTTCACCGTCTTGATCTCCAGGTCCGGGTCCTCGGGGTCCTTGGGCTCGTTGTTGGAGATCCTGAACTCGGCCTCGACGGCGAACTTGGGCCAGTTCATGGTTATGACGCATTCCCTGTTGACCACCGACTTCTCCACGTCCCTGAACGGGATCAGGTTGGACACGCGGGCCTCGTCCCCCCTCACGCAGGTCTTCCCGCGCTGTATGATCGGATAGATGTACCACACGGCGCCGTCCTCCATCGCGAAGCGTATGCGGTCGGTGTAGACGTTGATCGGCTTTATCTCGGTCATCCAGGACTTCACGTCCTCGGTCTTCATGATCCTGTTTCCGAACCTGAGCTTCTTGGTGGAGTAGTACAGGGTGACGTCGTAGTTGGAGGACCAGCTGGCCAGATAGGTCCCGTCGGACCTGTCGCGGCGGATGTCGAGGTTGTTCACGGGCTCCGGCATTTTCATGGAGGACGCGGAGTACTCCAGCCCTTCGGACCTGACCGGCCTGCCGTTTATGTCGTATTCGGCTATGAACAGGTAGTAATAGGAGGTTCCGCCGAGGCAGACGTCCTCGTACACGTCGGCGCCCTTGACGTCCAGCTCGGTGTACTCGGACTCGTCGTCCTTCTTGCGCCTCCAGATGCGGACCCTGGAGGCCTTCTTCGGCTTGTCGTAGGACAGGCGGAACCCTTCCTCGGTGGCGTCGATCTTGACGTTCCCGACCTCCGTGAGGACCATCACCGGGCCTATCAGCTCCTTGTTCCTCGACAGGATCCCCCAGCGCTTGGAGCACAGCACGTAATAGTAGTTCACGCCCGGCTCCGGGGTGGTGTCCTCGAATGAGCATTTGGACGTCTCCACGAGCGGGACGGTGGACTCGTCGACCCTGGGTATGGACCCTTCCTGGCGGTAGATGCAATACGTGACGCCCTTCGTGTCGGCCGGAGGGGAGAACTTGATGGAGACCACGTCGTTCTTGGGGCACGCCTCGCTGTCCGTGGGGCACTGGGGCGGATGCTCCCTGAGCTTGGACCTGGCCTCCGGATGGTCGGGGCATATGTCTGCGGCGTTGATGTAGCATGCGAGCTTCTTGTCCTCGGAGTCGAGCCCGTCGGTAGCGCGGCAGATCCGCTCCGCCTCCTCGTAGCGCTTGAGCGAGTCCTCGTACTTGTGGCGGAGGTCCGGGTTGTCGGCCAGTATGTCCGGGTAGACGGCGTTCAGGGATTCGCAGGAGCTTTTGGCGTCGTAGTACCTCCTGCGGGCGTACGCGTCGTCAATTATCCCGATATACGCGGAGAACTTCTTCCTGGCCTCAGACAGCTTGGACGCCAGGACGGCGGTCTCCAGCAGCCCGGAGCAGGAGGCTTTGATCTCCTCCAGGTCGGAGGCGGCAGCGTCGATGCGCCCCTTGGCGATGCTCGCCTTGAAGCTGCGCTCCAGCCTCTTCGCGTTCTCCTTGCCGTTCTTGAAGTCGAATCCGCAGGTGCTGCAGGTCCTGTTCTTGGTCAGCTGCTTAGATCCGCAGCTGGGGCAGGTCACCCTGATGCTGCTTCCGCAGCTGGGGCAGAAGGCCGTCTCGTCGTCGGCCGCTATGAGGTTCCAGCAATCCGGGCAGCGTATCATGCTGCTGTCGGATTCGGAGAAGTTTGCCGGTATCCTCCTGCTGTAGCAGAATATCTGCAGGATGGGTATGGCCATGTCCAGGTCGATCTTGGCGTGCTGAAGCTCCAGGATGCGGTCTATGTCCTCCCTGCCGAGGCGAGCGGAGTATTCCGTCTCCAGGACGTCCATGACGGGCGCGAGGTCGCGGTTGCATTTCCCGAATCTGACCAGCTCCGCGTAGTCGGATTCGTTCGCGAACGCCAGCTTCACGGTCCTTATGCACATGATGTAGGCGTCCTGCTCCGGGAAGTCGGGGAGCTTGATGTTGTTCACCCTCCCCTCGCAGGTCTTGAGGGTGCTCTCGGCGAGGGCGAACCCGCTGGCGTCGTTAAGGGGATGGCATTCTATCTTCAGGTCCGGGCGGTCTATCAGGGCGTTGAAGAGCTCGGCAGGGGTGTACGCCCCGACCTTGGCCATGGCCTTGTAGGCGTTCTGCACCTTGCTTCCCACGGGAGACGGGGGCGGCGTGCTCTTCACGCCGGTTATCGTCTTGACGTCCGCCTCGGTTACCCCTTTCCATCTGAGGACGGCGAGCTGCTTGGAGATCACGTCCGGGAACACGTGGATGCTGCCGTCGGACAGGATAACGCCCTGTCTCCTTATCCCCTGCAGCCTTCCTTCCAGAAGCCTTCTGGCGGCCTCGAACTCGAGCCTGCGGCGCTCCGGGTCCTTCATGGCCGCCCGCATCTCGGGGACCTCCTCGAGGTACTTGGAGGCCTTGAAGCGGACGGTGGGGTCGGTGGTCCTGCTGGACTTCCTCCATTCTTCCTCGGCGGCGTCTATCGCCGCTTCCAGGGCCTCGTCGCCGTACTTGCTCGCCCTCAGGGGGTTGAGCCCTAGCAGCTGGCAGTAGCATTCCCTTCTGTCCAGCATCGGCCGGTCACTCCCTCGATCTGAGGTTGAAATGGTCCATCTTGATCACAGTGGCGATGGTGCTGAACGTATCGCCGAGGTTGTCGACGGTCGTGTAGAGGGCGCCGTTCTGGACCGTGGCAATCTGGCCGAGGAACGCCCTGTCGGCCTGTCCCACTCCTATCGCGAATATGGAAATCCCCTCGGAGCGGCATTTGCGGGACTGCTGGACGGACTCGTCCTTGTGGGCCTTCCATATGCCGTCGGTGAGTATCACGATGATCCCGCATTTCGACTCCGTCTTGAGGATCGCCTCCGCCTCCCCGATGGGCATGGAGGTGGTCCCCCTTCCGGCGTCCATGGCGTCGGCCTCGTCCAGGGCGGTCATGAACCTGTCCACGTCGGACGTGAGGTCGCACAGCAGCAGGACGCGGTCCCCGAACCCGACGAGCGCGAACTTCGCGCCTTCCTTCTTCAGTTCGTGGACGAAGTCCTTGATCGCCTTCTTGGCCACGTCTATCGGGGGTATCTCGTCCTTCTTGGCGAAGGTCATGCTCCTGGACAGGTCGAGGCATATCACTATGTTCTTCTCGGTGTGCTTCCGGTTCGGCCTGTCGCGGGGGCTTCCTCCCACCCAGGTCATGTCGTCTGGTATGGGGCACGGCTTCACGCGGAGCTCCTGGTCATGGTTCACGAATCCCCTGACCCTGACGACGCCGTTGTTCTCGTAGCTGTATTCGACGTCGATCACCACCCCCTCCCCGTCGTTCTTGAAGCCGCTGATCTCGCATCTGGAGATGGGCAGGCACTCCTCCGGGTTCTCGGACTCGCCCTGCATGGCGTAGACCTCTATGACGTCGGTCATGTTGCCCCTCTCGATGCGGAACTGCTTCCTCATCCTGCTGGGAATCCTGGAGTTCCTCTTGATCATGATCTCGTTGACGTACCTGTCGCCCTCCTCGCTAACCGACAGCGCGCCGAGGCTGTGAGCGGTCACGTCCTGGAACACCCCCGTGGAGATCTGGTCGCGGTAGAACCTGGCCGCTATGCTCGCGCCCTTCGCCACCGCCAGCTCCATGTCGGGGTGCTGGACGGCGACAAGGCCGGTGGTGGCCTGGAGGAACGAGGCGACCATGGGCATCCTGCTGGACCCTCCGATCAGGAGTATCTCGTCGATGTCGCTCCATTTCATGGAGATGGTGTTCAGGAGCCTGTCGCAGATGTTCTTGGTGGCCATGAGGTGCTCCTCGGACGCGTCCTCGAACTCCTCCCTGGTGATGTTGTACCTGGCGCTGCACCCCTGGTAGTCTATCTGGAACAGGGTGCTGTTCGCCTTGGAGAGGATCCTCTTCTTGTCCTCGGCCTGCGACATGAGCTCCGCGCTGCACACGGGGTCCAGGCGGGGGTCTATCTCGTACTCGTCCCTGAAGCGGTCGCAGGCGATGTCCATGAGGGCCTTGTCCCAGTCCTTCCCGCCCAGCAGGCGGTTCCCGTCGGTGCCGAGGACGGTGGTCTTCCCGTTCTCGAAGTTGATGATGTTGACGTCGAAGGTCCCTCCCCCGAGGTCGTACACCATGACCGTCTTGAGGTCGGCGTGCTTGTATCCGTAGTAGAGCGCGGCGGAGGTGGGCTCGTTGATGAGGTTGAGCACCTTGACGCCGCAGGCCTCGCCCGCCCTGATGGTGGACCTCCTGCAATCGTTGTCGAAGTATGCGGGAACCGTGATGACGACCTCGTCGATCTTCTTCCTCAGCCTGGCGCTGGCATCGTCGATGAGGCGCTTGAGCAGCAGCGTAGAGAGGTTCTCCGACGTGTAGTCCTTGCCGCCGGCGGACACGAGCACCTTGTCGTCCCCCATCATCCTCTTGAAGGCGCTGATGCATGTGCCTACGCCGGAGGACATCATGTCGGCGGCCTCCTCGCCTATGAGCACGTCCCCGTCATCCAGGAAGCTTATGACGGAGGGGGTCAGCTCCTTGTCGTAGGAGTTGTTGAGTATAATCGGCTTGCCCGTGGTCTCGTCGTAGTACGCCACGGCAGAATAAGTGGTTCCGAGGTCGATTCCCGCCCTAGTGCTCATGCCGAACCGTATCTTATTAAAAGATTTATACGTTGTTCAGAGGTTCGTTATTCGTAATAATCGGGAGTGCGGATTCCCGCATTCGAATGGAATCACGCGTCTCTACGAATATCGTAGTCGGCCCCGTCTATCCTGATTATCTGGGTGTTCTGCTTGCGCCTGATCTCCGACACGAGCTCCTCCGCCATGCGGTTCCCTGCCGCCGCGGCGCGGACGAAGAGCTCCATCCCCTTGGCTGGATCCCTTTCCGTCCCTATCCCTTCGAACGCCATCCGGCCGGCCATGAACATGGCGTCCCCGTCTCCAAGCTCCGCCGCCTCCGAGTAGAGGGCGAAGGCCTTCCCCAGGTCCCTTTCTGCCCCCTTGCCCTCGTAGAGCATGGTGGCCAGGTTCACCATCGCCGCCGGCAGTCCGGCCTCGGCCGCGCGCCTGTACCATTCCCTGGCGGGAAGGTCGCTCTCTGACGGGTCCTCCTGGGCGACGACGCCCATCTTGAACTGCGCCTCCGGGACCCCCTTGTACGCGGCTATGCGGAACATGCGCACGGCCTCCTTCTCGTCCCTGTCGATGCCTATCCCGTCCGAGTACATGCATCCCAGCTTGAAGGCGGACATCGCATCCCCCGCCTCCTGGCCTTTCCTGAGCATCTCGAACGATCTCCTCTCGTCGGCGGCCCCTCCGTATCCGCAAAGGTATATCTCCGCCAGCTCCGGGTAGGCTTCAGCCATCCCGGCCTCCGCGGCCGCCTCGAACCATCTCCTGCATTCCGCCGGATCCTCCGGGTGGCCCATCGCCCCCGAGAACAGCATGCCCAGACGGTACATGGACGGGGGATGGCCGGCCTTCGCCGCGACGCGGTAGAGCTCCTCCGCCCATTCAGGGTCGGGGTCCTTCAGGCTTCCCGACATCAGGACCTCCGCCATCCCGAAGAACGCGTTGGGGTATCCTGCCTCAGCGGCTTCCCTGAAGAGGGCGAAGGACCTCTCCGGATCGGACCCGAAGCATTCCGCGGCTTCGCTGCATAGCTCGGCGGGGTCGGTCATGGACGCCTCCGGCTGACTCTTCCAGGGAAGAGTACTTCAAAAGGTTAGGGGATGGCGGCGTCATGATCAAAGGCCCTCTCGTCAAGGTCGCGGTGCTGCTCGCCGCCGTCCTGATGGTCATGTCTATCGCAATAGCCGCCTTTCCGGACCAGGTGGTTGTCATCGGGTCTGCGGCCGGCGTGGTCGCCGTCGCCGTGGTGGCGGTGCTCCTGCTTATGCTTTTCCGCATGAGGAAGGCGCGAGGTCAGTCGAGAGGCTCGAACTCGGACTTCGGCTCCCCGCACTGGGGGCACACCCAGTCGTCGGGCAGGTCCTCGAACTTGACCCCGGTCTCGTTCTCGTCGTATACGTAGCCGCACAGGCTGCATCTGTACTTCATGAGGAGTCATCCTCCTCTAGGCATTTCATCGTTTTCATACGATGAACATGTATCTGGCCGATTCGTACTCCTCTATGTCCTCGCCGACGTCCATGACGTCGCTGGTGGTCTCGCAGTAGTAGTACTTCTTGCCGTTTATCTTGTAATATGAGCCGTCTGGAACGTAGTTCAGGGCCACTCCCGCCGCCGCATGGCCGATTCCCGCGTATTCGTACCCGTCGTAGATGAGCACGATCGTGTCGTACCCCATCGCCGCCATCAGGCAGGCGTACAGGAGGGAGGTGTCCTCGCAGTCCCCCTGCCTCTGGACGATGGTCTCCAGCGGGTACTTCCAGTATTCCCCGTCGTCGGTGATCAGGTCGTCATACCCGTACTCTGTGCACCGCTGGACGAACTTGAGGACGCAGTCGGCCCTTTCGAGGCTGGTCATCCCCTCTGTCGCCTTCGACAGGGCGTCGGCCAGCGAGAGGATGCTCCTGGAGCTTATGTCTATGAACTCCTCCTCTTCGGATTCGGTGTACGGGCTCCTCTCCGCCTTGGAGTTGGTGAAGCGGAGGTAGTCGTCCTCCAAGGCCGTCCATTCGATGTGGTACGTCTTCTTGTCGGAGAGCCAGTAGTACATGCGCTTTATGTTCCCGGCGATGTCGTATTCGCTGGCCTCCGTGACCGTCGTGCCGTCGGAAAGCGTGCCGGTCGCCTTCACGACGTACTTGCCCGGGATCAGGTATGACGTCCCGCGAAGGGAGTCTCCCAGGTCCTCTATGAGGTCACCGGAGTATCCGTCGTAGAGCGACACGGACACGTTCCTCGCAGCCGAGGCGAAGGAGACCTTCCAGTCCAGCCTCTCGTCCCCGTAGAAGAACCTGCTGTCGCTCATGGCGACGAGGCGGACGTCCTCCTTGGCGACGAACTCATATGAGGGGTTCTTGGAGATCAGCTTCCCGTCCTGGTCGTACCATCCCTTGAACGAGGGCATATCATTCCCGCAGGTCAGGGCGACGGCCGTCGCGGTCTCCCCCAGCCTGTATGTCTGGCTGTCGGACGTGATGAGCCCGTCCATATGGATTATCTCCACGTAGGCGCCCTTCGTGGTCTTCGCGTAATACTTTATGTTCTCGGCGAAGAAGTCGAATTCCTCGTCCCTGCACAGGATTTCGCCGTCTTCGTCGTACCAGCCTTCGAAGACGTATCCGTCCCTGACGTTCGCATACAGGACCACGAAGTCGTCGGTGCAGTAGTGCCC
>JAFWTC010000064.1 GCA_017519045.1 Candidatus Methanomethylophilaceae archaeon
ATGCCGAGACAGATGACCCTCAAGGTGGCCATGGCCAAGAGCCAGTCGGAGGCCGGATACGGACGCGCCAGGATAGACGCCGCCGCCCGCGCCGAGCTGGATACCGACGTAGGGGACGTCATAGAGATACTCGGCAAGCGCGCGGTCGTCGCCAAGGTGTTCAAGTGCCCTCCGGAGGAGGAGGGGCTGGGGACGATCTGCATAGACGGACTCACCAGGACCGACGCCGGCGTCAGCGTGGACGAGAACGTCGTCGTCAGGAAGTGCGAGCCCAGGCCGGCGGTCAGCGTCACGCTGTGCCCGAACATACCCGAGGGGAAGGCGATCCGCTTCGAGAAGGGGATAGAGAACGTGTTCCTGAAGGGCCTGATGGGAAGGCCGCTGGTGGAGGACACGAACATCATAGTCCCCAACGTCGCCCTCATGGGCAACAGGTCCACCTTCTGCGTCGCGTCCACGGTTCCGGAAGGCCCAGTGATGGTCACCGAGAAGACCGAGATATGCGTCTCCGGCTCCCCCAGAAGGAAGGGGGCCGGACATGCGGACCGCCAGAGGGCCACATACGACGACGTCGGGGGGCTGTCCGAGGAGATAAGGAAAATCAGAGAGACCGTGGAGCTCCCGCTTAAGCACCCGGAGCTGTTCGACAGGCTCGGGATAGAGGCGCCCAAGGGCGTTCTGCTGTACGGGCCGCCGGGCACAGGGAAGACCCTCATCGCCGAGGCGGTGGCCAACGAGTCGGGAGCGACGCTGTTCTCCGTGCGCGGACCGGAGATAATCAGCCAGTACCGCGGAGGGAGCGAGGAGAGGCTCAGGGACGTCTTCAAGGCGGCCGCCGCGAAGGCCCCCAGCATAGTGTTCCTGGACGAGATAGATTCCATAGCGCCGAGCCGCGACGTGGCCGGAGGCGACGCCGAAAGAAGGGTGGTGGCCCAGCTGCTGACCCTGATGGACGGCCTCGGGAGCAGCGACGACGTGATAGTCATAGGCGCGACCAACCGGGAGGACGCCCTGGACCCGGCGCTTAGGAGGCCGGGGAGGTTCGACAGGGAGATCGAGATCGGGATCCCCGGGAGAAGGGCGCGCAGGGACATCCTGGACGTGCACACGAAGAACATGCCCCTGGCGGACGACGTGGACCTGGACAGGCTCGCCACGGTGACGCAGGGGTTCACCGGAGCCGACCTTGCCGCGCTTTGCAGGGAGGCCGCCATGAGGTGCCTCGGCCGCAGGAAGAGCGACATAGACCCGCACCTGCCCATACCGAACGCCGTCCTGGAGGGGATGACCGTGACCATGGCCGACTTCGGGGCGGCCGCCGCGGACATGGAGCCCAGCGGGATGAGGGGGGTCGTCGCGGAGATACCGAAGGTCACCTGGGACGACATAGGCGGCCTGGACGACGTCAGGAGGAGGCTGGAGGAGGTGTTCGTCACCGACCGCAACCGGGAGGCCTTCGAGAGGCTCGGGATACCGCCGTCCAGGGGAATACTCCTGTACGGGCCGCCCGGAACCGGGAAGACGCTGGTGGCGAAGGCGATGGCCAACGAGGCCGGGACCAACTTCATATCCGTGAGCGGCCCGGAGCTCATTGTGAAATGGGTGGGCGACAGCGAGAAGGCGATAAGGCAGACGTTCAGGCGCGCCAAGCAGATGGCCCCGTGCATAATATTCTTCGACGAGATAGATTCGATGGCGCCGGTCCGCGGCGAGGGCGAGGGGAGGTTCTCGGAGAGGATGGTGGCGCAGCTTCTGACGTCGATGGACGGGATCGAGAACGCCGGCGACGTGTTCGTCATGGGCGCGACCAACCGCCCGGACATGATAGACCCGGCGCTTCTGAGGCCGGGGAGATTCGACAGCATGGTGCTGATCGGGAAGCCGGACTTGGAATCCAGAGTCAGCATACTGAGGATCCACTCGTCCAAAATGCCACTCGAGAAGGTCGACCTGGAATCGCTGGCCAGGCGCACGGACGGATACGTGGGCGCGGACCTCGCTGCCCTATGCAGGGAGGCGGCGCTATGCGCATACAGGCGCGACCGCGATGCGAAGACGGTGAGGCCGGAGGACTTCGACAAGGCCCTGGCGACGATAATGCCGTCCGTCAAGCCCGATGTCCTGGAGTACTACGAAGGGATCGAGAGGAAGCTCAGGGATCGCAAGGCGGGAATGGACGGGTACTATTCCTGAGTACCACCCCCGCACATGCGGGGACTATAGGCCGAACAAGGTGGTGTACTTGAACGGATAGGGATCACCCCCGCACATGCGGGGACTACCAGGCCGCCGGAGCTATCACGGGATACGTCGAGGGATCACCCCCACATGCGTGGGGACTACCAGACCTGGAGGTCCCAGAGGTTGTATTCGAGGGGATCACCCCCACATGCGTGGGGACTACATGACGGACACGGTGGGGACTCCCCCCGCATCGGGATCACCCCCACATGCGTGGGGACTACCGATATTGGACACGGCCTTTACTCTACTGCTTAGGATCACCCCCACATTCGTGGGGACTACAAGATCGTCACCGTCCGCACCTGCTCCTTGACGGGATCACCCCCACATGCGTGGGGACTACAAACTCGCGATGGACCTCCCGCCTATCCCGGAGGGATCACCCCCACATGCGTGGGGACTACCCCATCGCCAGCGAGGCGGTCCCCTGCGTCCCGGGATCACCCCCACATGCGTGGGGACTACCTGGGCAGGGTCATCGCCCACGGGTACATGCTGGGATCACCCCCACATGCGTGGGGACTACGCGGACATCAGGGCGACCAGGACCTTGCGGACGGGATCACCCCCACATGCGTGGGGACTACC